>DATHTJ010000152.1:0-11191 GCA_035463315.1 Pseudonocardiaceae bacterium
TGGGACCCCGCTGGCGGTCCGGCCGTGGGCGGAGCGCTTTTCTTCAGGGATCTCGCCGACCGGGCTGGCCAGTATCTGCTCACCGACGGTCAGCCGGTGCCCGGTGACGCCGATCTCGTCGGGGCGCTGTGGGACCTGGTGTGGGCGGGGGTGCTGACCAACGATTCGCTGGCGCCGCTCCGGGCCTTGGTGTCCGGTCGTTCGGCCGCAAATCGGCCACGCCGATCTGTGCCGCGCGGCCGATACGCTCGGATGCGGCTGAATCGGCCATCGATGCCCTCCCGCGCAGGTCCGCCGACGGCCGCGGGCCGCTGGTCGCTGTCGTCCGTGCACGAGCCTGACCCGACCCGGCGGGCGCACGCCCGGGCCGAAGTGTTTCTCGAGCGGCACGGGGTCCTCACCAGGGGAGCGCTCGACACCGAACGAGTCGCCGGTGGTTTTGCCGGCGTCTACAAGGTGCTGCGGGCGATGGAGGACTCCGGCCGATGCCGGCGCGGGTACGTCGTTGAGGGGCTCGGTGCCGCGCAGTTCGCTGTCCCGGGCGCGATCGACCGGCTGCGCGCCCTGGGCCAGGTCAGCGGCCACGACGCCGCGGCGGTTGTGCTTGCCGCGGCCGACCCTGCCCAGCCCTACGGGGCCGCTCTGCCGTGGCCGCTCACCGTGGGTGAGGTGCGGCATCGACCTGGACGCAAGGCAGGGGCACTGGCCGTGCTGGTGGACGGCGCGGCGGCGCTCTACGTCGAGCGCGGGGGCCGGTCGCTGCTGTCCTTCACCGAGGACACCGAGATCCTGCGCGTCGCTATAAGCGCCCTCGCCGGCGCGGTACGTCAGGGCTGGCTGGGCTCCCTGTCCGTCCAGCGCGCCGACGGCGAGGCGGCGCAACGGTCGGCGCTGGCCGAGCTGCTCCGGGACGCCGGGTTCCGTGCTACCCCGCGAGGTTTGCGGCTCCGGGCGTGACGCTGTAGTCACTGCAGACTCACTGGGTCGCGGGGCGCAACAGTGTCCAGAACCGGGCGACAGCCTCCCGGTCGCCCGAAATCCGGACCGACTGATCCGGCAGACGACCCCACGACCAGAGGTAAATCTCCATCGGCGTTCCGCTGACCGTCGCGTCCGCCGCACGTGCATCTGCCTCCCCTACCCGCCGCGCGGCAGACCGGCCCGGCTCGAAGACCGCCACCCAGCGCCGGTCAGCGGCCGAAAGAGCGACCGTCCCGTGCTGCGGTAGAGATATCCGCAGCTCGCCGAGGCGGTGACCGAACCACAGCAACAGCAGCTCGTCAATGCCATCGAGGGCCACGTCCGCGTCGATGGGGTGCACCGGCCCGCCAGCGGCTGCCTGGACGTCGACCCGGTGCACGGTGGTCTCGTGGGCCATCCGACGCCGCCAGAACCCGTGTGTGCGGTCGGCGGGCCACCAGGTGTCGCAAGGGTCGGCTGGGTCGTGCTGCCTCAGCTCAGTGAGCAGCTCGCTGACGCCGGTCCGCACGAAGCTGATCAGATCACCGTCCGGTGGTGACTGCTCCCACTGTTCGGGTCGTTGGCCGTCCCGTACCCATAGCCGGGTGACCCGGTGCACGCTGCCCACGTGCCGCAGGGTCTCGCCCAAGGTCGAATCGGGGCAGCCGGGCACTTCGGCCTGCGCCGCATCCGGCAGCGCAGTGGCCGCTGTGCCGAGCATCAGCTCGCACTCGATCCCGATAACGTCGAGCATCCGACCGTAATCGATCAACGGCCGCGGCGCGGTCATCGGGAGGTCCCGGACGCCGCGTGCTGCGCGAGGGTGAGGAACTCGCCGGCCTGCCGCACGAGCTCGTCGGCGTCGCGGGTAGTCACGAGGCGACGTACTCCGGCTTCGGCGGCCGATCGAGTGGCCGAAGTGGTGGCAAAGTAGGCGGACCATTCCGCAAGTTCCGGCGCAACCGTGGCGAGAAGAACCCACGCGCTGGTCGGCCGGGAGCGGCGTCGTGGTCGAGCCCGCGCCGCCAGCACTGCGGCCGCCGCTCGCAGCGCTGCGAGGTGAGCCTGGGCATAGCGGTCTACTGGATGTGCGGAGTACTCGGCGTCGAGCAGGGCCCGGCGGGCCTGCTCAAAAAGAACTCGCGCGGCAGACGGACGGTAAGTCGGGCCGCCACACCGCGAAAGCGGCACGACGGGCGGGGTCAGCGGAGCGGCAATAGGCACGTCAGCCTCCTCAGTGGGGGTCGTCATGGGTGCGACACCGGGTTGACTGCGCCGTGGGGAAGCCGGCGGAGCCCGGTGGCGGCGCGCTTCCCCCGCCCCGCCACCGAGCCCGTATTCGAACACGTGTTCGAACACGGGCTAAGAATAACCCCGCTGGGCACAGTCCCGTCAAGTCCGACGCGCAGGAAGGCGACCAGCCGAAACCGTGGCGTGGTCTCATGGACCCGTGCAGCCCGCCGGTGCCGCCCGCTTCGCAGCTGCACCGGCCAATACTGGAGGTCGGCGGTGACAACAATGCGCGCCCGCGAACCGGCTCGGCTGGCCGAACTGACAGCCGAGCAGTTGCGAGTCAGACTCGACGAGGCGCTGCGGATCTACGTCACCGCGATGCGCTACCCACCTGGCACGGCGCGGCATCGGCGCCCGATGTGGCTGGAGCACATGCTGCGAGCCGGCTGGGTGTGCATGGCGGCCTTCGAGGCCGAGGCGCTGGTGGGTATCACCTACGGCTACCGAGGGGCGCCCGGCCAGTGGTGGCACGACGAGGTGCACCGTGGATTAATGCTGATCGACCCCGTCGCGGCACAAGTCAACCTCGCCGACTATTTCGAACTCACCGAACTTCACGTGCACCCAAGCGCGCAGGGCCGGGGCATCGGCGAGGCCCTGCTCACCGAGCTGCTGTCCAGAGCGGATGCCCCGCGCGCGTTGCTGTCCACTCCCGAGGGCCCAACCAGGGCCTGGCGGCTCTACCGCCGGATCGGCTTCACCGACCTTTTGCGTAACTACCGCTTCACCGGAGACTCCCGGGCCTTCGCCGTACTCGGCCGCACGCTTCCGCTCTAACGAGCTGACCGGGGTTGGCGGCCGTTGACGACACTCCCAATAGGCGTTGGAGGTACTTGAAGACACACCAACCGAACCGGGACGGCGCCGGGGCCGAACCCGGGCACATGTCGACACGCCGCTCCCTTATCGTCGGCGCACAGCGAGTTCAGGGCCGGCTACGCAGTGCCATCAGCACGACCCCAGGAGGTTCCATGGCGCACGTGAATGCCACTCGGGGAGCCGGGCTACTATCCCCGGACGGGCCGGCGAATGATCAGCAGGCGCACCCACTCGATGAGGATCTCGGCGCTGAGGTGCACCGCGAGCTCACCGCTTTCCTGAAGTCCAAACGCAACGAGGCCGCGCAGATCGACTCGCAGTTCGTCGCCGCGGTGGACTCGCTGAGCGACTTTGTACTCGGCGGCGGCAAACGGCTGCGACCGACCTTCGCCTGGTGGGGCTGGCGGGGAGCAGGCGGATCTCCGACTGGCCCAGAAGCGCGTGCAGTGCTGCGGGCGGTGAGCTCCCTGGAGCTCATCCAAGCGTGCGCACTGGTGCATGACGACCTGATGGATGATTCCACTACCCGGCGCGGCGCACCAACGGTGCACGTCGACTTTTCGGCTCGGCACCGTGCGGCCGGGTGGTTGGGCACGCCGGAAAGGTTCGGTGCGGCTACCGCCATCCTGCTTGGCGACATCGCGCTGGCCTGGGCCGACGACATGCTCCGCAGCGCGGAACTGTGGCCTGGCCAGCTCGGTCGAGTGCACACCGTATGGCAGGCAATGCGCACCGAGCTGCTCGCCGGGCAGTACCTCGACATGCTCACGCAGGCCCGCGGGGACGAGACGCCCGAGACCGCGCTGCAGATCGACCGGTACAAAACCGCGGCCTACACCGTTGAGCGCCCCTTGCACCTCGGTGCGGCGATCGCTGGAGCGGACCCCGCGCTGGTGGACGCCTACCGCCGCTTCGGCGCCGATATCGGCGTCGCCTTTCAGCTCCGCGATGACCTGCTGGGCATGTTCGGCGACCCCGAGGTCACCGGCAAGCCCGCCGGTGACGACCTGCGCGAGGGTAAGCGCACGCTGCTGGTGGCCTATGGTCTTCGCAACGCCGACGCACTACGGCACACTGCAGCCGCCGACCTGTTGCGCGGCGCGATCGGGGACCCGCAGGTGGACGAGGACACCGTGACCGAGATACGCCAGCTGCTGATGGGACTCGGTGCGGTGGCCGAGGTCGAGCACCGGATCACCGAGCTGACCAACGCCGCGCTGGCTAGCCTGTGCGCCGCCAATCTGGCCGAGCCAGCGGGCGCGCGGCTGACCGAGCTTGCAGCGCAGGCGACCCGAAGAACCTTGTGAGTAGCTCTGCCAGTTGCCGAGTACCGAAACACTCGACGCACTCACGACCACGCTAGTGTCCACCTGTGCGCACCGTGCCTGGACCGACCGATCACGTGGTAGTCGTCGGCGCCGGGCTGGCGGGGTTGTCCGCCACGCTGCACCTGCTCGGGGCTGGACGGCAGGTGACCCTGCTCGAGGCTCAGCCGCACCCGGGTGGTCGGGCCGGGCGGATGGATCTCGCGGGCTATCGCCTCGATACCGGTCCCACCGTGCTGACCATGCCCGAACTGATCGATGAGGCACTGGCCGCAGTGGGTGACTCGGTGGCCGCACGGCTGGACCTGGTGGCACTGCACCCTGCCTACCGGGCCCGCTTCGCGGACGGGTCGGTGATCGACGTGCACACTGACGCGGCGGCGATGGAGGCCGAGGTCCGGGCGGTGGCCGGACCGGAGGAAGCGAATGGCTACCGGCGGTTACGGGACTGGTTGACCCGGCTCTACCAGGTCGAGATCGGACGGTTCATCGGCGGCAACTTCGATTCCCCGCTGGATCTCGTGGCTAGCCGGGATGCGGTCCGCGAGCTGGCGACGCTGGCCGCACTGGGCGGCTTCGGCCGGCTCGGCGCGCAGGTCGGCCGGTTCCTGCACGACAAGCGGCTGCAACGGATCTTCTCCTTCCAAGCGCTCTACGCCGGGGTGCCCCCGCAGCGCGCCCTGGGCGCCTACGCGGTGATCGCCTACATGGACACCGTGGCCGGTGTCTGGTTTCCCCGCGGGGGAATGCAGGCGCTGCCCCAGGCGATGGCTGACGCAGCCTCCGATGCCGGCGCGCAGCTTCGCTACGGCACCACGGTGACCGCTCTGGAACACTCCGGGGACCGCGTCACAGCAGTGCACACCGCAGGCGGCGAGCGGGTTGCCGCCGATGCGGTGGTGCTCACCCCTGATCTACCAGTGGTGCACCGGCTGCTCGGCCGGGCTCCCCGGCGGCCGGTGCCGCTGCGCTGGTCGCCCTCGGCGGTGGTGCTTCACGCTGGAGTCCGGCCGGGCACCGGGTCGGGCTGGACGGGGCTTGCGCACCATACGATCATTTTCGGCGAGGCATGGGAAAGCACCTTCGACGAGATCATCTACCGCGGGCGACTGATGACCGACCCGTCGCTGCTGATCACCCGTCCCACCGCCACTGACCCCACCCTCGCACCTGCCGGACGTGAGCTGTTGTACGTGCTCGCGCCCTGCCCCAACCTGCACACCGCTCCCCTGGACTGGGCCACCCTCGGGCCGGCGTACCGCGATGAGCTGGTCGGCACTCTGGAGAACCGGGGATTGGCTGACCTCGGCGACGCCATCGAGGCTGAGCAGCTGGTGACCCCCGCTGACTGGGCGGCCCAGGGGCTGGCGGTCGGCACACCGTTCTCCGCGGCACACACCTTCGCCCAGACCGGGCCGTTCCGCCCGTCGAACCTGGTCCGCGGACGGGTCAACGTGGTGCTCGCCGGATGCGGCACTACGCCCGGGGTGGGTGTGCCCACCGCGATCATCTCCGGCAGGCTCGCCGCGGCCCGGATCACCGCCGCCGGAGTCCATCGGCGTACCGCTGTCAGTGGCTGACACGAGGCAATCCCGAGTAGGTCACGACAAGGCCACTATTGGTACCGCTGACGCTGGGTTGTGGAAACATACGGCCCGCCATGACCTCGACCTCAGCGTCTCCCACAGCCGCCGGCTACGCGCTCCTCAATCCTGGTCATGACCCCGCCGCCAAGCGGGAAGAACCCGTGCTGCTGCTGGACCGAGTGCTCCCTGGCCAGCTGTTGTCAGGCACGGTCTTGCTCGGGCTGGCAGGTTCGATGCTGCTGGCCGCCATGGCGGTCGGGGCCGGCGGGATCCTCGTCACCGATCCGCTGATCACCGGGGGGCCGCTGTCCTGGATGCGCTATGGCCACGGTCGCGAGCTGGCCACCGCGGCGCTCTACCTCGGTATTGGCATGATCGTGTGGGCCTGGGTGCGCCTGGGGCGCGACGTCCTGGCCGGCACCGCAACCGTCCAGCATGTCCAGGTCGCCAGCGCCGTGTGGGTCGCACCGATGGTGCTGTCACCGCCACTGTTCACCAGGGATGTCTACAGCTACCTTGCGCAAGGCGCGCTTGCGCTGCGCGGGCTGGACCCTTATCAGATCGGACCCTCCGAGCTGCCGCCGGGGCCCATTGCGGACAACGTGCACTACGCATGGCAGACCACCCCAGCGCCTTATGGCCCGCTGTTCATCCTTATCGCGAAGACCATGAACTGGTTGACCGGCGAGGACGCCATCACGGGCGTGATCGGCATGCGGCTGGTGCTGCTGGTCGGTCTTGGACTCCTGGTATTCGCGCTGCCCCGGCTGGCCGACCAGCTCGGCGGCAACCGCACCGTCACGCTCTGGCTGGTAGTCGCCAACCCGATGACCGTCGTGCACCTGGTCGGCGGACCGCACAACGACCTGCTCATGATCGGCCTGCTGGCTGCGGGCACGCTGCTGGTGCTGCAGCGCCGGCACGTCGCCGGGATTGCGCTGGTCACCGTGGCGATGGCGGTGAAGGCGTCGGCCGGGATCGCGCTGCCGTTCCTGGTGTGGATCTGGGCGGCCCACCTCCCCGGTAGCCGGGGCGCTGCGCTGCTGCGGGCCGGTGCCGGCGGTATGGCGGTGTTCGCCACGGTGTTCACCGGCGTCACGATGCTGTCCGGGGTCGGTCTCGGCTGGATCCCCGCACTCAACGCACCGTCTCTGATCGTCAACTGGATGTCGCTGCCTACCGCCGCGGGCCAGCTCTCCCACGCCGTGACGTCGCCGTTTCATGACGTCAGCAGCAGCCCATTCGTCATGGTCTGCCGGATCCTCGGCTCCGGGATCTTCCTGGCCATCTTCGCCCGGCAGTGGTGGCTGGCCAGGGCCGGCGGGCCCGACGCCGTGCGCCGCGCAGCGATCGCGCTGCTGTGGTCGGCACTGCTGGCACCGGCCACCCTGCCCTGGTACCTCACCTGGGCGCTCGTCCTCGCCGCAGCTCTGTCCTGGCGGCGAAATCCGCTGGCGTTGGTGGTCGCCGGGTCGACCTGGCTGGTGCTGGCCACCTACCCCACCGGGGAGAGTGCGTTCAACTCCTGGCCTTACCAGATCGGGATGACGGCGGTGTCGCTGGTTGCCGCCACCGCGTTGCTGCGCCGCGACCCGCTGCACGTGCACGGCCGCCCCCGGCGCACCGATACCGAGCCGGCAGGAACCGCATGACTCGCGAACTCGACGCGGCAGGCATCACCGAGCCTGCACTGCGGGCCTCCTATACCCGTTGCCGGGAACTCAACGCGGTGCACGGCCGCACCTACTTCTTAGCCACCCGACTGTTACCACCTGCAGCCCGGCCGGCGATCCACGCCCTCTACGGGCTGGCCCGCTACGCCGACGAGATCGTCGACGACCTGTCCGACACCCGGCCCTGGCCGCAACGCCTCGCAGAGCTGGACACCCTGACCCGACAGTTGCGCGACGGGTTGCAGCGGGGACACTCCGACCACCCGATACTGGCTGCGCCGGTGCACACTGCGGTTCGCTACCGGATCGACCCGCAGCATTTCGCAGATTTCATGGTCTCCATGCGGATGGATCGGCCGGTCGAACAGGGTGGAGTGGCCGGCTACCAGACCTTCGACGAGCTGGCCCGCTACATGCACGGCTCAGCGGCGGTCATCGGGCTGCAGGTGCTGCCGGTGCTGGGCACCGTGGTCCCGCGGGAACGGGCCGAGCCGCATGCGGCGGCGCTGGGCATCGCCTTCCAGATCACCAACTTCCTCCGCGACATCGGGGAGGACCTCGATCGCGGACGGGTTTACCTGCCCGCTGACGAGCTGGCTGCGTTCGAGGTGGACCGGGCACTGCTGGTGTGGTGCCGCAGCACCGGACGGCCCGATCCCCGGGTGTACCGTGCACTGGCCCACCTGGTAGCCCGTACCCGAGCGATCTACCGCCGGGCGGCACCGGGTATCCCGATGCTCGCCCCGGTGTCCCGGGCCTGCGTGGCCACGGCGTTTCGCCTCTACAGCGGCATCCTGGACGAGATCGAGGCGGCCGGTTACCACGTTCTGTCCCGTCGGGTGGCAGTGCCACGGCACCGCCGGCTCGCAGTCGCGCTGCCAGGCTTGAGCCGAGCGCTAGTGGCGCGGACAGTGCAACCCGGCTGACAAACCCGCTGCGGATCAGTGGGTGATGGAGTCGATCAGCGCCCGGGCGCCCTGGCGCAACAGGTCGGCACCGACGAAGAATCCCAGGGCGGCAGGATCCTCGGGGACACCCCAATGGTGGGAGTCGAGCCACTGGCTTCCGTCCAGGTTGAACACCTTGCCGCGCAAGGTCAGTTTGCCGCTGGGTTCGGTGGTGGCGTAGCCCGCGATGGGTGAGTTGCAATGGCCCTGCAGCGCGTGCAGCATGGCGCGCTCGGCGATGGCGTGCCGGGTGGTCTCCTCGTCGCCCAGCCGGGCGGTCCGCGTCTGGATCTCGTCGTCACCGGCGCGGCACTGCAGCACGATGATGCCGGCGCCGATCGCCGGGCACATCGTCTCCAGCGACAGGATCTCGGTGATCCGGTCTGCCTGCTCGACGCGGTACAGCCCCGACACCGCAGCGATGATCGCGTCAAAGTGGCCCTCCTCCAGCCGCATCAGCCGGGTGTTCACATTGCCCCGCAGCGGCTTGACCCGCAGGTGCGGGTGGTGCAGATGCAGCTGGGCGGCGCGGCGCACGGAACTGGTACCGATCAGCGCCCCGGCGGGCAGCTCTCCCAACGGCGCACCGGTGCGAGAGATCACCGCGTCATGGATGTTCTCCCGTTGCAGGTACGCGGCGAATGTCAGGCCTTCGGGGGTGGGCACATCACCGGGGATGTCCTTGAGGCAGTGCACCGCGAGGTCAACCCCACCCTCGAGCAAGGCGCGATCGATCTCGCGGACGAAGGCGCCCTTACCGCCGAGCGCCGCCAGGTCACCCATCCACTGGTCCCCGGAGGTGGTGATCTTGACTAGTTCGGTGGTGACCACGGGGTCCTGGGCTTCGAGTGCAGCCGCGACCTGCCCGGCCTGGTGCAGGGCCATCGGGCTGGACCGGGTGCCGATCCGGATCGTGCGCGTGCGCGGCATAACAGAACCTTACGGACTCAGGTGCGGGCGGATCACGATAACAGTGTGAACATCGGGCAGATGCGTGAGCCGCAGCCTCACGACGTCACCACGGCGTTGCTGCGAGACCTAGGCCCGGCCCGAGCCTGGCACCCCAGCGGCCTGGCTGATGCCAGTGGCTGGGCCGTGATGGCCGTCACTGATTACGCCACCGGTCACTCATCGTCTTCTACCTGTTCTTGTTGTCTTCAGGGGTCGCCGAGCCGGTGGCTTCGCTGATCGAGGTGTAGCCCGCCTGGCGGGCACGGCGGGCCAGACCCCGGTGGATGCGGCGTGGCCACAGCGGCCCGCCGTAGATGAAACCGGTGTAGGCCTGCACGAGCGTCGCACCGGCTTGGATTCGAGCCCAGGCGTCATCGGCGGTCTCGATCCCGCCAACCGCCACCAGAACCAGCCGATCTCCGACCCGGCCGCGCAGCCGGCGCAGCACCGCAAGGGAGCGGTCCTTGAGCGGAGCACCAGAGACACCGCCCGCGCCCATGGTCTTCACCTGTGCCGCGCCGGTAGCCAGCCCGTCTCGGGAGACCGTGGTGTTGGTGGCGATGATCCCGTCCAGCCCGAGTTCCAGCGCGAGGTCAGCCACCGCGTCGACGTCCTCGTCGGCCAGGTCCGGGGCGATCTTGACCAGCAGCGGCACTCGCCGTGAGCTGGCCCCATCCAGCGCATCACGAACACCCCCCAGCAGCGGCCGAAGATGCTCGACGGCCTGGAGGCTACGCAGCCCCGGCGTGTTGGGTGAACTGACGTTGACCACCAGGTACTCCGCGACATCGGCCAGCAACCTCGCGCTCGCCACGTAGTCGTCAACCGCCTCATTCTCCGGAACGACCTTCGACTTGCCAATGTTGACCCCGACCACCACACCCCGACCACGGCCACGAGCCCGCAAGCGGGCGGCGGCGGCCGCCGAGCCGGCGTTGTTGAACCCCATCCGGTTGACCAGCGCCCGATCGTCGGCGAGGCGGAACAGTCGCGGCTTCGGGTTGCCCAGCTGCGGTTGCGCCGTCACGGTGCCGACCTCAACGAAAGCGAACCCCAACGCACCCATGGCATCAACGCCTAGAGCATCCTTGTCGAACCCCGCTGCCAGGCCTAGCGGTCCTGGAAAATCAAGCCCGAGAGCCCGAACCTGCAGCACCGGATCACAAGGAACGAGCCAGCCACGCAGCAACGAGCCCAGCCCCGGAACCACAACCACCGCACGGATCAGCCCGAAGCCCAGACGATGCGCGGTCTCTGCCGGGACGCGACGGAAGAAGATCGAGAACAGCAGCTTGTACATGGACTTCCACACGCAATCAGCATCCCACCCCTATCGCCACGCCCCCTCAACTAGCTCAACTTCCTTGAGCGATCCAGCCGCCAGCCGCTCGGGTATCACCCGCCACTCCTTGAGCACGCGCTGTGCGGCAACCGGAGACTGAAGCCACCAGTCAGATCTGGTCACCGTAACGCCGTCGTAGACTGGTTCCCAGGTAATGGCGTGGAAGAACGGCGCCTCTGGCACGAGTGCGCGGAGGAGCTGAATCGCTCGGCGGTGGTACCACTTGCAGACTGCGGTCAACACCAGGCCGGAGCGCAGCGCTTCGTGCAGGAATGGCAACGCCCGCTCCACGTTG
>DATHTJ010000153.1:0-7313 GCA_035463315.1 Pseudonocardiaceae bacterium
GCAGGGCACTGGAGTTATTGGACAGTTCGTTGGACACCCACCCGACGACGGGCTGCGGCCACGCCTCCGGCGTCCTGGCTCCGCCGCCTCGACGGCGCCAATGGTGAAGGCATCTTCGTCAACGGGTGAGGCGTGCTGAACCCACTGCCCGAGTCACGCCCTTTGGTTCCCACCTTTCGTTGCGCACCGTGGGTCAGGTCTTACGGCGTCGGGGCTGCGCCGGGCGTGGCAACGACCAGGCCAGCGGCCTGGGCCGCGCTGGTGAGCCGTTGGTCGTAGGCAATGAATACCGTCAGCTCGTCGCTGAGCAGCACGGCTGAGGCCAAATGGAGGGCGTCGAGGGTGCGCAGCAGCGGATCACCGATGTCGGAGGCGAGATCTTGAACCGCACGGTCGAGCGGGACCAGGTCGATGTCGCCGACAACCGCACGGGCTTCGGCCAGGGCCCGACCGCCGACCCGACGCGCCGCCCTGAGTACCTCGACTCGCCCGAGCTCACTGCTCACCACCGGTTGCTCAGGCCGTTCGCCAAGCCAGTCGCGCAGCGCTGCGGTTTCGTCCTCCATCCGGATCAGTTTCATCAGCGCGGAGGAGTCCAGGTAGATCACAGCCGCTCCTCGCGCTCGGCGTCGAGCAGTTCCTGATTGGTCGGCTCGCCAGGCACGATCGGCACCGGCCGAGGTGACCGGACACGGCCGGTAGGGCAGGCCGCGGGAATCAGCTTTCCTGCGCCGATCAGTTGATCTCGCACAGTGTGAGAGCGCTGCGCAGGCACCAGGAGGGCGATCAGTTCGCCGCGTTCGGTCACTTCCACGGTATGTCCCGCTTTCACCAGGGCGAGGTACCGGGACGCGTTCTGACGGAGTTCACGAATGCCGATGCGCTCCATCCCGGCATGGTAGCACTTGGTGTGCTACACGTCCGACAGGTTTCGGTCGCGCACCGTCCAACGCCGCGTCGTCAGATCCTTTCCTCGCGCCGACCGTCGGCAGCGCGCCGGTTGTGGGTCCCATGGGCTGGCTCACAGCGTGATGACCAGGCGCTATAAGCACCTCGCCCGGACCTCGGCGGAACATGGCCAGCCAGGCCGGCGAGTGCTTTGACAAACATCAGACAGCCGAGACCACAGCGAGCCTTTGCACCGTACAGTGGTGGCCAGGGACGGGGTCGAACCGTCGACCTTCCGATTTTCAGAAGTCGGGATAATAGTTCGCCGAATACCGTTCACGTCCGTGACCTGTACCGCTGCATGATCCGAATATCAATGAACGTAGGTGAACGTAGGCGGATGAGACCTAAGATGAGACCACCAAGGGCTTCGTCGCCTCGTAGAGGCCTTCGTATGGCGGCAGCATTCCCCGACAGGATCTCCTGCGACACACGGTTAAGGAATGGTTCGTCAGTAACAGACTGTGTATATGGTCTGACGTGCTGTTATGGCTGATTCGTTGGTAGCCTGACGTGCGCTCATTTCGTATCTGCTTCGTTTCGCCTGGGGTGCGACGGGCGGCTGACGAACGCGGGTCGTGGCCGAGACGGCCAGACTGAGAACGCGTGCCCTGTTTCCCCGTCGTCGCGATACGTATGGTAGGACGTGTAGGAGGAAGCCGATGGCGGCTCCGCGCCCAGTGCGTGATCTGGACCCGTTCTCGACGGAGTTTCTCACCGACCCGTATCCGGCGTATGAGGCGATGCGTGAGACGGGTGAGGTCGTGTGGTTGGCACCCTATGACATCTGGGCCGCTGCCCGACACGCCAGCGTGTCCGCGGTGTTACGTGATGCGGAGACGTTCTGCTCGTCAGCGGGAGTGGGCTTGTCCAACTTCCGCACGCAGCGTCCGTGGCGGCGGCCATCGCCGCTCTCGGAGGCTGATCCCCCGGAGCATTCACGCGTCCGCGGCGTGGTCTCCCGGGTGCTGTCCGCCAGCGCCATCAACCGGTGGGGGGGCAGGATTCGGTCGGTCGCGGACGAGTTCGTGGCGCGGTTGGCGCATGGCGAGCCATTCGAGGCGATGACGGACCTCGCCAACGCCTACCCGCTGCAGATGTTCTCCGAGATCTTCGGGTTGCCTGACGAGCACCGCGACAGCATGCTCCGGGGTGCTCGGATTGTGTGGAATCCTTCCTCTTCCCGCACCGGCTTTGCCGACTCGGCGCCGACGGATGCGGGTCCCTCCCCGGAGTGGATGCTGAAACACTGTGGCCTGGACGCCTTCCTACCTGGTGGCATGGGCGTGGAGATCCATCGTCACGCCGCCGCCGAGGGATTCACCTTGCAGGAGAGCGCGGTGCTGGTGCGGACCCTGCTCTCGGCAGGCGTGGACACCACGGCGCACGCGTTGGGCAACGCCTTGTGGTGCTTGGCCACGCATCCCGAGCAGTACGCCCGGTTACACGCTGACCCGAGCCGCGCCCGGGCCGCCTTCGAGGAGGTGCTGCGCTTTGAGTCTCCTTCGCCGGTGTTCTTCCGCACCACCACGCGAGGTCGACTTCGCTGAGGTCACTGTGCCGGCGAATACGAAGATCATGCTGTTGATGGGGAGCGGCCAACCGTGACCCGCGACGCTGGCCCGCCCCGGACCGATTCGACATCTCCCGTTCCGCAACCGGTCATTTGGCTTTCGGTGGTGGCATTCACACCTGTCTGGGCACGGTCCTGGCCCGGTGGGAAGGAGAGGCCCTGCTGGAGGCTCTGGCTCGGCGGGTGTCGGCGATCGAGCTGGCCGACGAGCCACGGCGAATGGTGCACAAGACCCTGCGGGGACTGGGGTCGTTGTCGCTGCGGTTGGTGCCCTGACATAGAGGGCTGTGCCGATGGCTTACGACGTACCGACGGTCGTTCTCATCACAACGTGGGATGCCACGCTGCGCAGCTTCTCACAGGTCTCCTCGAATTCTCGGTCGGGAGTGGACTGGGGAACCAGCCCCACCCCGGCCCGAAGCCAGGTCTGACCATCCTGCTGGAACAGGGCACGGATCACCAGTGTCGCGTCGAGGGTGCCTGCGGCGTCGCAGGCCAGTACCGCTCCACCGTAGAGGCCACGGGGAGTTGTCTCATACTTGCGGATCAGTGCGTACGCGTCTGGCCTGGGGCGGCCGATGAGAGTCGGGAACAAGGCGATGAACGCGTCCCAGGGCCCGCGGCCGGGAGCCAGAGACCCTCTGACCATCGAACCGATGTGCTGCACGGTCCCCCTTCGTTGGATCATCATGAAGTCGGTGACGGCGACCGACTCCGGCCGGCATACAGCAGCCATGTCCTGGCAGGAATTGCGGACAGCGATCGCGTGTTCAAACACTTCCTTGGGGTCCTCCAGTAGCCCAGCACCGGGGGGATCGTCGTGATCACCCTGATCTGGCGCGAGAGCCCGCGTGCCTGCCAGCGGTTGGGCGAGGACCTGCCCCGCAGCCGACACGTCCGCGATGATCTCCGGACTGAACCCAGCCGCGCACAGCCCGTCAAGCCTGACCATGAACGACCGTGCTGGGGTGTTATGTCCGCGTCCCAGCAGGAAGGTGGCGGGCAGGTCGACGTCGGCGTCGATGGGCACGGCTCGCGAGAGCACCACTTTCTGGATCCCCCGATCGCGGATCACGCGCAGAACGTCGGCGACCAGGTCACGAAAGCCGGTGCTGGATTCGTGTTCGACATCGACCGGTGTGCTCCGATAGTGCGGCACTGGCGTCGCCGCGCCGACGACCTCGGCCAGAGCCTGTACCTCCGCTCTCGCGATGCCTCGCAGGGTCGCTCGGCCATCGGCGACACGAACCTCTACCCGTGGAATGATCAGACGCACGAGCGCCGTGTCGCTGTCATCGTGGAAAGAATCGCCGTTGTCATAGGACATGTCGAACATGGCGATTCCATACGCGCGCCAGTCCGAGAGGCGAATCCGGTCGAGCAATCCTGGAATCTCGGCCAGTGTCCGACGATTCCTGGACACGGCAAAATCTCCCCGGTCGTCCCGCAACAGCGAGCGAGTAGGGGTCACGATGAGCTCGGCGACGCTGCCAGCGGCGAAGCTCCACACGGGGGGCTTTTCGTAGATGACGTAATCGTCCGACCCTACGGCCTCAGCGAGCCTGATCATCAGATGGCAAGGATTACCCATTGCTGGGACTATGGCGCTGACATACTCCCGGGTGTCGGTCATTCTTCGAGGCTACCAAGCGGACACGACCGCGACGGTCCCGGCGAGAAGCTCACACAACTCAGAGCGTGTGACTTGCCCGTACTGGACTAGCTCAATCCTGTTGGATCTGGAAGGAAATATCGATTTGTCACCCACGCACTCGGCTACGCCGGATTCCTACCACAAGCTGGGGCACCTGATCAGGGGCTGTGTGGTGACGGCTCTGCTCGCTGCGGTGGCCCGGTTGGGCGTGGCCGACCTGCTCGCGAACGGCCCGCTGTCGGCAATCGAGCTGGCACAGCGCTGCCAGGCGCACCCGGACGCTCTCGACCGCGCGCTGCGGGCACTGGCGAGTGTCGGCGTGTTCACCCTCGACGGGGATCGCTTCCAGCTCAACGACCTAGCGGCGTCGCTGCGCAAGGACGCCCAACCATCCCTGCGACTCACCGCGATGACCGCGGCGGACCCCGCCTTCTGGCAGTCCTACGGGGCCGCCCTCCACACGCTTCGCACCGGCCAGACCGCGTTCGAGCACGTTTTCGGTACCGACCTGTTCGACTACTACCGCAGCCACCCCGCCGAAGCCGACACCTTCACCCAGTGCATGACTGAAGGCAGCCAGTATCGACTCGCGGGCATCCTTTCCGCATTGGATCTCGGCACGAGCCGGCGGGTGGTGGATGTCGCCGGAGGTGAGGGCACGCTGATCGCGGGGATACTTCGCCACCATCCGCAGGCCATCGGTGTTCTCTTCGACCAGCCACGGGTCCTCACACAAGCCTCCACGGTCCTAAACGCCGCAGGGGTCGGGCAACGATGTGAGCTGGCCGCAGGAGACTTCTTCCGCGACGACGTGCCCGCCAGGGGGGACCTCTACCTGATGAAGCGCGTCATTCACGACTGGGACGACACCCGGGCGGCCCACATCCTGCGTAACGTGCACCGCAACGCACCCACCGGGGCCCGCTTGGTGCTCATCGAACAACTCCTGCGGCCGGACGACCCGCCGAACTACCTCTACGACATCAGCATGCTGCTCGCGCTCGGAGGGCGAGAACGGACCCTCGACCAGTACGAAGCCCTGCTGGCTGACAGCGGGTTCGCGCTGCACTCGGTCACCCCCACCACTGTCGGGTCATCGCTCATCGAAGCGCGAGCCCTCCCAACAGGCCCAAGTTCAGCCGACGCCCCACCACGACCATGAGGTTACGTCGTTCACCCTCCTTGTGAACAGGCGATGTCTTCGGCGCCGTCACCTTCATCCTCGACGGTTACCGGCTCTCCGCATTTGAGCGGGGTGGCCTGGTCATGCTGCTTGTCCTCGCGGTCGGGTGACTGCGATGTGGGCCATGATGCGTCGTTGGTAGTTGTCCATGTTGCGAAATCCGCAGCCGACACGCTTGACCTGTTTGATGATTCGCGGAGAAACGATGAGTAAGGGCCGGATGTATCGCCGCTGCTCCTGCCGCGGTGAGGACGGTCGGCAGCTCGGCGTTTGCGCTGCCCGCTGCTGCTCAGTAATCGTAAGCACGGTACATGGAGCTTTGCGGTGGACGTACCGAGCGTGGACGGTCGGCGCAAGACACTGCGCCGAGGTGGATATCCGACCAAGGGCGCGGCGGAGCGAGCTAAGGACGGCGTGCTGGACCGCTACGGTGCCGGGGTCAGGGTCGATGACCGGGAAAAGACGGCGGGCTACCTCACGGGCTGGCTGGAGGACAAGCGCCGGCCACTCAAGCCCAAGACCGCCTACCGATACACCGAGATCGTCACCAAAAAGCTGGTCCCAGCTCTGGGTGCGCTTCCGCTGGAGCAGCTGGACCATGACCACGTGGCGCCTTAATCACCGAGCTGGAGGATGCTGGCCGTGGCGCACCGATGATCCGGTACGTGCACGCGGTGCTGTCCTCGGCGTTGTCGGATGCGGTGAAACGGCGCCGACTGACGCACAATGTGGCCCAGCACGTCGCACTGCCCGCAATGACCACTGCCGAGCGGGAGCCGTGGACGGCCGCCCAGGCGGCGGCGTTCCTGGATCATGCTCACCGGATCGAGGATCGGCTGGCGGATTTGTTTGAGGTCATCATCGGCACCGGGCTGCGCCGGGGAGAGGCGCTGGCGTTGCGCTGGCCAGACCTGGATCTGACAGCCCGAGTCCTGTTCATCCACCCAACCCGGGGCACGCTGTCTGACGTGGCCGGGCGCCTGATGTTCACTGCGCCGAAGACGAAGGGGGCCTCCGCCGGTGTGGGTCTGTCCGCCCGGTGGTGACGGCCCTCGAACGACAACGCAGCCGGCAGATCCTGGAGCGGGCTCAGTGGGCCGAATGCTACGAGGACCGCGAGCTGGTGTTCGCTCAGGTCAATGGCAAACCGCTGCGACCGGACCGGGTGCTGGACCGTTTCCACGAACTCAACGCCCAGGCCGGGCTGCCGCGGGTGCGGTTGCAGGATTTGCGGCACCTAGCGGCCACGCTGATGCAAATGGGCGGAGTTGCATCTGATGCATCATTGGACAAGATCCGTGAACGGCCCCTGCCTGCGACGTCGCCTTTCAGGTTGACCATGATCTCGGTTGACGAACGTGCTGTCACGACTTCTGACCAGGCGATAAGCCTCGCGGTTGCAGTAGATGACACGATGTTGCATCAGATTCTGTTGCATCACATGCCAAATCGTTGCATCAGATGCAACTGATCGAATCGGCTGCCGCGTCGCTTCCGCTCCTCAGCGCGTTGCCGCGCTTGCGGTGCGGGTCGACTTGCCCTCGAGCTACCGGGAGGCATTCGCACGGTTGGAACACTGCCGGTTAGCAGTTAAGTTCGGGCAGACCTACGCCAATGACCTACGTCACCAGCGGCCCCGCCCGGGGGATAAATGGCATCTCGACGAGGTGTTCATCACGATCGGGAGCAAGACCCACTACCTGTAGCGGGCCCCGGACCAGCACGAGAACGTGCTGAACATCCTGGTCACCTCCCGGCGCGAACACTGATCACACCTCACCAGGCCAGAACCTCCAGCCACCCCTCGACCGACCAAACAAACAACCTAATGCCCTCACACCACAGCAGTAAGCGATGTGATCTCCAGCAGACGTAAGCCGATCAAGGAACAATCACCTCGAGATGTGATGGGGCGCTGTCGCTTCACTTTCGCGAAGCACTGGGGTATCCCCGTC
>DATHTJ010000154.1:0-6122 GCA_035463315.1 Pseudonocardiaceae bacterium
GTCGGGGCGGCCAGCCTGGGCCCGCAGCCGGAATGCCGTGTCCAGCAACACGATCCGCTTGCCGACCAGCATGCTGGACAGCGTGCGGAAGTACGGCGAAGCCGGGCAGCTCCGCCTCGGCGAAGTCAGGTTCTCCTACTCGGTCTGGAACCTCTCAGCCAAGTGAGGCGGTGCTGCCCGAGCTGGCGCAAAGACACACCCCGTCAGGGGTACGGTCGGCCCAGCAACCATCGGAAGGGACGAATGGTGAAACCCTACGACGTGGAGATCGGTGCGTTACTCAGCACGTGCGCTGCTCGCCGGGCGCTCGGCAAGCGCAGTGCCGTTCAGGTGTACCGGCTGCTCGTCGAGGGTGGCATCAGCCGCGACCTGATCGCCGAGCGGACCGGGCAGCCCGTGTCAGAGGTGGCCGAGATCCTGGCGGGGAAAGAAGTCAACGACTACGACATGCTGGTACGCATCACCGTCGGGCTCGGCCTGCACCGCGCCGCGATGGGACTGTCCTTCGGAGACGATGCGCTGGATTATCCGAACACTGTCGCCCCGCCCGACCCGGTCACCGAGGACTGGGGCGACACTCCCTTGCCCGACTGGGTCGAGGAAACCCACGTGGCGGGGCTGGAGAGCACCACGGCGAGCCTGCGCAACCTGGACCTTCGCTACGGCAGCCACTGGGCCTTTCTCAAGGCGGTCGCTGCGCACGCCCAGTACAGCGAGCAGCTGCTGTTGGCCGCGTCCACTGAGAAGACACGCCGTCGCCTGGCGCTGGCGGTCTGTGACGCATACGGGCTCGCGGGCTGGGTCGCGCGGGACGTCAGCCGGCGCAGGGCGGCCTGGGATCACTTCCAACGGTCCCTGCTGTTCGGCTGGACCGCCCAGGACGAGGTTGCGGTCATGGGAGCAATCCAGTCCGTCGGCCGGATGGATCTGCACAAGGCTCCGGACTTCGCGCTGACGATGTTCCAGCTCGCGCAGCTCAACGGATCCTCGGTGATCACCCAGGCGTTTTGCAAGGCGGACGAAAGTTGGGCAGGTGCGTTGCTGGGCCAGACCGAGGATGCCAACCGGGCGATCCGGGTGGCCAAAACTATGTTCGAGGACGCCGACCCAGACTCGGCGCGCCCCTCGTGGATGGATCCGACGCAAGCCCTGCCCGACCTGTTGAGCGTCACCGGCGCCGCACAGTTGCAACTGGGAAACCTGTCCGAGGCCGTGGCTGACCTGTCCCGCGCCCTGAGCGCCCGCCCTGAGGCGGCGATTCGGTCTCGCGCGATCGACGGTGCCGCCCTGGCCACGGCGTACCTGCGGGCTGGAGAGGTCGAGCTCGGGCTGAGCACAGGCCACCGAGCGGTCGATGCCGCCCGACACATGCCCTCAGCGCGGGTGCGTGAGGGGCTGGCGCGACTGCAGCTGGAGCTGGAGGGGCGATCAGATACTCCTAGCCGGGAACTGACGGAGAGAGTGGCCGGGCTGCCGACCGGGGAGATGGCTCGCCGCCTGGAGCTGTCCCGCAAGTCGCTGCAGAACTACGTCGAGGGTGGGCTGTTCGAACCGGATCTTGTGATGCCAGGAGGGCATTACCGTTTCGACCCCAAGCATGCTCGCCAGCAGCTTCAGCAGCTCCGAGACCGCGGCTACGTGGTGGCGAGGCCGTGATGGTCGAGCAGAAGAATGCCGAGCTCTCGGGCTCGCGCGGCCGCGTGCGTGTCACCCTCGGCGGCGGCGATGATCGACCCCTTCATCAAGATGTGCCATTGGTGGGCGAACGAATCGGGGTCGGCCGCCCCGGCTTGCGCCGCGAGGTCGCATAGGTAACTGCGGATATTCGCCAAGTGCTGGACGCTTGCCTGCCGGACCGGACTATCCCGGTTGGTCACCTCGAGCAGCGTGGTCACGAAGGAGCAACCTTCAAAATCCGGCCGCGCGAACCACTCGCCGAAGATCTCGAAGATGGCCAACAGGCGCTGCGCCGGGGTGTCACCTCGCCGCCACGACTCAGCCTGCACCCAGCCATGGGTCCAGACAACCTCGCGACGCGCGAGGAAAGCGAGGATGAGATCGTCCTTGGACGCGAAGTTCCGGTACAGGGTCATCTTCGCGACGCCCGCCTCACCGATCACCGCGTCCACCCCGACGGTGCGCGTGCCCTGGCGGCTGAACAGGTCATACGCCGCTCGCATCACCCGCTCGCGGCCACTCCCGGCATCCGCACCGGCAACGATCTCGTCAGCGGATTCCTCGGGTCTCTGAAGCACCATGACCAACCCTTGTGGGGGACAATTAACTGAGTGTACCCGTCCGCGGGCTCGCGGTCCGGCCAGCACGAGGAGGGACCCGAGTGACCACTGGCCAGCGGTCGCGCCAAGTGATCGAGGTGCGGTCGGCCGTTGCGGCGGACCTGCCAGCCGTGCTCCGAATCGTCAGCGCGGCCTACGCGGAGTTCGAACCGTGGCTGACCCCGGCGAACTGGGCTCGGATGATGAGCAACATCGCCAAGGTCGTCGAGCCCGGGGCTCCGGGCCGGCTGCGGGTCGCACGGCTCGGTGACCAGCTGGCTGGCACGGTCACCTACCTCCCACCCGGCCCCAAGGACTACCCGCGGGTGCCGCCGGACTGGGCAGTCATCCGGGTGCTCGCGGTCGACCCGGCGTTGCGCGGCCGCGGTGTCGCCCACGCCCTCACCGAGGACTGCCTGGCCCTGGCTCGGGCGGATCACGCCCCCGCAGTGGGCCTGCACACCGCGGAGATGATGGTGGCCGCGCGGGCACTCTACGAGGGCGCCGGCTTCGTCCGCCACCAGGAGTTCACGCACCTGGACCTGCGCTTCTGCATCTACATGCAGCAGGTGCCCGGCTAGCCGGCTGCTCGTGCGTAGGCTGCCGGCATGAGCAGGCGGACTGCGGGGCCGCTCCGCGTCGTCGTCGTGGATGACCATCAGATGGTGCTCGACGGGCTGCGCGCGATGCTGGCCGCCTACTCCGACCAGGTCGAGATCGTCGGTGAGGCCACCGAGCCCGAGCTCGCGATGAAGATCATCGTTGGGCAGGAGCCCGACATTACGTTGCTCGACGTCCGGCTGCGGGGCTCCAGCGGGATGGACCTGTGCGCGCAGATCCGTAAGCGGCAACCCGGCTGCAAGGTCGTGTTCCTGACCGTCTACGACGACGAGCAGTACCTCTACCAGGCGCTGCGGCTGGGCGCCGCCGGTTTCCTGCTCAAGCGGGTGCGCGGTGCCGAGCTGGTGGATCACCTGCAGCGGATCCACCGGGGCGAGATCCTGATCGATCCCAGCCTGGCGGCGAAAGTCGCGATGTCGGTGGCTCACCTGCGCGGTGGGGAGTTCTGGCCGGGGGCGCACCTCGGGCTGACCCAGCGCGAGAGCGAGGTGCTCGCGCTCATGGTGGCCGGGCTGTCCAACCGCGCCATCGCCGGCCGGCTCACCGTCAGCGAGGAGACCGTCAAGACCCACGCCCGCGGGATCTACCGCAAGCTGGACGTCCCGGACCGCTCCGGCGCAGTCGCCGCAGCGCTACGGGAGGGGGTATTTCAGTGACCCGCTCGCGGCTGGGCCTGGCCGACGCCGATTCCGACGCCCAGTTGCTGTACCGGGTGATCGAGATTCTGTCGGCGGGTCTCGACCTCGACGGGATCGCCCAGGGCGTCGCCGATCTGATCACCGAGACCACCTCCACCGATGTCTGCTTCGTGCACCTGCTGGATCCGGCCGGTGATCGGTTGCGGCTGCGCGGTGCCACTCCCCCCTTCAACCAGTTCGCCCGGCGGATCGAGCTCCCGGTCGGCGAGGGGGTGTCGGGGTGGGTTGCCGCGCACTGCGCGCCGGCCGTGATCACCGATAACAAGCGTGCGGATCGGCGTTACCGCTACATCCCCGAGCTACGCGGGGAGGAGTTCACCTCGATGGCCTCGGTGCCGATGATGACCCGGCCCGGCGATCTTGTTGGAGTGCTCAACGTGCACACCCGGGACCGCCGCGAGTTCACCAAGGCCGACGTCGAGCTGCTGGGCACGGTGGCAGGTCTGATGGCCGGGGCTATCGAGAACGCGAGCCTGCACAGCAGACTCGCCGAGCGGGAGGAGGCACTGGAGCGATTCGCCGAGCGGATCGTGCTGCTCCAGGAAACCGAGCGGCGGCGGCTCGCTGGCGAGATCCACGACGGAATCAGCCAGCGCATCGTCAGCTTGTCGTTTCACCTCTCGGCGGCGGCGGATGCTGTTGGCACCGACCCAGCCGGCGCCGCCGAGCAGATCGCCCGCGCCCAGGAACTCGCCGCGGGAGCGCTGGACGAGACCCGGAACGCGATCGCCGGACTGCGCCCGCCGGTGCTGGACGACCTCGGGCTGGCCGCCAGCCTGGAGAGCCTCGCGCGGTCGACCCCGCTGCTCAACGTCCAGGTGGACACCGTGTCGACCGACCTGCCCGAGCACGTCGAGACAGCGGTCTACCGGATCGCTCAAGAGGCACTGCAGAACGTGATGAAGCACGCCAACGCTGCGCACGTTCACCTTCGGCTCTCGGTGGCCGCCAGCGCGGTACTGCTCGAGATCTCCGACGACGGAACCGGCTTCGATCCGGCCACCACAGCCGAACGGGCCGGGCCGGTGGGTTATGGCCTGCCGGGCATGCAACAGCGCGCCGAGCTTCTGGGGGGGCAGCTCACGGCGGACAGCTCTCCCGGCCGAGGCACCGTGGTGCGGCTGCGCGTCCCGATCTCGTCGGAGCGCTAGCACGAGAGCGACTACGCAGTGCAAAGGCAGACAGACCAAGGTCAATGCGGCAGGGTGAGATGTTGCGGCGCTGCCCGGCGAAGACGGGCAGCATCTACACTCAACGTGACAGTCCACTGACAACCCTTGAGCCAACCACTCGGTCAGTGACATGAATATTCACGTCATACGCTTGCCGCACGTCTTGCAGTAGTAAAAGCCGAAGAGCCATGAACCGCGCCGCTCAGCTGCCTTACTGTTACAGCCGGTTCGCTTCCGATGGCTCTTAAAATACGTCTGCTCAAGCGGCCCTGCCTTACGCAGCTCACGATCAACCATATCAATCACCATCCTTGCCGCAGAAAGTCGCAAGAAAAGCGTGACTTGCGTCGGCGGCCGTCTTTGGGCCGTCGCGTTGCAATGGTGCAGGCCAGCGGGTTCTAATTTGAGATTGACGGATTTGGCGCGAAATAAAGCTCACTTCCGTATTAGCCACTTTTGGTTGTTGAACTCACCCACTTGGCCTATATTATCAACCTTCCGCAACAACATACCCCCGAGAAGAGTGTGATATATATCACTTTTATTCTCTTCCGTGCACAGCTGATCACCGAAAGTAGTGAGTATGTCAGGGTGCCATCCAGGGTCGTCTTAGCTGCCAGCGAACTGGCCTGGTGAGTGAAGACGGTTGGGGCAAGCCAGCAGTCGCAGACCAGGAGCAGAACCGCCCCCCGACGGGACGCCCAACCTGCCCTCTGCTGCACAAGTCATCAGACCCACCCAAGATCATGCCGTGTGCATGCCGTCCCATCGGGGCAGTGCCCAGCGCTGACAAGCACCAGCGACCGCTGACGCGGCTCAGCACTTCGCAGGGAGAGCGGCTGCGGGTCGAGCAGACCTGCTGGACAGATCTGTAACATCACGGGAAACGGAGGAGCAACCGCGTGGCCTTCAACACCATCGCACTCGAACTCGTCCCGCCAAACGTCGCGGACGGCACGGAGCGGGCTCTCCACGAAGCACACAAGGTGCTCGAGCACTCCACGGCGTTCGGCCTCGAAGGCCGAATCGGGCACGTGATGATCCCCGGGATGATCGCGGAGGAGGACGACCGGCCGATCGAGATGAAGCCGAAGCTGGACGTGCTCGACTTCTGGTCGATCATCCAGCCCGAGCTGCCCGGGGTGAGCGGGCTGTGCACCCAGGTCACCGCGTTCATGGACGAGCCGGTCCTGGCGCAGCGGCTGGCACACCTGCGGGCCGCCGGGATCGACGGCATCATCTTCGTCGGTGTCCCACGCACGATGAACGACGGTGAGGGATCCGGCGTCGCACCGACCGACGCGCTGTCGCTCTACGACCAGCTGGTGCGCAACCGTGGCGTGATCCTGATCCCG
>DATHTJ010000155.1:0-7315 GCA_035463315.1 Pseudonocardiaceae bacterium
CCAGCGTGCGCAGCACGAACTCCTGCTGGCGATCCATGCACGCAGGGTAGAGGACTGCTGATGACGACCCTGTGGTCTGCCCCCTACGATGCGACCATGCCGCGTCGACATCTGCGCTTTCTCGCCCTGTTCGCCGCACTGATCATCGCTGCACTCACGTCCTGCAGCGCGGTCGAGGAGCAGAGACTCACCCTTCCCGACGGCACCCGGCTGCTCGCCGACTCCGCCACGGCGATGCGAACAGTGAACACCACCCACGTCATCATCGACGTGCAGGGCGACGTGCCAGGGGTGCAACTCCGGTCCGCCGACGGCTTGCTCACCCGGGATGGCTCGGCGAAGGGCACCGCCAAGATGGACTTTGGCAGGCAGATCCTCGAAGTGGAGTTCGTGAGCATCGGCGACAAGCGCTACGTGCGTATCCCGCCCAGCGGCTTCCAGCTGTGGCCTACTGCGGTGTACGACCCGTCGATAATCCTGAATCCGGACCGGGGCATCGCGTCGGCACTCGCCAGCGGCAAGGAGGCCACCACTGAAGCCCGTGAGCAGGTGGGCGGAGTGGACAGCTACCGGTTACAGGTCAACTTCCCGGCGCAGCCGCTCAGCCCCCTTCTCAGCACCTTCGTTCCGGGGCCGCCGCAGGACAGGACCGGCCAGGTGTGGATCGCTGCTCAAGGCTCCCGGCTCATGCAGGCCCAGTTCCCGGCCACCAACGGCTCGATCACCGTCCGTTTCTCCGAATTCGACGATCCGGTTGAGATCACCCCGCCCGCCTGATTCCGGTCTCCTTCGATGAACGCGACGGCAACCCCGGTCCGCCGTCGCGGGCTGGGGCTGAGCGCCGGTGCGCTGGTCACTCTGCTGGCAGCACTGGACGCCTATGTCGTGGTCGGCTTGCTGGTCGACATCATCCGCGATCTGCAGGTGCCACTGAACCACCTGGAGCGGGCCACCCCGATCGTCACCGGCTTCCTGCTGGGCTATGTCGCCGCGATGCCGCTGCTGGGTCAGGCGTCCGACCGGTTCGGCCGGCGAGTTCTGCTGCAGGCATGCCTGGTCATGTTCGCGGTCGGATCGGCGGCCACCGCGGTCGCGGCAACATTGCCGCTGCTCGTGGCAGGGCGGACGCTGCAGGGCGTCGCCGGTGGCGCGTTGCTCCCGGTGTCCATGGCGCTGGCCGCTGACCTGTGGCCAGATCGTGGCCGGTCTACCGCGTTGGGCGCGCTGGGCGCTGCCCAGGAGCTGGGCAGCGTGCTGGGCCCGTTGTACGGCGTGGCGGTGGCCGCGCTGGCTGGCTGGCGCGGTGTGTTCTGGGTGAACGTCCCGATCGCACTCGCCGCAGTGGTGGCGGTGCAGCTGGCGGTGCCACCTGCGACGAGGTCCGGGCGATCCCGGGAGCACGCACCGCTGGACCTCGTCGGCGGCGGACTGTTGGCACTCACCTTGGGGCTGGTGGTGGCCGGTCTGTACAACCCCGAGCCCGGCCGTGGGGTGCTGCCGCCATGGGGATGGTCGGCCTTGGGCGCGGCTGCCGTGACCGGGATCGCCTTCGCGTTGTGGGAGCGGTGGTCGGCGGTGCGGCTGCTGGATCCCGATGGCGTGTGGTGGCGGGTCTTCCTCGGTTCTTTGGGGGTCAGCCTGGCCGCCGGTGCAGCCCTGATGGTGACGCTGGTCGACGTCCAGCTCTACGCGCAGACGTTGCTGGGCCGCGACGCGGTCGGCGCGACCGTGCTCCTGGTCCGGTTCCTGGTGGCACTGCCCGCGGGCGCGCTGGTCGGGGGGATTGTGGCGGGCCGGGTGGGTGACGCCGTGGTGGCCACCATCGGCATGCTGCTGGCTGCCGCCGGCTACCTGCTGGTCGCGGGATGGCCGGTGGACGTCTTGGCTGCCCGCCATGACCTGGGTCTGCTGACCCTGCCCCGGCTGGACTCCGACCTGGCGCTGGCCGGCTTCGGGCTCGGCCTGGTGATCGCGCCGCTGTCCGCGGCGGCATTGCGCGCCACCCCAGCCGACCGGCACGGCGTCGTGTCAGCCGCGGTGGTGGTGGCCCGGATGACCGGCATGCTCGTCGGCGTCGCGGCGCTGTCGGCGTGGGGACTGCACCGCTTCCGCGAGCTCACCGCCGAGCTGGCCACCCCGCTGCCCTTTGGGGTCAGCGACGACATGTACCAGCGGCAGCTTGCCGGCTACCAGCTGGTCCTGGACGCCGCGTTGCGCACCCAGTATCGAGAGACCTTCCTGCTCACCTCGGCGGTGTGCCTGCTCGGCGCGATTGGTGCCTTGCTGATCAGCAATGGGGGACGCTACCGGGCACTCAAGCTCCGGCGACGCACAGTGTGTTGCGCTTCGGCAGGGTGAGCCGCACCAGGTAGTCCGAGATCGTGTCGTCCACGCATTTCACCCCCTGCAGGGCTACCGTGTGCTGATTGCCCTCGAAGCTGAGCAACCTGCCGTTGAGCTGGTTGGCAAGCTCCACTCCAGCCTCATAGGGGGTTGCCGGGTCGCCGGTTGTGGAGATCACCAGCACCGTCGGCAGCCCGTCCACCTGCGGCTTGCCCGGCTGGAAGGTGGGCGGCACCGGCCAGAAAGCGCAGGCATCCCGGGCCGCCGACGGTGGGTTCCCGTCATCGAGGAACGGCGCGGCCTGCCGGTAGCGCCGGTCAGCCTCCCGGACCACCGCCGGATCGGTCACCGGGGGATCATCAAGGCAGCGGATCGCCTTGAAGGCGTCCTGGCTGCCGGAGTAGCCCTGCTGGTCACGCTGGTAGTACATGTCGGCCAGGGCCAGCAGGGTGGAGCCGTCTCCGGCTACCAGCTGGGTAAGGCCCCGGTTGAGCACCGGCCAGAACTGGTCGCTGTACAGCGCCTGGATCGTGCCGATGATGGCGTCGTTGTAAGACAGCTTGCGGTTGCCGATCGGTAGCGCCGCCGTGGTCAGCGGCCGCAGCAACTCCTGGAACCTCTGGTTGGCCTGGTCCTTCGGGGTGCTGCCCAGCCAGCACTGTGGCTGGGCGAGACACCAGCCGACGAACGCGTCGAACGACTGCTGGAACCCCGCACCCTGATTCACCAGACTCTCCACCAGGACCTCATCCGGGTCCAGCGCGCCGTCGAGCACCATCGCCCGCACATTGCCCGGGAACTGCTCGGCGTAGGCGGTCCCGATCCGGGTGCCGTAGGAGTAACCGAGGAAATTGAGCTTCTCGTCGCCCAGCGCTGAGCGCATCAGGTCCATGTCCCGGGCGACGTCCCTGGTGCCGACGTTGGCGAGCACATCCTTGCCTAACCGCTCGGCGCACAGTGCGGCGTAAGCCCGGTTCTCACTCTCGGTCTGTTCGATCCCCGCCGGCGAGGTGTCCAGATCGAGGTCGAGCCGCTCGGCATCCTGCTCCTGGGTGGTCCGGCAGACGATCTTCGGCTCGCTGGCACCGATTCCTCGAGGGTCGAACCCCACCAGGTCCAACCGGCGACCCAGATCGGTGCCGTCCACCGCCCCGGCCAGCGACGCCACCGCGCTCATCCCCGAAGCACCGGGGCCACCGGGGTTCACCAGCAGGGAACCCAACCGCTCATGCTGGCTGTCGGCGGGACGGCGCAGCACTCCGAGCCGCGCGGTACGCCCCTGCGGGTTGGCGTAGTCCAGCGGCACCTCCACCCGGGTGCATTGCAACTCGGGGTCCGCGAACGACTCCTGGTCACGCTCGGTGGTGGCAAACTCCCCACAGCCGCCCCAGGTCAGATTCTGGCCGTAGAAGCGCTCGAGCCCCGGGGGCACCCGGCCGGCGGGGCCCGCGTCGGGCTGGACGCCCGGGCTTGACTCCGCGACGGCGGCGGATCGATGATCGTCGGTGGCCTCGGCAGCGCAACCACCGAGGGCGAGCACGGTCACCAGGGCAGCGGTCAGGCGCAACGGGAGCGGCAAGCAGGGCATTCGCTGATGGTAGTGAACGTCCAGGCGCCGTTCATGGCGGTAGGCGGATGATGAGAGCATGCCGCAGCTCCGGCTGGCCTTAGCTCAGGTGAATCCCTGTGTGGGTGATCTCGCGGGAAACGCCACGGTGATCGCTGCGCGCTGCCGGGAAGCAGGCGCCGCCGGTGCGCACATCGTGGTGTTCGGCGAGATGGCGCTGACCGGCTACCCGGTGGAGGACCTGGCCATGCGCGAGTCCTTCGCCGCCGGGTCGGTGCAAGCCTTGGACAGGCTCGCGGCGCGGCTCGCTGAGGACGGCTGCGGAGAGTTGGCCACCGTCGTGGGCTACCTGGACTTCAACGAGGGCGGAGTCCAAGGCCCCCGCAACGCAGTCGCGGTCTTGTACCGCAGCCAGGTGGTGGCCCGCCAGTTCAAGCATCACCTGCCCAACTACGGGGTATTCGACGAACGCCGCTACTTCATCCCCGGCACCACCCTGACCGTGTTCCGGTTGCACGGCCTGGAGATCGGGATGGTGATCTGCGAGGACCTCTGGCAAGAGGGCGGCCCGATCACCGCGCTGGCACAGGCTGGGGTGGACCTGGTGGTCGCTCCCAATGCCTCGCCCTACGAGCGCGACAAGGACGACACTCGCCTGGCGCTGGTGGCCCGTCGTGCCACCGAAGCGGGGGCGCCGCTGGCCTACGCCAACCTGGTGGGAGGCCAGGACGAGCTGGTCTTCGACGGCGACTCGATGGTGGTCGACGGGCGCGGGGAAGTACTGGTGCGGGCGCCGCAGTTCTGCGAGCAGCTTGTGGTGCTCGATCTGGACCTGCCCGGCGGATCGGCCAGGGCAGCGGGCCGGTACGCCGGGCTGGACGTGTCCCGGGTGGTCCTCGCCGACGACCCGCTGCCGGCCTACCCGGCTACGGCCACCGCGCCGGCTGCCGAGCCGCTGTCCGACGAAGCCGAGGTATGGGGCGCGCTGATGACCGGCCTGGGTGACTACGCGCGCAAGAACGGTTTCCGCTCCGTGGTGCTCGGGCTGTCCGGCGGGATTGACTCCGCGGTATGTGCCGCGCTGGCCGTGGACGCGCTGGGCGCCGACGCGGTGTACGGGGTGTCGATGCCCTCCTCGTAGTCCTCTTCGCATTCCCGGTCCGACGCCGCCGACCTCGCTGCGCGCACTGGTCTGCACTACCAGGTGCAGCCGATCGGGGAGATGGTCGACGTGTTCGTGGAGCAGCTCGGGCTCACCGGAGTCGCCGAGGAGAACATCCAGGCCCGGTGCCGGGGAGTGATCCTGATGGCGCTGTCCAACCAGCACGGCCATCTGGTGCTGGCCACCGGGAACAAATCCGAGCTGGCGGTGGGCTACTCGACGATCTACGGCGACGCCGTCGGCGGATTCGCGCCGATCAAGGACCTGCCCAAGACGGCGGTGTGGATACTGGCGCGGTGGCGCAATGCGGTAGCCGAGAAGCGGGGGGAGACCCCACCAATTCCACCGAACTCGATCGGCAAGCCACCCTCGGCCGAGCTCCGTCCCGGCCAGCTGGACACCGACTCGCTGCCCGACTACCGGCTGCTCGACGACATACTTGATGACTATGTGGAGGGTGATCGCGGTTTCGGCGACCTGGTGGCTGCGGGGTTCGAGCCCGAACTGATCGAGCGCATCGTGCGACTGGTGGACGCCGCGGAATACAAACGCCGGCAGTACCCCCCCGGCACAAAGATCACCTTGAAGGCTTTCGGTCGGGATCGGCGATTGCCGATCACCAGCCGCTGGCGCGAACGATCCCCCGAGCTGTGAGTCTCGTCGCACGCTGATGCCGTGCCCCGACCCTGGTGTCAGGCTTGGGGTATCAGCCATCCGGCACAACCCGGGGACCGGCGACGAACTGCCGGCCTCGAGGGAGGACGGTCAACGATGACCGCAGCTGCTGTCGATTCCCTGTTGTACGGTGGCCCGGTAGACCCGGGCCAGAAGGTCAAGCGGGTCCGAGTCCAGGATCTTCTCGCGGCCAAGCGTCGCCGGGAAAAGTGGGCGATGCTCACCGCCTACGACTACTCCACCGCGACACTTCTGGATGCCGCGGGCATTCCCGTGTTGCTGATCGGTGACTCCGCGGCCAATGTCGTGTACGGCTATGAGACGACGGTACCGGTGACCGTCGACGAATTGGTTCCGCTGGTGCGGGGCGTGGTCCGCGGGGCTCGTCGCGCGCTCATCGTCGCTGACTTGCCCTTCGGCTCCTACCAGTCCTCCCCCACCCAGGCGCTGGACACTGCGGCGCGTTTCCTCAAAGAGTCCGGCGCCCATGCGGTGAAGTTGGAAGGCGGCCGCCACGTCTTGCCCCAGGTCGAGGCGCTGGTTGCGGCGGGTGTGCCGGTGATGGCCCACCTCGGGCTCACCCCGCAGTCGGTGCATGCCTTGGGCGGTTACTCGGTGCAGGGACGCGGTGAGCAGGGTGAGCGGCTGATGGAGGACGCGAAGGCGCTGGAAGCGGCGGGCGTGTTCGCCATTGTCCTGGAGGTGGTGCCCGCCGAGCTCGCCGCCCGGATCACCGCAGCCACTGAGGTGCCCACCATCGGCATCGGCGCGGGGCCGGACTGCGACGCCCAGGTCTTAGTGTGGCAGGACATGGCTGCCTTCCACGTTCCCGGTGGCCGCACGCCGAAGTTCGTCAAGATCTACGCCGGACTTGGCGACGGGCTACGGGAGGCCGCCAGCCACTTCGCCGAGGAGGTCCGCTCAGGGGCATACCCGCGCCCGGAACACACCTATCACTGAAAGCCAGTCAGGGGCAGGGTGGCTCGTAGTCCAGCCCGGGCTGACCCCCAAGACACTCGCCCCCTCCCCCGCACAGCAACAAGCATCCATGTCGCCGTCAAAAGTGCCCTCTGGACAGCGACAAGCATCCATGTCGCGCTTCCGAGAGTGACCCGCACTCCGATAAGCATCCAATATGGGCTTCTCGTGCACACCGCAGGTGGCAATCACGAGACTGCGCGCTCGGCGAGGATGTCGGCGTGGCAGGGTTGTGGCGCGCACCAGCAAGCCAACGCTCGCCCGGTCAGCTCCCCATTGCTGATCCGGGCGAGCAGCGCCGGCTGTTCGTCGAGCCATTCGCGGTAGCGGCGCACCATCGCCTTCCGGTCAGTGCGGGCCTGCTTCACGAACGGGTTGGCGAAATCTGATTGCGGCCAGGAGTGCCGTGGTCCAGCGTGGCCGACATAGCTGATCAATCCTTGGTCCACCAGCCACGGCACAAGGTGGCGATGCGGGCCGCCGCGGCGCACGTTGACGACCACCGTCCGGCCGTCGAGCACCTGCAAGGCCAGCTCTCGCTCGGCAGCGGTCCACCGCTGGGCATCGTCGGGCAGCTCGGAGACCACGAG
>DATHTJ010000156.1:0-5116 GCA_035463315.1 Pseudonocardiaceae bacterium
CCGACTTGACGGCGTCGTCGAATGCGTTTTCGTCGGGGCTGACGATGGGCCGCACATCCCGATCGTGCCAACTTCTCGATTCCTGTGGAGCGGCCTTTCGGGTAGCAAAACGTTCAGACGTGTGAGCGGTCCGACGGAACGGATCACTGTGAGCCTGGATGCCGGCGTCGCCGCGGGGCTCAAGGCCGCCGTTGAGCGGGGCTGGCGCAGCTAGCGTGCCGAGGGCATGGCATGTGCAGGGCTATGGCTCAGGGCGCGCAGCTGGTCCCGATGATCCGCGGGACGCAGTCGGCGTAGTCCAATAGCAGATCCACCGCGGCGTCGTTGCGTGTCACCTCGCGCTTGATCTCGGTCTCCGGTGGGTAGAAGCCGCCCTGCGCCTGGCTGGTGGGGTACATCTCGAAGGTGTAGGACCAGATGTGGTGCTGCGCCCACATCCAGTCACCCACCGTGCCGTCGGTGATGTAGAGGTCGCTGGACTGCTGTGCGGTGTAGCCGTTAGTGGCGGCCATCGCCTCACCCAGCCGGCGGAAGGCCGCCGCGTCGGCGGCGGTCAAGCCGGGGCCGGTGTCGTCGGTGGTGAAACCGTAGGGCCAGAGCACCAGCTCGGAGAAGCTGTGGAAGTCGATGTGCGCGGTGATCTGCTGCACGCCGCCGATCACCCGGCTGTTCACCCAATCTCGGAGCTGTGCGGTTTCCGGCGTGGAGAACGCGGCCGTGCCGTGGTAGTCATCGTCGGCCGGGTCGGCGCTGGACCCACTGCAGCAGCCCCACTGGGTGCCCCAGTTCCGGTTGAGGTCGGTACCGACCTCGGTGTTCTCCGGGGTCGGCTGGCGATTCTTGCGCCACAGCGCGAAAAGGCCAGTGGAGATGTCGTATTCGGCACCGTCCGGGTTGACCATCGGCAGCACCCAGATCTCCCGAGACTTCACCAGCTGGGTGATCGCCGGATCGGTGCCGTAGCCCTGCGCCAGCCGCCGCACGATGTGCAGGCACATCTCCACGGTGAGGTGCTCACGGGCGTGCTGCGCGCAGCTGAACAACACCTCGGGCTCGTCGGAGTCGGTGCGCACCGCGTCGCTGATCTTCACCAGCGGTAGCGGACGACCCTGGGCCGACCGGCCGTAGCTGGATACCGCGACCTGATCGGGGCGCGCGGCGGCGATCGAGTCCAGCTCGGCGGTGAGCTTGCCGTAGGTGTGGTAGCCCCCGTACCCGATCGGGAACGTGCCGGGCGCCACCACCCCCGGCACCGGTGGCAGCGCTGGGAGCGGGAGCAGCCGTAGCCCGCTGGCCCGCAACCGCTCGGCCTGCGCGGGCGAAGCGAGGACCTCCAGGTAGCCGCGCCCGCCGCCGAGCACGTCCACGCCTTGGCGCAGCACCGCGGTGCGCGCGGCCGGGTTGTCCATCCCCTGCACCCGGTAGGCCGCGATCGGCTCGGGCGGGGCCGGCGGCGCAGCGGCCGCGGCGACCGGGACGGCCAGCACGAGTATCCCCAGCACAGCGATCACAGCAACCCGGCGCACCGACATTTCGCGGAGCGTATAAGCGGCGCCCCTTACCCTGGGAGGCAGCACCCGGCTTGAGAGGACTCGCATGCTTACCCGCACCGACCTGCGCGGTCGCCTTCCCGCCCCTGCCACGCTGCGCAGCCTGCTGCCGCGGGCCGAGGTGGACGTGGACGCGGTGGCTCATCAGGTGGCGCCGGTGATCGAGGCGGTCCGCGACCGGGGCGTGCCGGCGGTACTGGAGTTCACCGAACGCTTCGACGGGGTGCGGCCAGCCCGCGTCCGGGTGCCCGCCGACACGTTGCGCACCGAGCTTGAGCAGCTGGACCCAGCGGTGCGCGCCGCGCTGGAGGAGTCCATTGCCCGGGTCCGCCGCGCGCACGCCGACCAGCGGTGCACCGAGACGATCACCCAGGTGGTGCCCGGCGGCACTGTCACGCAGCGGTGGGTACCGGTGGCGCGGGTCGGGCTCTACGCGCCCGGTGGGCTGGCGGTCTACCCGTCCACGGTCGTGATGAACGTGGTGCCCGCCCAGGTCGCCGGGGTCGCGTCGCTGGTGGTGTGCTCGCCGCCGCAGGCCGCCCACGGTGGTCGGCCGCATCCCACCGTGCTCGCCGCAGCCGCCCTGCTCGGGGTCGAGGAGGTGTGGGCGGTCGGGGGAGCGCAGGCCATCGCGCTGCTCGGCTACGGCGGCACGGACACCGACGGCTCGCCACTGGACCCGGTGGACCTGGTCACTGGCCCCGGCAACATCTACGTCACCGCCGCCAAGCGCGCCCTGCGCGGCACGATCGGCATCGACGCCGAGGCCGGCCCCACCGAGATCGCCATCCTGGCCGACCGCGATGCCGACCCGGTGCACGTCGCCGCTGACCTGATCTCCCAGGCAGAGCACGACACCCTGGCCGCCAGCGTGCTGGTCACCGACTCGGTGGCGCTGGCCGACGCCGTCGACGCCGAGCTGCACCGGCAGGTCGCGGCCACCAAGCACACCGAGCGGATCCGCACCGCACTGACCAGCCCCCAGTCCGGCTGCATCCTGGTGTCCGATGTGGACGCCGGGCTGACGGTGGTGGACGCCTACGCGGCCGAGCACCTGGAGATCCAGACCGCCGACGCGGCCGCACTGGCCCGCCGAGTGCGCAACGCCGGCGCGATCTTCGTCGGACCCTACGCGCCGGTCTCGTTGGGCGACTACTGCGCTGGCTCCAATCACGTGCTGCCCACCGGAGGCTGCGCCCGGCACTCCTCGGGGTTGTCGGTGCAGACGTTCCTGCGCGGTGTCCAGCTCATCGAGTATGACGAGGATGCGCTGGTGAAGGTCGCCGACCACGTCGTCGCGCTGTCCGAGGCCGAGGACCTGCCCGCGCACGGTGCCGCGGTCACCGCGCGGTTCCGCGGGACTGCTCAGTTCAGGGCGGCTGGGCAGTGACGGCGGTGGCCGGCGCGATCGGCTGCGACGTGACGCTCGCCGACCTGCCGCTGCGCGACGACCTGCGGGGCCGCAGTCCCTACGGCGCGCCGCAACTCGACGTGGCGGTGCGGTTGAACACCAACGAGAACCCCTACCCGCCGCCCCCCGCGCTGGTCGCCGACATCGCCGCCGCGGTGCAGCAGGAGGCTCGTGAGCTGCACCGCTACCCCGACCGGGACGCCGTCGCGCTGCGCACCGACCTGGCCGGCTACCTCGCCGGGCGCACCGGGGTGCCGCTGACCGTGGCGAACATGTGGGCCGCCAACGGGTCCAACGAGATCATCCAGCAGCTGCTGCAGGCCTTCGGTGGGCCCGGTCGCAGCGCACTGGGCTTCACCCCGTCCTATTCGATGCACCCGGTCATCTCCGCAGGCACCCGCACCCAGTGGATCCCGGCGCCCCGTCGGGCGGATTTCTCGCTGGATCCTGCGGGCGCGGTGGCTGCCGTGCAGGCGCACCGGCCCGACGTGCTGTTCGTCACCAGCCCCAACAATCCCACCGGGCAGTCGATCCCACCGGCCGACCTGGCGGCGGTGCTGGCCGCCGCGCCGGGCATCGTGGTGGTGGATGAGGCCTACGGCGAGTTCAGCAGCGAGCGCAGCGCCGTCGGGCTGCTCGGGCAGTTCCCGGGGCGGCTGGTGGTCTGCCGAACGATGAGCAAGGCGTTCGCCTTCGCCGGCGGGCGGTTGGGCTACCTCGCCGCCGCGCCCGCGGTGGTGGACGCTCTGCTGCTGGTGCGGCTGCCCTACCACCTCTCGACGCTGACCCAGGCGGCTGCCCGGGCCGCGCTGCGCCACGGCTCGACCACCCTCGCGTCCGTGGCGGTGTTGGTGAAAGAGCGGGCGCGCGTGATCGCAGCGCTGCGCGATCTGGGCGCCCAGGTGGTGCCGTCGGACGCCAACTTCGTCCTGTTCGGACGGTTCGCCGATGCACCGGGCGCATGGCGGCGCTACCTGGAACACGGTGTGCTGATCCGTGACGTGGGGATCGCGGGTCACCTGCGGGTCACCGTGGGCACGCCCGCGGAGAACGATGCGTTCCTGGCCGCGAGCGCGGCTGTTCTTGCCTTGGAGGCCCTATGAGCCGCACGGCCAGGATCGAGCGGGTGACCAAGGAGTCCTCGGTGCTCGTCGAGCTTGACCTCGACGGTACCGGGACCACCGAGGTGAGTACCGGCGTTGCGTTCTTCGACCACATGCTCATCTCGCTGGGCAAGCACGCGGCGTTCGACCTGGTCGTGCGCGCCACCGGTGACGTCGCCATCGACGCCCATCACACCGTCGAGGACGTCGCCATCGTGTTGGGGCAGGCAGTGCGCGAGGCGCTGGGGGACAAGTCCGGCATCCGGCGATTCGGGGACGGCTGGGTGCCGATGGACGAGACCCTGGTGCACGTATCGGTGGATGTCTCCGGGCGGCCGTACTGCGTGCACACCGGTGAGCCCGACGCGATGGCCGGTTTCGTGGTGGGGGGCAACTACCCCACGGTGCTCAACCGGCACGTCTTCGAGACGCTGGCCTTCCACGCGCAGCTGGCTGTGCACATCCGGGTGCTGCACGGCCGCGACCCGCATCACGTCACCGAGGCGCAGTACAAGGCGCTGGCCCGGGCGTTGCGCGCCGCCGTCGAGCCCGATCCGCGCGCGTGCGGGGTGCCTTCCACCAAGGGTTTGCTGTGATCGGTGTCGGCCTGCTCGCCCTCGCTGGGTTCCTGCTCGGCGGTGTGGTCTCCACCTGGCGCAGCTCACCGCCGCTGGCCCTGGCGCTCGGGGTCGGGGCCGCGCTGGCGACCGCCGGCGGCGTCGCCTGGCTGCTGTGAACTGGTACTTCACGCCCGTGAGTGCATTGCGCCTTCCGCGCACTGACCGGTGCTGGTCCGGCGGATAGTGTCTGCCGGGTGAGGGCTCGGTGAGAACGGGGCGCCGCCGGCGTACCCCGATGGACGTGTTGCTGGTCGACCCGATCCGGATGCCGGAGTCCGGAGGGGGGCCGGGCGCGTCACTGGTCAGGCGCTTTTCGGTCGCGATCGGGGCCTTGCTTGCCTGCGCCTTCATCGTCTACTTCGGACGCGACGGCTACGTCGACAACAACAGCGACACCCCGATCACGTTCCTTGATGCCCTCTACTACTCGAC
>DATHTJ010000157.1:0-1752 GCA_035463315.1 Pseudonocardiaceae bacterium
GCCTCGTCCTCCTCTCGGGCAAAGCCTCGCCAGGCGGGGCTGCCCGAGTGGACCGGAGGGACTCGCAGAATCTGACCGGCGTTCTCGTAGCAACAGTGCGCAACCCTTCAAAGGGCCCCGGCGCCAGACTGATCAACGGCCTCGAGTGCCAACGAAACAACGGCGTCGGGCGGGCAGCCCCGCACCAAGGCTTTCACGCCCGCGCGGCGTCCCACCGGGACATGAGGACTGACCGGAAAGTCAAGCCGGGGACGGGCGAACGGGACCGCCGCCGCGGCCGGAGCTGATCGCGGGGGTTGGGGACGGGCTGACTGGGTCACCGCGGGTGACCCGACGGAGAGGTGAGGGTTAGGCGGCGGGCTCGGTGAGCTGGACTTCGTAGCCCAGGGCGTGCAGCTGGCGCAGCAGGTGGGTGGTCCGGCGGGCGCGGTCAATGCGGCGTTGGTAGAAGTCCGATCCGAGGTCGGTGAACTCGGCGGCGGGGTCGTTGAGCAGGTGGAAGAAGATGACCAGGATCGAGCGTTGCAGCGCGACCAGGGCCTTGGCCTTGGGCATGCGTTTGATCAACCGCCGGTAGCGTTCGCCGAGGAAGGTGTCGGTCTTCGCGGCGCCGGTGGCGATCTGGGCGAGCGCGGATTTGAGGTAGGGGTTGCCCCGGCCGGTGCGGGCCCGACCGGTCTTGCGCCCGGACTGCGCGGTGCGCGGCGCGACCTTGGCCCAGGAGCACAGCCGTTGTGGGGTGCCGAACACGCTCATGTCCAGGCCGATCTCGCCGATCACGGCGCGGACGGAGTCCGGGCCGCCGCCGGGGACGGCGCACAGCCGGGTGATCGCCGAGGTGTAGGCGACTGGTGGGGGTTGTGCCGTCGAGGGACTGTCGGTGTGATCGGCCAGATCGTTGCTGGTCGAGGCCGCGGTGCGGGCGGCCGGGGTGGGGGTGGGCAGGACGTTGATCGCGGCGTCGAGCAGCGTGGTGACCTCGCCGATGCGCGCGGACAGCTCGTCGAGTTGGCCCAGCAGCAGCCGGGCCAGTTGGGCGTGGTGATCGGTGAACCGGCCGTGCAGGGCCCGCTCCAAATCGGCCCGCCGGGTGCGGGCACGACCCCGGGCCAGCTCCGCGAGCACCCTCGGGCTGCGCTGCCCGCCGATCAGCGCTTCGATCATCGCCCGGCCGGACACCCCGAGCGCGTCGGTGAGCACCGAGGAGATCTTGATCAGGGCGTCCTCGAGCAGCTTCTCGACCCGCTGCTTGACCCGGGTACGGTCCTCGACCAGGTCGTATCGGGCCCGGGCCAGATCCCGCACGTGGCGCATCAGCTCGGCGGGCACCAGCGACGGCGACAGCATCGACCGCTCGGCCAGCTTCGCCAGCCACACCGCGTCGATCTTGTCCGTCTTCGGGCGGCCCGGGACGTTTTTCACCTGCGCGGCGTTGACCAGCCACACGATCAACCCGGCCGCCTCGAGCAGGTAGTAGAACGGGCGCCAGTAGTCCGAGGTGGACTCCAGCACCACCCGGGTCACCCGCTCGGCGCGCAGGTGATCACCGAGTTCGACCAGCGCGGCGGTGGTCGACTGCACCGGCCAGACCTTGGTCACCCGCCGGCCTAGGATCGTCTCGTGCGGGATGCGCAGGCACACCATCCCGCTGGCCTTGGCCACGTCGATCGCCGCGACCCGCTCCACGATCGGTTCGTGCTCGTCGACCTGCACCTCGACCGGCTGCTGCATCGCCTCGTCCTCCTCTCGGGC
>DATHTJ010000158.1:0-9367 GCA_035463315.1 Pseudonocardiaceae bacterium
GGCTGGTGCTTGAGCCACAAACAGTACGAGATCTGCACGGCGATGTAGACCGCGGTGACGAGGGCAAGGTCGGCCGACGCCAGGAAGGACACTGCGATCGCGGTCGCGAACAGCAGCACCGCGACGGCCAGCGCCAGCTGCGGTGCCACTATCCCGGCTGCGATCGGGCGGTTGCGCTTGGTCGGGTGGGCCCGATCGGCCTGAACGTCCTGGACATCATTGACCAGGTACACGCCGGACGCGGCGAGCGAGAACGCGACAAAAGCGACCCCGACCGCGATGAGCACGGGTAGCTGGAAAAGGTAACCGCCGGCAAACGGCGCGGCCAGCACCAAGACGTTTTTCAGCCACTGCCGGGGCCGCATGGTGCGGACCAGCCCGGCAACCGGGTTGGTCCGCCTCACGAGGCTGTCCTGCTGGGTCGTGGCGGTCATCGCCATCCTCTCCTGAGGCCCGAGGTCAGTCGTCGGCGTACCCCGGCACCGATAGCGGCGCCCAGGGCGGAACCCACGAGAACGTCGGTCGGGTAGTGCACGCCGAGCACCAGCCTGCTGACCAGCATCGGGGGCACCAACACAGCGGTGAGCGGGCGGCGCAGCAGGCCACCGTAGAGGACCGCGGCCGCGGTGGTGGAGGCGGCGTGCGAGGACGGGAAGGACAGCCGGCTCGGGGTGTCCACCAGCACCGCAACCGACGGGTCGGTCGGGCGGTGCCGGCGCACCACCCGCTTGACGGCAATCGACGCCCCGTGTGCTCCGGCCACCGCGACCGCCGAGATCAGCCAGTCCCGGCGCCGCCGCCGGTCCACCACCGCGCCCAGCACACCCAGCGCCAGCCAGCCCAGGGCGTGCTCGCCGAAATGGGACAGCCCGCGAGCGGCGGTCACCATCCGGGGCGCGGCGATCCTGCGCTGCACCGCAGTGAGCAGCGCAACTTCCTGGTGATCAGTGCGAGACTGCATCACGTGTTGAACACCCGCTTCCAGCCGGCCCGGCCGGTGAGCTCCGGGGCGGCGTCACGGTAGCGCTTGCGCAGCCGGGGGAACTCCCGGGCCAGCTCCCGGTGCAGCGCCACCGAGCGGGCGAGCATCGAGCGGAATGCTCGTGGGTCCCGCTTGCGGTAGGTGACGCCACGACCGTCCGCCGTGGAGACGGTCACCCCGTCCATTCCGGAGAGCACGAACCACCGGGCATCCTGGCGGGCCAAGGACAGCTGCGGGCGATGATGGGCCCGAGCATCGACCGAGCGCAGCTGATGCGCCAGGCGCTTGAGCAGGGTTGCCCCGATGGTGACCGGGTTAGTAGGCGCTTTCAGCATGCGCTGCACCGCAACCTGCCCGCCAGCCGGCAGTGGCAGCTCTTGGGAGTCCACCACCTGCCCGTCGGCGAACTCCGCGCAACGGGCCCGGACCGCACCTAGCGCCGTGGGCAGCTTCTCGAACAGCGCCTGCGGCCCAGCCAGGAAGTCCCGGATCGCCATCTCCTGCAGTGCCAGCGTGGAGTACTCCATCGCCAGCGCGTGCTTGAGGGCGTGTTTGAGGCTGTCGACGAGCATCGCCGTTGGCCGGTCCGCACCGCCGTGCAGCGCCGCACCCACCAGCCGGTTACGCAGGTGGAAGTAGGCCTGCCAGTCGGTGGCGTCGTCCTTATCAGCGAAGGACATGTGCCAGATCGCCACACCGGGGACAGTCGCGGTGGGGTAGCCAGCCTCGCGGGCGCGCAGCCCGTACTCGACGTCGTCCCATTTGATGAACAGCGGCAGCGGCAGCCCGATGTCCTCGGCGACGGTGCGCGGGATCAGGCACATCCACCAGGCGTTGTAGTCCACGTCGGTGCGCCGGTGCATCCACGCGGTCTGGCGCAGCGGCTGCTGGGCGAAGTCGTGGTCGTACTCGGTGCCCGGCGCCTTGTTCCATCGCATCCGGTGCCGGTCGACGATCTCGCCCCAGGCGTGCAGCCGGGAGCGGGCCTGGGCCTGCAGCATCTGCCCGCCGACCAGCATCGGGCGGCGCGCGAAACGGGAGAACGCCACCGCGCGCAGGATCGAGTCGGGCTCCAGGACGATGTCGTCGTCCATGTAAAGGATCTGCTCGCAGTCGCTGTTCTCCAGCGCCTCGTACATCACCCGGGCGTAGCCGCCGGAGCCGCCGATGTTGGGCTGGTCGATGATCCGCAGGCGATTGCCGAGCACGGCCTGCGCCTGGGCGAAACCGTCCTGGTCGCGAACCTTGTTGGCGCCCTGGTCGGGGATCACCACCGCGGTCACGATGGAGCGGACCAGCTCGTCTTCGCCGATCGCGCGCAGGGTGGCCACGCAGTCGGTGGGACGGTTGAAGGTGGGCATCCCGATGGTGACGGCGGCGCGACCCGGGGCCTCGACCGGCGCATGCCAGCCGCCGGAGTGCACGATCAGCTCCGAGTCCTCGGTGCTGATGTCGAACCAGTACCACCCGCCGTCCTCGAACGGGGTCAGGTCCAGCTCGATGTTCAGCTCGCGACGACCCGCGGCACCGTTGATCAGTTCACCGTGGGTGTGGACCGGGGTGGCGTCCGCCTTGGATCGGTAGACGTCCACCCGGCCCGCGCCCTCGACGTCCAATCGCAGGTGCAGGGTGCGCAGCGCGGTCCAGCGCCGCCAGTAGCTGGCCGGGAACGCGTTGAAGTACGCCGCGAAGGACACCTCGGTCTGCTCAGGCACCCGCACGCTGGTGCGGGACAGCGCCCGCACGCGCCGCGCGTTGGGGTTAGCGAGGGTGACATTGAGGTCCACGTCGAGCGGGTTTTCCTTGGTGGCACCGGCAGGGGGCCACACCCGCCGCGCGGTGGCCGGCTGCTCGTCGACATACAGCGCGCGGACGGCCATCGGATCGGCCCGGCGCGGCAGGATCACCCGCTGCAGCAGCGTCGAGGACGGCTCGATGGATCCCCTGACGTGCTCACTGATGTGCTGCGGTGCGGGGCGCTCGGTGATGCTCGTCACACGTCAGTCCTCCAAAGACGCTGCGCCGTCAAGTGGGCAGCCCTCGGTGAAGTAAGGCGCGATCCGGTTGTCATACATCGACAGCGCCGAGCCGATCGCCATGTGCATGTCCAGGTATTTGTAGGTACCGAGGCGCCCGCCGAAGAGCACGTTGTGGTTGGCCGTCTCCTTGCGGGCCAGCTCACGGTAGCGATCCAGCTTCGCCCGGTCTTCCGCGGTGTTGATCGGGTAGTAGGGCTCGTCACCGCGCTGTGCAAACCGCGAGTACTCACGAAAGATCACGGTCTTGTCGGTTCGGTAGTCCCGCTCGGGATGGAAATGCCGGAACTCGTGAATCCGAGTGAAGGGAACGTCGAGATCAGCGTAGTTCATCACCGACGTGCCCTGAAAGTCGCCGGTGTTCAGCACCTCGTGCTCGAAGTCCAGGGTACGCCAGCCCAGCTCGCCCTCGGCGTAGTTGAAATAGCGGTCCAGCGGCCCGGTGTAGACCACGGGCACGGTGTCGGGAAGATCCTCGCGCACGTCGAACCAGTCGGTGTCCAGCCGGACCTCGATGTTCGGGTGGTCGGCCATCCGATTCAGCCACGCGGTGTACCCGTCGACCGGCAAGCCCTCGTAGGTGTCGTTGAAATACCGGTTGTTGAACGTGTAACGGACCGGCAGCCGGCTGATGATCGCTGCGGGCAGTTCGGTGGGATCAGTCTGCCACTGCTTGGCGGTGTAGCCCTTGAAGAACGCCTCGTACAGCGGTCGCCCGACCAGCGAGATCGCCTTTTCCTCGAAGTTGACCGCGTCCTTGCCCTCGATCTCCGCAGCCTGCTTGGCCACCAGCGCGCGGGCCTGAGCCGGGGTCAGGTACTCGCCGAAGTACTCGCAGATCGTGGCCAGGTTCACCGGCATCGGGTAAACCCGGCCCCGGTAGATGGTGAACACCCGATGCTGGTAACCGGTAAAGTCGGTGAACGCCGTGACGTAGTCCCAGACCCGCTTGTTCGAGGTGTGAAACAGATGCGCGCCGTAGCGATGCACCTCGATCCCGGTCTCGGGCTCAGTTTCCGAGTACGCGTTGCCGCCGATGTGGTCACGGCGGTCCAGCACGAGGACCCGCCGGTCCAGCTGGCTGGCGACCCGCTCGGCCACGGTCAGACCGAAAAATCCGGAACCGATCACAATCAGATCGGGCTGGGAAGAGCTCACGGGCGTTGAGGGTAGCTGCCCGCGGTCGGGCCGAGACGGTTGACCTCCGGGTCGGTCACTGACCGTCCTCATCATCGCAGACCGGGCGCAGACCGGGCAGAGTGCAACGCAGGGCGGCCCGGCTGACAGCCGGATCTCCGCGCCGACCGCGCGACGCTGCTGGCGAAGCGGTCCGCCACGCTGACCGGTAGCCGGTGTCCAGCTGGGCATCTGGGCATCAGTTCGCCCGTCTGGGTGGTGCTGGCCGGGGCCGGGCGTGAGTTGAGTTTGCAGCCGATCCTGACGGGGTACCTGGAAGGAACGCCCCTGCGAACGGAACCAAGGAGCACCCAGTTTAAAATTAATCCGAGCACCGCCGTGCCCGCGAAGGAGAATGTCATGAGTGTAGACGACAAAGCCGAGAACAAGGCTGAAGAGTTAAAAGGTAAGGGCAAGGAGGCTGTCGGCAGAGCAACCGATGATGAGCAACTCGAGGCCGAGGGCCAGACCGACCAGGCTAAGGGGAATATCAAGCAGGCGGGCGAAAAAATCAAAGACATCTTCAAATAGAGGTGTCTAGCCTGAACAGCAATGCCGGGGTAACGGCCGTCCGTGTGCGCTGACCACCGCCGACTGACCGCCCAGGTAGGCATCGCCCCACCCGTACGGGTGGGGCGATGCTGCTGTGCGGGCAGCCCGATGCTGCTGTGCGGGCAGCCCTTGGCGCATGACCGGAAGCAGGAGCGAAGTGGCAGCCAGCCCGGTATAGCTGCCCAATAGCATTGTGCTGCTTAGCAGCTGACCGCTGAGCCACTGACCGCTATTACCCAGAGACAGCGGTGGAGCACTGACAGTCGAGCTGCCGGTGGTGCCGTGGAGGGTTGGCGGTGCCCCGGAGCGGAGATCAACTTCGAGGCTGAGCGTCAGACCACGCGCACGCGACCCAAGTCGTCACGCAGTGCCACCACACCGCACATTTGCGTATTTCAGCTGAAATTTGGTCAACATCCTGTAACAACGGCGTAGCCAGGCACGATGGTCAAAGAGGGGCGAATCTGAGAGGACCCTGGTGAGCCGCTGCTTCCGTCGTTTCAGCTCATCGCACCCCAGACAGGAGGTCCTTCTTTTTGCGTCGTTTTTGCAATTTTATCAAAGAATCGACGATCTTGGCTTCGGTGTAAGATGATCTTCTTCACTACATTCGTCATGTTGGTTCGCCGGCAGCTTGAGGGGACGGAAAGGCGCCTGGGGTCCCCGGCTCGGGTAGAAGGCACCACGCTGCGCCTGCCGATCGGAACGGACATTCAGATAGGGGATTACGTAGAGCATTGCCCGCCACACAAGGAGTCACGAATGATGACCGTGATCGACGTCATTCATCCGCACATGCCGGGTGCACATGCCGTTGACGATCACATCGACGTTACCTGCGTGCCGATCGAACGGGTTTCGATTCCGGAGGTCCCAACACCGACCCTGCATCCGATGATGTCCACCCCCCTTTCACTGATGAAGGATGGGCGGATGTCCGAGGCTGTCTTCGAGGCGTTGCGATTGGTCGAAGAACGGGTTCAGTCTTTGACGGAAGGCGACGATGCTGGGCACAGGCTGATGGAGTCGGTGTTCGGCGCACGGCCGCCACAGCTCGACATCACCGCGACAACCGGCCCAGTGGCTGACGACGAGCGCGAGGGTTTCCGGCTCTTGTTCATCGGTGCCATGCTCGGGCTGCCAGACCCGCACAGCACCGTGAAAGCTGCACCTGCCACAGCGGACGAGACGTTGGAGTACCTGGCGGTGGCGAGCATGCTGATGCGTCGTCTGGACCGTGCCGAGGACAGGTTACGCTGAGGTGGTTGTTCCCCTCTCGCCAAGCCCAGAGGCTCTCGCGGCAAGGCTGCCCGGCGCACTGGTGTGTTCCCAGTAGCCCACAAGGTCGGCGTAGAGACGGTTGTTCGCGAGCAGATCGCGGTGGCTGCCGAGGACGGCGTCAGCTCCGTCCATGACCAGGATGCGGTCGGCACGCATCGCCGAGCTGATCCGGTGGGCGATCACGACGAGGGTGCCGTGGCGCTCGGCGAACGCCTGTTCTGCTCTGGCCTCGGCGACCGGGTCGAGGTGACAGGTGGCCTCGTCGAGGATCACGACTTGGGCGCCAGACAGGTAAACCCGAGCCAGCGCGATGAGCTGTCGTTCCCCGGGGGATAGCGTGCCTCCGCCGGGTGGAAGTTGGGCGTCGTATCCGCCGAGGCGCGAGAAGGTGTCCGCGAAGCCGACGGCGACCACCGCCTTGTCGATCTCGGCCGAGGTCGCTCGCGGCTGCAGGTAGACGAGGTTGTCCCGGATACTCCCCGCAAACACGTAGGCCTCCTGGGGAATGAGCGCCACCGTGCGCCGCAGGTAGCTCTCGTCGACCTGCTCCAGGACGAGCCCGCCGAGCCTCAGCTGGCCACGCTGCGGCGTGGCTAGTCTGGCGATCAGGTTGGCGAGCGTGGACTTGCCCACCCCGCTCGGACCCACCACGGCGAGGTGCATCCCGGTGGGCAGGTGCAGGGTGAGATCGGCCACGATGGGCTCGGCGTGCGGGGAGTACGCGAACGTCACGCCGTCGATGTCGAGGTCGTGGCCCGCAGGGAGCCGCGCCGGTGGGTGAGCAGCGGGTGCGAGCGACTCGGCGCTGGCGCACACCTCGGCCAAGCGGCCGAGGATCACCCCGAGGGACACCAGGAGTGTGCCCCCAGCATTCACGAGGACCTGGAAGGCAGGCTGCAACCCGCTGGCCAGATACACGACACATCCTACGATCTGCCCAATGGTCAGATTGTGGCGGGCGATCAGCCACGGTGACATCGCGAGGAGGGCAAGCATCGGGAGGTGCACACCCAACGTCACCACGGGCAACCGCAATACTCGAGCCCTCGCGAAGGCCCGCATGGCTTCGGCCTGGGCCTCGATGGCCTTACCCACCTCCCGCGCCGCGCGTGCCTCCGCCGCGTGAGCGACAACGTCACGCATCCCCTCGACTACCGGAGCGGCGGTAGCGCTGACCTCCTCCGCCCGTAGTACGACCGTTCGAAAGCGCCCGACCATGATGCGCAAGATTCCAGCGAACAGGATCACAGCCAGGAATACGAACGAAGCGACGACCAGTGCGAGCAAGGGGGATAGCACAGTGAGGCCGCCGAGGGCTGCTACTCCCCCCGACAGTAGTTGGCGCATATTGCGCACCAGGGTCGAATACAGCGTACGCACCGCTTCCACCTGCTCGCTGGCATGCGACACACTTGATCCACTCGATGCCTTCTCGTCCTTCAGCGCTCGATGGAGCGAGGCGGTGACGACGGCGGTGAGAAGCGAGTCGCGCAGCGGCTCGACGGTCGCGGCCAGCCATGGGTAGACCTGGCGAGTGCCTACGGCGCCCATTACCTGGAGCAGTGCCAGGGCGGCGAGCCACCCCAACCCCACCAGCGGCCGTCCCGCGAGGAAGCCACGGTCGAGAGCGCTGGCGATGAGTAGTCCGGAGACGAACATGGGCACGGCCTCCAGCGCTGACCATCCGGCCAGGCGCCATAGTGCTTGGCGCTGGGGGCGTAGGTGTCGGCGAAGCAATCGCACGCCGGCTGCCAGCGTCATGGCTGGGCCGCCACACCGGGGACTGCGGTCGGGCCGTCCCCGTTGCGAGCCATCGTCTGCTCGTCAGTCCCGAAGACCGCCCGGTAGCTGGGGTCTGACCACAGCACGTGGTGGGGAGCGAGCGCCCGGATGCGCCCGGCGTCAAGCCATGCCACCAGGTCGGCGCGGTCGGCGGTGGCGGCCCGATGCGCCACCACCACGCACGTCCGTCCCACCAGCACCCGCTCCAGTGCCTCCGCCACCTTGACCTCGGTAGCGGTGTCCAGACTGCTGGTGGCATCGTCAAGCACGATGACTCGAGCATCGGCCAGGACAGCCCGAGCCAGCCCCAGGCGCTGTAACTCGCCTCCCGACATCGGCGCTCGGGCCAGCGGGGTGTCATAACCTCCAGGCAGCGACCTGATGAACCGATCGGCCTGAGCTACCGCGGCGGCTGCCACTACCTCAGCTCGCGATGCCTCCGGCCGAGCATACGCGCTCATGTCGTGAACCGTGGTGCCGAGCAGGGCCGGGCGCTCGAAGGCATAGGTCACGGTTCGCCGCAGCGCAGCGAGCTCCAGTTGGTCCACGGGAACCCCGTTGAGCAGCACCTCACCGTCGTCGGGATCGAGCAGGCGCCCGATCAGGGAGGTGAGCACGGTCTTGCCCGTGCCCGATCCCCCGACGATGGCCACGCTCGTTCCCGACGGCATCAAGAGGTCGAGGTGGTCCAGTATCACTCGCTGCTCCATCCGCACGCTAACGTCACGCAGCTCGACCTGGCCCAGCCTCGGAGATACCGTCACAGGTTGCAAAGGTGGTGAGATCGAGGGTGTGGTGTCGAGGACCTCGCCCACCCGCCCCGCCCCCACCTGGCAGGTCAGGAGGGCGACGAGGGTGTCGAACAGCCCGACGGAGCCCAGCGCCAAGCCGACGTAGGAAGCAGCCGCGACAAGCTGACCGGCGGTGATGTCGCCAGCGGCGAGGACGAAACCGCCCACCGAGAGCACCAGCACCTGGAGCATCGGGCCGAGCAGCGACAGTTGCCAGCTCACCTGGCGTTGTACCGCCCACACCTGGCGTCCGGTGTGATGCAGCTCAGGCAACGGCAGCAGAATGCGGCCTATATCCCGTTCGATGGTTCCGCTAGCCCGGATCGTGCGTATGCCCCGATAAGCATCGAGCAAACGGGTGATGATTGCGGCCAGCAGCTGCTGGTAGCGGAGAAACGGCTGGCTCGCTTGGGTGACGAACCGTCGAAGCAGAATCACGGCCGGTACTGCACCAATGAGGAAAATGATTCCAAGACGAAAGTCGATCAGTGTCAGGGCGACGACCGCTCCGATGGTGGTCAACAGAGTGGCGAACGCCGAGATGAGGAGGGGGAAAAAACTGGCCGGGCTCGCGGCGTTCTCGGTGAGGCGGGAGAGCAGGTCGCCGGCCGGGAACCGCCGCTGACCGGGAATCCCGAGCAGAAGCGCACGGCCCATGAGCCGGTGACGGAGCCAGGCGGTGACCTGGCTGCCCCAGTAGGAGCTGATCAAGTCACCGAGCGCGGTGGCAGCCGTGGTGACGGCGAAGACCGCCGCTAGCCATACCA
>DATHTJ010000159.1:0-5798 GCA_035463315.1 Pseudonocardiaceae bacterium
TTCAGGCCAGGTGCCCGCAGCCCGCAGGCCTGCGTAGTGCCCGACCCCGTTTGGCGAACGTTCCGTTCCAGCATGAGCCGCTCCCGTCGACACGTCCCCGTCGCGGACGGCGATCCGCCACAGCGCCCCCGTGAGGCCGACAAGGAGGTGCGTCACCACGAACATCACGGTGAAACTCATCGCATCGAAGGTGAATGAACTAACCATCGCCGCAACCACGCCTGCTGCTAACGCTTGGCCCAGCTGACGCTGTTCGTTCTCGCGCGCGAGGCGGTGTGCCCGTCGTCCGAGCGAATACCCGGTGCACAGCAGGACTATGTACACCAGTAGCCCGAGGGCTCCCGTGCTCACCAACGTCAGGAGGTACTGGTTGTCCAGCACTATGTACAACTGGGGGAAATATGTTCCCGGTCCCCTGCCGAGAAGAGGGTGCTCCTGCCACTGCGCGTAGACGACAGGATAGTCGTCGGTCCGGGCCTCCGAACTCGGCTCGCTGCCGGTGGCCAGCAGAAAGCCGCGCAGCGTTCCCAGTACGCCGGGTGCGAGCACCACCATCGTCGCTACCCCGAAGAAGGCGAACGGCATCAGGTTGAGGATCGTCCGGAGCTTCAGGGTCAGGGCGTACACCAGTAGCGCAGCACCGGCGGCGAGAATCCCCGAGCGCGACACGGTCAACGGAATGACCGACGCGATGAGGCAGAACATCACCCAGTTCTGCGCCCGCTTCGTGCGAGGCCCGAACAGCGCCATGTTCAGCGCCAGTGGCAACGTCATGGACAGCACCACGCTCAACTCGATGGGATGCGTGGCAGTGCCAGCCACCCGGTTCAGTCCAGCACGTTGGATGACAAATTCGGAGAGGTTCTCCGTGTGCACGACCAATCCGGGAAAATTCGCGCTGGCGGCAAAATCGAAGATGTTGTAGTACTGCAATAGCGCTACGACTGCCATGAATGCCGCGCCGGCCACCAGAAGCTCGATGACCTTCCGCACTCTCTCCATGTCCCGTATGGCGTCGCTCGTGAACAGCAGGATCCCCATCCCGCTGGCGAGGACGAGTAGCGCGGCGTTAGCGGGGGACTCCTCGGCGGGAACCAGCCCTCGGAGCTGCCCAGCCACGTAGCTCGCCAGGGTGGTGACCAACAGCAAGAGAGCCACCACGCGCACCGGTTGGCGACCCCGGTCCAGACCCATGGTGGGTCCGCATCGGGAGTAGACCCAGAGCAGCAGTAGCCCGCCGCCCACGACGACGCCCGGGACGCCCACCGCACCCAGAGGTGCGATCACCCGGTCAGCCGGGATCAACGCGACGGCGCCGATGAGCACACTGATCACGATGGCCTCGTCGCGCCGGGACAGGCCTATCACTGCCACGATCACGAGGAGAGCGAAGGGCAGGATTGCATAGGGGGTGAAGATGAGACCGGACAGCAAAGCGATGGCGAGCCCGATCCCACCTAGTGCGGCCGCCTGCCGCGACGGTCTGCCGAGCACCATGATCTGCCGTAGGTCTCCCGGCCGGCCTGTCATCCGGCACCCTGATTCGTGTAGGGGCCATTCGAGGGACGTGCCTCACCGGTCGCATGGTTCTGTTCCTGTGCCTGGTCGTCCGATGTCCAGGACGTATCTGGGTTCTCGCGACTGGCACCACGCCGGCGGCGAGAGAGCAGGTAGTCGATGAAGACACATGTCGCGAAGGAGAGGACGAGGCCGAGGCCGAGGCTCGCGATCATGGCGCGGTTTCTGCCAGTGACTGAAGCAAGACCTCCGGTGGGCGCGAGCGCGTCGCTGATTGTCACCCGAAAAGCGGCTGGGACACCGGTACTGCGCTGCAGGGTATCGAGCCGGACGCCCAACTCCTCGCGAACGATCTGGTAGGTAGCCAGCGCACGTGTGATGCTGTCGGTACGGACCGCAACGGTGATGGCGCCTGAGGCGGAGCCGATCACGTAGCTGGGATCACCGCCCCGCTCCTCCACGGCGCGGCGGATTTCTGCGGAGTCCCCGAGTGTTGCCATGATCGCACTGGTTCCACCCACGTCGACGAAGCTGTTCCGATTGAGCTGATCAGTGGCTTCCTGAGTCGAGACGTAAGAAGAAACGATCGGCATTACTCCATCGATCTCGTAGCTTGGCTGGACCTGACCGCGGACAGCCAGGCTGCCGAGCATGGACAGCACGATGAGTGGGGCGAGGATGTACCAGCGGCGGACGGCGATACGTATAGCAGCCAACAGATCCATGCTCAGTTGCCTCCACGCGCGCGACACTCTGCTCGTCCGGCAGCGGCCGTCGGGGGCATGATGTGCTTGCTGCAACTGCAGCCCGGTTCAGCTGCCGGTGTTAGCCGTGACACCGGGTCGAGCAGCACCCAGCGACCGCCACCAGCGTTTTCGGACTGCCGCGTGCGCCGTTCAGTACGCACCCTTGCCCCCCAGCACCGCGCCCACCGTCTTCCAGATGATCAAGGCATCCAGGGCGAGGGACCAGTTCTCCACGTAGCGCAGGTCCAGCCGGACCGATTCCTCCCAGGACAGGTCGCTGCGGCCGCTGATCTGCCATAGCCCGGTCATTCCCGGCTTGACGAGCAGTTTGCGTTGCGCGTCGCGGGAATAGCAGGCGACTTCCTCGGGCAGCGGCGGCCGCGGCCCGACCAGCGACATCGACCCGGCCAGCACATTGAGGAGCTGGGGCAACTCATCGAGCGAGTACTTGCGCAGGAACGCACCGACTCGGGTTACCCGTGGGTCCTGGTGCAGCTTGAAGAGCGGGCCGGCGCCCTGGTTGCCCTTCGCGAGTTCGGGCCGGTACTGATCGGCGTTCACCACCATGGACCGAAATTTGATCATCGGAAAGGGCTTGCCGTGCTGGCCGACTCGGAACTGGCGGTAAAAGACCGGCCCGCCGTCACTGCGCACCGCGATCGCCAGCGCGGTCATCACCGGCGCGATCAGCAGCAGTAACAGGCCAGCCGCCAGCCGGTCGCTCACCGCCTTGATCACCCGGGGCAACCCGCTGAACGCAGGCTCGGTGAGCCGCAGCAGGGGTAGGCCGTCCACGGCGGCGACGTGCAGCCGGGGACCGGCAATCTCCATGAGGCCGGGATCTACCACCAGCTCGGCGCCCGTACCCTCAAGGTCCCAGGCCAGATGGTGCAGCCGCTGCGAGGTCCACCCCGGTGTCTGGGCGACCGAGACCACGCGGTGCCGGCCGCTGCCCGCGACCCTCGCCACCGAGTCCAGGTCACCGACGACAGGGACGCCGAGGATGCTGCGGCCGCCGTCGGTGCCGGTACCGGAGGGTGTGCAGGCGGCCGTGACCGTCCACCCGTGGTGGGTGGCCCGCCGGGTGCGCGTGATGAGCTTGGCCACCGCATCCTCGGTGCCCACCGCAAGGACCTCGTGCATGCAGGCGCCGCTGCGGCGATGCCGGTGCAACACCTTGCGCGAAGCGAGGCGACCACCCGCGGCCAGGAGGAACGCCACCGGCGTGACGCCGAATACATATGGCCGCACCTCGGGCAACTTCAACGCAAGACCAACAAGTCCGGCCACGACGGCGACGGTCACGAGAGCCCGCAGCAGCCGGTTGAACTCCTCAGAACCTTGCCCCAGCACCGACGGATCCCAGGCCCGGACGAGACCGAGGGCGACGGCGGTCAGCACCATCAGGGCCAGGCCGATTGCCTCTCTCAGACGGTGCTGCCCGGACGCATCGCCCCACCAGTGGTGCAGCCCGAGCGACACGGCCATCGCCACGAGGTCCGAAATAGCCACGCTAGCGGCATGCCGGATTTCCCAGCGTGGCCGCGGGACTGCCGTGCGCAATAGCCGGGTGGCGCCAAGCTCGGCGTCGTCGAGCCGCTGGGTAGTTGCCTGCGGCGTCGCAGGTGGCCATCCCCCGTTTCCGGCCGACTCACCAAGATTGACTCTCCGGCCCGTGTTACCGCGCTCAAGACCCATGACTTATACCCACATTCGCTTAGCTACCAGCGGTGAGTGACCTTTAGTGACGCCCTCAAGCCATGGGGTCATCACCCTCTCGGGTGTTTCTAGGAAGAGATTCGTGTTTCAGCGACGCAACGTTACATAGGACGGTCGAGACATCCGTCCGAAACATGGCGGAAACATGATGAGCACTCTGTGCTGCCGACGTCATGCGACCGGTGAGTCGCAGCACCCGTCTGGCCACCTGACAGTGCGTCGGCCCTCATCGGGTTGGTGCTCCGCGCAGCTGCCCGGAGGGGGACTATCGTCGGATCCTTAGCCACCGACCCTGGGACGCCGATGGGCACGACTGCAGTGATCGGGATCGGGATCCTCGCCTGGGTCCTGATGGCCATCCCGCTTGCGCTGTTCGTGGGGCGGATGATCAGGATGCGGGACCGGCAGCGTCCAGATCGGACCGAGCCGGGCGCCGCGGCGGAGGGCAGGTCTCGCGACGGCACCGACGTGAGTCGCACGCCGCGCCGGTGGTATCTCCGCAACAAGGCCTGACGGCGGGCAGCCTCAGGTGCCGGCCGGTGCGATCCTGAGCACCTTGTCGTCGTCGCCGTTGCTCGTCGTGACGTACAGCGCCCCGTCGGGGCCCGGGCGCACCGCGCGGAGCCGGCCGTAGTTGCCGTCCAGCTGGGGGAGCTGCCCAACCTCGGTCACTGCCCCATCCGGGTCCACGCGCATCAGCAGCAGCTTGGATCCTCTCAGCGCGGCGACGGCGAGCAGACCCTGCATGTCGCCCCACTGGTCGCCCTCGAGGAACGCGGCCCCGCAGATCGCCTCGGTGTCGCCGCCCGAGCTCCACACCGCGGGGACCGCGTCCGGGAAGCGCCGCAGGTCGGTCATCGGGACGCTCTCGTCGTAACGGTCCCGGGTCCCACCACGAGACGGGTCCCAGCCGTAGTTGGCTCCCGCCCGCAGGAGGTTGATCTCATCGTCGACGTCCGGGCCGTGCTCTGCTCCGAAGAGCCGGCCAGTTCCTGGCTGCACCGTCACGCCCTGCACGTTGCGGTTGCCGTAGGTGAACACCAGCCGCTCCGCGGGGTTCGGGGAACCGGCGAACGGGTTGCCCGGCGCGGGACCGCCGGTGTCGAGGTCGATGCGGAGCACCTTGCCGCCGAGCCGGGTGCGGTCCTGGGACACTGCGGCCCTGGCGGAGTCACCGGTGCCCACGTAGAGGTAGCCGTCCGGGCCGATGGTGGGGCGGCATCCGGAGTGCCTCCCGGAGGGATTCAGGGGCAGCCCGGCGACCAGCGGGTCGGCTACCCGGCGGGCCCGCGCGCCATCGGGCGACAGTTCCCAGGTGACCAGCCGGACGTCCACCGGCTGGCCGCCCTCCTGATGGGTCTGGCAGGTGGTGAACCGGCGAGTCTGTGCGAAATCGGGATGCACCACCAGGCCCATCAGGCCGCCCTCCCCGGTGACGTAGACGTCGTCGAGCGCGGCAGCGACCTCGGTGACCCGGGCGCCGGGCCTGGTGGACGACAGCAGCCGGATCCGCGCCGGGCGCTCGGTGACCAGCGCCGAGCCGCCGGGGAGGAAGCCGATGTCCCATCCGTGCTCCAGGCCCTCGGCCACCACATCGACCCGGATCGTGGGTGCCCCCGGGGGGCCTGGTGGTTCTGTGGAGCTACCGGTGATCGGATCCTGGGAAGGAAGCCCGGGACTGATCGGGGTGCCCTGCGAGCACCCGACGACGAGACCGAGCAGCACCAGCAGTGCAGGGACGCGAGGCATGGGGTGATCCTCCCCGATGCAGAGGTAGGTCGGCGGTGAAACCAGCTGGCACCGTCACGCCTGATC
>DATHTJ010000160.1:0-9769 GCA_035463315.1 Pseudonocardiaceae bacterium
TCGCCACCAGGAAGTTGAGCTCGAGCAGGATGGCCGTTCGATCCCCTGCCGGAAGTCCCGCGATAGGGACCTCGTTGCCATGGGACCTGACAATTTCCTGACGATCGGCTCGCAGCCGAGTTGCGGTGGGCTGGGGCGGGGCCGTCCCACGAGGACGGGCGGTGGCGCGGTGGTGAGTCCGGATCCTCGACGATGGAGAACACACGTCAGCGCGGTCAGCGGAGAGGAGTGGAGGGGAGGGAAGCGCGAGTCCTGAACGAGATGGTCTACAATTTTTGGTGTGGGTCCATACGGTGGCGACGATTACCCGCAAGCAAACCTGACAACTGATTACCTCGACAGTGTACCCGCGCAGTACATGGTGTTGTTGGAGAACTCTCTTTATGCTCCAGAATGATTCCATTACGGCGTTGTCGTAGGAGTCACCGACGGTGCCCATCGAGGCGAGTAGTCCGGCGGCGCGCAGGCGTTGCCCGAACGCCCAGGACGTGTATTGGAAACCGTGGTCGGAATGGAGTATTGTTGAGTCGTCGCCGGATCACCGGGTGTCTCCTGGAGACGTGCGAAGGAATAAACCGGCGGTATCGCGCGCGACGGCACCGTGTGAGGTTGAGCTGGGTCAGCCGCGCCCGGAGTCCCAGGCCGGGCTCGGGCGCAGGCCAACGTCGGAGGGGGTGAGATCGTCCTCGCTGGCCTGTTCGGGCTGTTCGTTCCAGCGCAGGAGCTGGCGTGCGATCGCCGCGCGGTGCGCCGGGAGCGCGGCGCTGTGTAGATCGCGCAGCATGCCCCGCAACCGGTTTTGCACCCTGGCGGCGTCGGATCCCCAGCGAGCGATCTCATCGATGGCGAGGACGAGGTAGTTCTCGAAGTCGGGGGTGGGGACGACGACGGCCAACCGTCCGTCGCTGGTTGTCCGGCGCAGCGGTGCCAGTGGACGGATTGCCAGTCGGCGCAGCAGATCGTGCAGCTGGTCGATGACCTGGATTGCCGTCGTGGGGTCGTTCAAGCTTGGGGAGAGCGCCCGGTCGGCGATGTCGATGAGCTGGCGCAGGCCGAAGCCGACGTCTTGGTCCAGGCTGCGTTCATCCCCCAAGACGATTCCCGCGCGCAGCTGCTCGTCCGAGGGAGTGCGCTGACCGTACACGCGGAACAGGGGGGCACCCGCTGGCAAGAACTCTCCGATCGCGCGCAGTAGCAGCACCACGCTGGCGCTGTCCTCGGCCAGCCGGGCCAGCATGGCATCGTCGACGGCCACGACGATGCCCGGCCGTGCGGCCGTGATGATGCGGGACGGCCCGCCCTGGCCATCGCCGGGCTGGTGCTGGGCGGTGTCCCCTTCGTTGAGTTCGAGGGAATGGCGTCGCTCGATGAGAGTCCGGGTCTCCGCACCGATCGAGGCGATGATGTTCGCTGCCCGAATGGACTGGGTGATGTGGTGAATGTAGATCAGGAAGACCACGACACTGGCCAGGACGAGCAGGAACGCGACGTTGACCCCAAGCTGCGGGACGAACGCGTCGAGCTGGTCGTCGGTGCCGCGGACTGAGCGGAGCACCACCATCGCATAGACGAACGTCGCGATGAAGATGCCCAGCGTGAGCTGGTTGAACCGGTCGCGCAGGAACGTACGCAGGACGCGGGGGGAGAACTGGCTGCTGGTCAGCTGCAGCGTCACTATTGTGATCGAGAAAACCAAGCCGGTGAACGTGATCATCGAGCTGGCGATCGCCGACAGCAGAGCGCGGGCCCCGTCGACGCCGCTGCTGATCAAGAACGGGAACTGAATGGAACCTCGAAACAGTTGGTCGAGGGCGATAGAGCCGAGTCCGAGACCGATGGCCAGGACCGTGCAAATGAGGGGAACCAACCAGAACCGTTCGCGTGCCCACGCCGCCCACCGCATCGCGTCCCCTCCACGCACCTTGCCAACTCAGCGGTTGCCTCGATGCTTGTCCTGTCGATCAGTGATTCACTCAGCGTCGGCCGTAAGCAGGCGCGATGAGCCCGACGCCGACGACCGCGACCTGCAACACGATCTCGATCCAGTCTATGCCGGGGGTGACGGCCACCGCCAGGAACTGGCACCCAGGGTGTCCAGTATCGCCCCGACGATGCCACACCCGCCGCATGAGCAATGCCCGCGCCACCGCGGCTCGGGAGCGCTGCGTGCGCCGCCGCCTCTAAGGTGTCAGATGTGGCAATGTCGGAGTCGGTGAGTCACAGATCCTGATCACCGCGATAGGCAAAGACCCGGACCTGTCTGCGGCGGCTTCACCAGATGTTCTGCGCTTGTAGGCTGGTCACAATCGAAGATTTCCGGTACGCACTTTGACGCAGCGTTATTGAAGGTGGCTGTGCTCGGGTGACCGCGAGGTGCCCACAGGGCTGCAGATCCACATGATCTGCGACAACTACGGCATTCACAAGCATGCCAATGTCACCGAGCGGTGCGGCAAGCAGGCCGCGGAGCCAAACCAGGGCAGCACAGCAGTCGATTGATCCGTTATAGCCCACCAGGGCTGCGGCTGGCCGTCACTGATCAGGCCGTAGTTCTCCAGCTTCAGGGCCATCGCGCTCCTTCACCCTCAGCCCTCCCCGTTCCCGTTCGGGCAGCCAGCACAGCGAACAGAGCGGCGGTACCAGCACCCACCAGGGCCAGCAGCCCGTGGTGCTGGGAAGCCCACAGCTGGTAGCTACGGGAGGTGGATTTGGCATCGAAGATGCCGTGGGTGTCGAAGTCGCGTCCCTGCAGACCGTCGGCGGCTTCCCACAGGTTCGCCGGCTGGTTCGGATCGCGGGGCTGATCAGTCTGTTGGGACTGGTAGCCGGTCCGGGCCAGGTAGCGGTCCAGGATACCGGGGGCGAACCTGTTAGCGATCAAAGTGCCCACTGTCGAGCCGCCGACCCAGTACTCGCGACGTCTTGGATGGTCCGCCGCATAGACCACAGCCTTGGCGGCCACCTCGGGTTGGTAGATCGGCGGGACGGGTTGGGCCTGGTTGGGCAGCCGGGACAGCACCCAGGAGAACTGCGGGGTATTCACCGCCGGCATCTGCACCATCGTCACGTGCACGTTGCTCTTGTCGTGCAGCAGCTCACAGCGCAGCGAATCGTGAAAGCCCTGGATTGCATGCTTGGCGCCGCAGTATGCGGACTGCAGTGGAATGCCGCGGTAGGCCAGCGCTGAGCCGACCTGCACGATTGTGCCCCGATCCCGCGGCAGCATCCGATCCAACGCGATCCGAGTGGCATAGACATAGCCCAGATAGGCCACTTCCGTCACCCGCTTGTATTCCTTGGGCTGAATCTGGGTGAACGGGGCGAACACCGAAGTGAAAGCCACGTTGACCCACACATCGATTGGACCCAGCTCCTGGTCCACCCGCTCGGCGGCCCGCTGGATCTGCTGGTAATCGGCGGTGTCAACGGGAATCGCCAACGCGGTCCCGCCCGCGGTCTCGACCTCCTTGGCCGCGCCCTGCAGACCCAACTCTCCACGGGCCAGCAACGCCACCTTCGCGCCGCGGGCCCCAAAGGCCTGCGCGGTCGCCCGGCCAATGCCACCGCTGGCACCGGTCACCACCACCACCTGAGGGTCCCTCCTGGTCATCACATGAGCCCCTTCCCCGCACATTGCATAACATTCATTCTAAGGTCCTTAAAGTCGCCGAGGTAACGGTGCATCAATCCGCGCTGGACATGCGCTCCTGTAATAGCGCGAGCGTTTGGCGGAGCACTAGGCAGACGTGCATCTGTGAAATGCCGACCTGTTCTGCGATTTGGGTCTGTGTTAGTTGGCGGAAGAACCGCGGCGCGAGGATGGTGCGTTCTCGGGGCGCCGCAGCCGTGGTCGCGGAAGTACCGGCGTACCTCACCGGTGATCGTCGATACCGCAAAGGACAGGAAATGTGAGCCGTGGGTGGGCTCGAACCGGTCCCCGGCGCCGTTCATCCGGGGCCTCCCTGGATGAAGAGCAACGTAGCGGATATCACGTCGGTGTCGTAGGCAAACAGCAGCCCGCCGATCCCGGCGGTCACCACCAGGTGGATCCCCCTCGACCCCGAGGTGGCGACACAGCCCGAGCCGGCCGGTGAACGTCGCCTAACCCGCCGTCTCCAACGCCGCCGTCTCCTCGTGGCGAGCCTGCACGAATCGCTGATCGTCACCGACTCTGTCCCACCCGGCGAGCCGGCCATTGATCCATCCCCTGGATGCCTGTACATCGCGTCGACACTGCACTTGGGCAGGCGATCCCAGAGGTGATCGGCAACAATCGGTGCGGGCATCGACTCCTCCTTGTCGATCTCCCCATCAGCGGACCGGCAGCCCCGAGCCCCTCACCGGAGCAACGGGCGATCGCTCACAGGCTCTTGGGTGCACGACGGGGTGCACACCGGCACCCGCAGCGTCACCTCACCCGCCTGGCGGAAGCGAAAGGTGACGTCGGTGGGGATTCCGGGTGGGATCTCGGTGGTGAGGTCGCGGAGCACGATCCACAGTTCCGCGCCGTCGATCGGGTCCCCGATTGGCTGTGGCGGCACGGCCCACGCCGGAGCAGGCAGCGGGTTGTCAGCGTCGGGGATGCTCGACACGCTGCCGCCCGCGGGGATCGTTGTCGCGCCCTGGACCGTGACTCGCTCGGCCGCGGCCGTCGTCACGGACACGAGCTCGTCGTCGGTGTCCCCGTCATTGACGATCGTGACCTGCAGGGGGGCGTCTTCGCCCCGGTCATAGCCGGGGAACTCGGCGTCTGCGCCGGGGTCGTTGAGCACCGCGTCACGCAGCTTGAGCGACCCGACATTCCCGCTGGCCCCGGGGGCGGCAACGCCGCGCGGCACCGCGTTGTCGCCGCACGCGCCCAGGGCCAGCACGACCAGGACCCCAGCGAGCAGCCAGGCGAGACAGGCACGTTGGGCTCGATGGGTGGGTGACACGGAGGTCCTCCTCGTCAGTGGGCGGGAGTGTCGGGGACTGGGTGACCGCTGTGCGCGGACCCGAAGCGCGGTGTCCCGGTTTTGCAACGGAACTGTCAGGTACGATCCGCTCGGGCCGTGATCATCCTTGGCGAACCAGCCCCACCGGGCACTACGCTCAGCGCGCGCATTGCACCTCCATCATGGTGGGAGAGCCGCTGAGGTGGCGGGCCGTGTTGACGAGGCCGACGTGGCTGAACGCCTGCGGTGTGTTGCCGAGGTGGCGGCGAGCCCGCGTGTCGTACTCTTCGCTCAACAAGCCCACATCGTTGCGCAACCCGAGCAGCCGCTCGAACAGTGTCCGGGCCTGGTGCTCCCGCCCGAGCCCGTGTAGCGCGTCCGCAAGCCAGAACGAGCACAGCAAGAAGGCGCCTTCTTCTCCCTGTAGGCCGTCGACCCCACCATCGGCCTCAGGGCGGTATCGCAGCACAAAGCCGTCCTCGCACAGCTCCCGCTGCACGGCCTCGACGGTGCCTACGACCCGCTCGTCGCGCCAAGGCAGAAACCCCACCCGGGGAATCAGTAGCAGCGCCGCATCCAGACCCTGGGAACCGTAAAACTGGGTGAAGGTGTGACGCGCAGCGTCATAGCCACGCTCGCACACCTCGCTGTGGATCCGATCCCGCAGCGCCCGCCAGCGCATCACCGGCCCCTCCAGTCCCTGCCGCTCGACGGCCTGGACAGCGCGGTCGACCCCGGTCCAGGCCAACACCTTGGAATGCACGAACTGCTGACGAGCCCCGCGCACTTCCCACAGGCTGTTGTCCGGGTCGTCCCAGTGACCCTCAAGGTAGTCCAGCAGCGCTCGCTGCAGGTCCCATGCGTCCTCCGACGGGGCCAGCCCGGCCTCGCGGCCTAGGTGCAGCCCCTCGAGGACTTCACCCCACACATCAAGCTGATACTGCTCGGCGGCAGCGTTGCCAACCCGCACCGGCGTCGAGCCCTCGTAGCCACGCAGCCAGTCCAGGGTGTACTCGGGGATCCGGCGGCTGCCGTCCAGTCCGTACATGATCCGCAGGTCGGCGGGGTCGCCGGCGGCCGCACGCAGCAGCCAGTCCCGCCAAGCCTTCGCCTCGTCGACGTAACCAGTGCCGAGCAGCGCCTGCAGGGTGAAGGTGGCGTCGCGTAGCCAGCAGTAGCGATAGTCCCAGTTGCGGGTCCCGCCCAGATGCTCAGGCAGCGAGGTGGTCGCGGCGGCCACGATGCCACCGGTCGGGGCGTAGGTCAGTGCCTTGAGCGTCACCAGCGAACGGCGTACCGGCTGTGCCCACTCGCCTCGGTAGTCACACCGTCCGATCCAATCCGCCCAGAACCGCTCGGTCTCCTCCAGGGCCTGCAGTCCGTCGACTGGCTTCGGGGTAGGCGCGTGGGACGCAGCGTAGGTCAGCACGAACGGCACCTGCTGTCCCGCTTCGACTTCGAAACGGGCGCTTGTCTGGCCGTCACGGTGATCCACGGAGACCGTGCTGTGCAGCCAGGCCGCATCGGGCCCCGCGATCGCCGACCACTGGCCATCGACCTGCCGGACCCACGGCGTCACCGAGCCGTAGTCAAAGCGCAGTACGAGTTCCATCATCATGGGGACCCGTCCTGACCGACCCTCGACCACGCGAACGAGATCGGCGGCTTCTCCCCGAAGGGGCATCGCATCGACTACCCTGACCGTGCCGTCCGGTGTGTCCCATTCCGTCTCCAGTACCAGCGAGTCACCGCGGTAGCGCCGCCGGGTGCACGAACCACCCCCAGCCGGTGCTAGCAACCAGCGCCCAGCCCGCTCAGCGTCCAGCAACGCAGCGAAGCACGCCGGCGAGTCGAACCGCGGCAGGCACAGCCAGTCAATTGAGCCATCGCGGCACACCAGCGCCGCAGTCTGCAAGTCGCCGATCAACCCGTAATCCTCGATCCAGCCTGGCACCTCGCTCCTCACCTCTCTGGCCTAGGTCGGTCTAGCCGGATACCCCGATACCACTCGGTCTAACAAAGAGCCTTACTCCAATCGGCAGCAACGCGACGACGAGACCTGGAGCGAGAGCTGAACGAGCTGACCATCGAGTCACAGAAGAGTAGTTCCCACCCAGGGGAGCAGCTTGTCGCTCATGTCCCGCACGAGCGCGTCGAATCGGGGTTCGGAGGGCTGCACCTGTGGGGTTCCAGAAGTCGGCTGCACGTAGCGGTCACCGGAGGGCGGGCGTCTCGGCACGGCCGACGATTGCGACCAGGACGGCGAGGATCAGACCGGGGCCGAGCAGCCACAAGGGGCGCTGCAGCAGCCACTGAAGGGTCGGTTGGTCCTCGAGCTGGCCGCCGAGGCCCTCGAAAATCCAGAGGAATCCGACGTAGGCGGTCATGTGCCAGAGGAACAGGGTCAAGGCGGTCGCGTTGACCACAACCACCGCTCGCCACACCTGTCGGCGCTGCAGCAGGCGGGCGACGAGGGGTGCGGTCAGCAGGATCAGGCCGAGCTGGAACACGGCCACCGCAGCGGTCGTGGCGTTCGGGGGGAACATATTGGACTCGGTGTCCCCGGGCAGGGCCACCATGGAGCGCGGGTAGCCGAGCGAGGTGAGCAGCACCAGCCCGGACAGACCGGCTGCGGCGATCCCCGCTCGCCTCCCCGTAGTCAACGCCGCGCCGTGAGTGCGCCAGAGATAGCCGAGCTGATGGGCGAACAGCCACACCAGTCCCGCTGAGACCCACGCGGCCCACGGCACGCCCACCCCGCGCGCCAGAATGTCGAGGATGGTGATCCCGGCTCCCATCCCGAGCACTGCTCCAGCGCCGAAGCGGCGGTGCAACCGAGCGGTCAGCGGTACGGCTGCGGTGACAGCGACGTAGACGGCGACGAACCACAGCGGAATGAGCACCCCGGGAAACCACTCCCACACCCAGCGGTGTCCGGGTAGCACGACGGCGGCGATCAACTCTCCAGTCATCCAGACTGCGACCCAGACTGCGACCGGCAGCAGCAGGCGGGCCATCCGCCGTCGCAGAAACTCCGCCGTGCTTCCGCCGCTGCGGAGCACTGAATGCCAGCTGGCGAGGTTCGCGAAACCACCGACCACGAAAAAGGCAGGCATCACCTGCAGCACCCAGGTGGCCAGCCAGCCGCCGGGGACGTCCGCGATGGGGTTGGGCATCACGAGTGTGCCGTTCGCATCGCGGTGGGTTACCGACCCCACCCAGTGCCAGGCGATCACCACCAGGATGGCGGCGGCGCGGGTCGCGTCGACCACTCGGTCGCGCCCGGGCGGAGCCGCGTCGGCGACGTCGCGCAGCCGTGCCCAGACCGAGCTAGCCGCGGCGGGCACGCAGGCGTCCGATGATCGGCACTCGCAGGCCGACCAGCAGCAGGCCGGTTGCGAGGGCGGTGAGCTCGACGATCGGCACGGCCGTAGGCGCAAGACCCGCGAAGCTGGTGGCCGCGAGCCCGATTAACCCAGCGAGGCAGGCGAGTACGCCCCCAGCGAGCCGCGCCTTCCCCCAGGGCGACTCATCGGGCTGAGTGGCTTCCGGACCACGCAGCCGAGCTCGTTCCCCTCGGGCGAACACCGCGACCAGCGCGGCCAGCACGATCGCGAGGGCGAGCATCCAGGGGAGCCGAAGCAGTAGCCACGCTGCAGAGCCGATCGGGTACTGCGGCAGCACACCGGTCAGTACCAGCGCCGGCACCACGACGAGGATCGGCACCATGTGCCACAGGTAGACGGTGAGCACCACCGAGTTGACGGCCACCACCGCGGCCCACAGTCGGGGCCTGGCCAACCACCGGTCGGCCGGGCCACGCAGCAGCAGGACCAGCCCGGTCTGGGTCACGGCCAACGCCAGCAAGGCCAGCGTGGGGGGCGCGGTGTTCGCCAACCCGGGGCCGACGGTGCCGACCATGCTCACCGCGTAAGGGCCGAAGCCGGTGAGCAGCAGCAGGCTCAGCACACCGCCGCCGGCGAGCAGCCACGCCATCCACCGGCTGCCAGTAAGCGCGCCGTCCCGCCAAGCAACCCCGAGTTGGTGCACGGCCAGCCACGCCAGCAAGTAAGTCGACCACGCGACGTAGGACACCTCGAAGACGAGTCGGCTGAGATCGGCCACCGCGACCCACACCGCTAACAGCAAGATGGTCCTACCATGCCCCCAGCGGCGCTGCCAGCTGATCAAGATCGGCGCGAGGGCCACCACGGCGATATACACCGCGAGAAACCACAGCCCGATGGCAGCCACCCAGGCACCGTCGCGCACGAGGTCGGAATCGAGCCCCACCGCCCGGCCAAGCCCTGCCGCCACCGTGAGGATGACCACAAAGATCGCAGTCGGCCACAGCAGACGAAACATCCGGGACCGCACCCAGGACGCCCCATCACCACCACGGCGCTGGTGGCTCGACCACGACGCTGCGTTCGCATAGCCGCCGACCAGGAAAAACACCGGCATCACCTGGAACAACCAGGTCAGCGGACGCGCCCAGGGCAGCACCTCCAGCGCATTGACCCCACCCAGCCGGCCGCCCTGCACGGTCACCGCAGCGACCAACCAGTGCCCCGTCACGACCGCCAAGATCGCGACGGCGCGAAGTAGATCAACATAGCGATTTCGATACGCTGGGGTGGCGGCCGCTACCGCATGCACGTCCAAACCAAGCACCCGTCGAAACCAAGCATCGTCAGTGCCATTCAGAGCCGAATGGCTACTAGAATACCCGTTCCAGCGCCGCAGACGGTCCTCCGGAGGCCATACCCTTGCCGGTGGCCAGGCCTCCGTCTTTCACCGAGTTTGACGACACGCCGAGCGTGATCTCGGTCAAG
>DATHTJ010000161.1:0-3772 GCA_035463315.1 Pseudonocardiaceae bacterium
GTCGGCCTCACGGGGGCGCTGTGGCGGATCGCCGTCCGCGACGGGGACGTGTCGACGGGAGCGGCTCATGCTGGAACGGAACGTTCGCCAAACGGGGTCGGGCACTACGCAGGCCTGCGGGCTGCGGGCACCTGGCCTGAAGGAGGTGCCCAAGGATGAGCGATCTCGCTGTGATCACGCCGAGCTTCGGGCCGGACGCCGAGATCTTCCAGGACCTGCGCAGGTCGGTGCTGGAGCACACGCCACCGTCCACCGTCCACCACGTGATCGTGCCGCGCGGTGACCGCTCGACCTTCGCCCACTTCGCCTGCGATCACTGCGTGGTACGGACGGAGCCAGAGTTCCTGCCCCGGCGCTACGTGCGCACGCCGGTCCGCGGTCTGTGGATGAACCTGCGCCGGCCGTGGCCCCCCGCGCGGGGTTGGGTGCTGCAGCAGGCGCTGAAGATCGCCACCGCAGGGTCACTGCGCACCACGGCAGTGCTCATCGCGGACTCGGACGTGGTGCTCGTGCGGGCGGTTGACCCGATCGATGTTGTGCGGGACGGCCAGGTGATGCTGTACCGCCTCGAGGGTGCGGTGCATGCGGGGATGGAGCGCCACGTGCGGTGGCACCAGGTGGCGCGGCGGCTGCTCGGCGTGAACGCGGTAGGCCGGCCACCGCTGCACGACTACGTGAGCTCGTTCAACGTCTGGGACCCGTCGGTCGTGCGCGGGATGCAGGCGAGGATCGGCGAGGTCACCGGGCGGCACTGGCTCGACGCGGTCACATCCGAGCTGCACGTGTCGGAGTTCGTGCTGTACGGGGTCTACGTCGACGAGGTGCTGGGCGGGCGGGAGCCCGGCGGGTACCTGGGGGCGGAGTTCTGCCACAACTACTGGGACGACATCCCCCTGGATCGCACAGCAGCGGAGGCGTTTGCGGCTGGCATCGGTCCGGACGCGCTGGCCGTGATGATCTCAGCGAAGTCCCGCACGCCCCGCGATGTACGACGGTGGGCGGAGCAGCGCTGCCGCGAGCGGTTGAGCAGCCTCGGTGCCGGGTGAACGACGTGGCTACCGCGGCCAAGGGGAAGGAGGTACTCACATGATCGTGGACGCTCCAGCGCGGCTGGAGATCGGCGGCGTGAGACTGTGCGCCCTCACTGAGAGGGACGTGGTTGCTCGCGTGCGTGAGCAGTGGCGCGCCGGTCAGGGCGGCAGCATCGTCACCGCCAATGTCGACATCATCCGCGCGGCCAGCTGTGACACCGACCTGCGAGAGCTGATAGCCAGCGCGTCGCTGGTGGTCGCTGACGGCACGCCGCTGGTGTGGGCGGCGCGGCTGCTGGGACGCCGTCTCCCCGAGCGGGTCACAGGGTCCTCGCTCGTCTTCTCGCTTGCCGAGGCGGCAGCTGCGGACGGGCGCTCACTGTTCCTGCTGGGTGGCGATGCGGGGGTGCCCGAGGCTGCGGCACGCGTCCTGCAGTCCCGGTACCCCGGCCTGCGGGTGGCCGGCACCTTCGCTCCGCCGTTCGGCTTCGACGCCACCGAGGACGGGATGGACCACGTCGTGCAGGCGGTGACCGCGGCCGCCCCGGACCTGGTGCTGGTCGGGCTTGGCTTTCCGAAGCAGGAGCGGACGATCCAGCGGCTGCGCGGCGCGTTGCCGGACGCCTGGTACCTTGGCTGCGGCGCGGGCATCCCGATGGCGGCAGGCCAGTTTCGCCGGGCGCCGGTGCTGATGCAGCGCCTCGGCATGGAGTGGTTGCACCGGCTGGTCCTGGAGCCGCGGCGGCTTGCCGGGCGTTACCTGCGCGACGACCTGCCATTCGCGCTCACGATGCTGGCGGCGGCGCTGCGCACCCGGCTGACTCCGTCCCGCCCGAGGAGCGGGTCTCGCGCAAGCACGCTCACGGCCCCGGTCCAGCGCGGCGAGCTCCGCCCGCTCGCGGTCGTCATCGTCACGTACGCCAGTGCCGAGGTGGTCGCCGACTGCCTCGAGGCGCTCCCGGCGGCCCTTGAGGGTGTGGGGGACGCGCGGATCCTCGTCGTCGACAACGCCTCACCGGACGGCACTGTCGATGTCGTGAGGCGGGTGGCGCCGGAGGCGGAGATCGTGTGCAGGGGCAGCAACGACGGTTTCGCGGCCGGGGTCAACACCGGGCTCGCCGCGGCGCGGGGCTGCGACGTCCTCGTGCTCAACCCGGACGTCCGCCTCGCCCCCCGGTCGGTCGCCGCGCTCCGCAGCGGCCTGCTCGTGCCGGGCACCGGTATCTCGGTGCCCCGGCTGCTCGACGCGGCGGGCCAGATGTACCCCTCACTCCGGCGGCGGCCGACTGCGCTTCGCGCTCTCGCGGCGGCGTTGCTGGGCGGCACTCGGGTGGGACGGGTGCCTGCGCTGGGGGAACTGGTCGTCGACCCCGCGCCGTACCTGCGGGGCGGCACCGCGACATGGGCCACCGGTGCCGCCTGGCTGGTGTCAGCCGACTGTATCGACGCAGTGGGCATGCTGGACGAGCGGTATTTCCTCTACTCCGAGGAGACCGAGTACATGCTGCGCGCAGCGGATCACGGCTTCGTGGTACGGCTGGCGCCGGCGGCGGTGGGCACCCACCTGGGCGGTGCGCAGGCGAGTTCACCGTCGCTGTGGGCGCTGTCGGTGACCAACCAGGTGCGGTTGCACCGTGAGCGGCGTGGGGTGGCGGCGGCAGGGGTCATGTGGCTCGCCCTCGTGCTCAGCGAGGCGCTGCGGTTGATCGCGCATCGCCATGCTGGGCGCCGACGCCACCTGGCCGCGCTGGCCGCGCTGGCCCGGATGCGGCGGTGGCCGCAGCGGCCGGGAGTGGGAGCCGAGCGACCGGCAGGTGAGCCCGGGTACCTGTGCTTCTCCGCGCAGGACTGGTGGTACCACAACCGTGCCCACTCCGACTTCCAGCTCATGCGCGGGATCGCCCAGCACCGTCGGGTACTTGTGGTGAACAGCATCGGCCTGCGGATGCCGTTGCCGGGCCGCAGTACCCACGTCACCCGCCGCATTCTGCGCAAGCTCCGCAGTGTCGCCAAGCTGGTGCGCCGACCATTGCCGGATCTGCCGCAGTACTACGTGATGAGCCCACTGCCGCTGCCGTTCTACCGCACGCGCTGGCTCCGCACCCTGGGCGCGGTCCTGGTACGCGCCCAGGTGCGGGCGGTGTGCCTGGCGCTCGGGATGCGGACCCCGGTGATCGTGACGACGCTGCCGACAGCCTGGGATGTGGTCCGCCCGATGCGGCGGCACTCGCTGGTGTTCAACCGTTCCGACCGTCATTCCGAGTTCCCCGAGGCGGATCGCGCCACAATAGAGCACCTGGAACGTGAGCTACTGCGCGGCGCCGACCACGTGCTCTACGCGAGCCGATCGCTACTGGCCAGTGAGCGGGAGCTGACCGGCCACCGGGCGCACTTCCTGGATCACGGCGTCGACATCGAGCACTTCAGGCGCCGTGAGACTGCCGAATTCCCGGTCGACCTCGCGGAGATCCCCGAACCCCGAGTAGGCTTCTTCGGCGCTCTTGACGACTTCCTCGTCGACTTCGACCTCCTCGAACGGATCGCCGCCGAACTACCGGACGTGTCGCTGGTGCTGATCGGTGACGCCACGCACTCGATGGACCGGTTCGACAAGTACTCCAACGTCCATTGGTTGGGTTTCCGCCCCTACGAGCAGATCCCAGCCTACGGTTCCGGCTTCGCGGTCGGGATCATGCCATGGCTGGACAACACGTGGATCGCGCACGCGAACCCGGTCAAGC
>DATHTJ010000162.1:0-6126 GCA_035463315.1 Pseudonocardiaceae bacterium
GTGAACTGGCACGATGCTGCGGGTGAGGAGGTGACCGATGACAGTCGTGGACAACGCCGTGTACAACGACGGCCGGCGCTGCGTGGCACCCGAGTCACTGGAGACGACCTACGCGCTGTTGCGCGAGCACTGTGCCAGCGGCAGCCCGTGTCTGGCCTGGATCGGGCTCTACCGGCCCGACGAGCAGGAGATCGCCTCAGTGGCGGCCGAGTTCGGCCTGCACGAGCTGACCGTGGAGGACGCGGTGCAGGCCCACCAGCGGCCGAAGCTGGAGCGCTATGGCGACACCTGGTTCGTGGTGCTGCGCCCGGCCCGCTATGTCGACCCCCATGAGGTAGTAGAGGTCGGCGAGGTGCACGTGTTCCTGGGCAAGGACTTCGTCGTCACCATCCGGCATGCCGCCGAGCCTGACCTGGCCGAGGTCCGCCAGCGTCTGGAGGCCGATCCCGACCTGCTGAAGCGGGGGCCGCTGGCGGTGCTCTACGCGATCCTGGACCGGATCGTGGACGACTACCTACCGGTCCTGCACGGGTTGCGCAACGACATCGACGAGATCGAGGACCAGGTGTTCCGCGGCGAGCCCCACGTGTCGCGGCGGATATACCAGCTGTCCAGGGAAGTGATCGAGTTCCAGCGGGCCTGCGAGCCGCTGCTCGACATGCTGGGATCGTTGATCAGTGGATCCGACAACTTCTCGATGGACGTGGAGCTGCAGCGTCAACTGAGGGACGTGCAGGACCACGCGGTGCACGTGGTGGAGCGGGTGGACGCCTTGCGGCAACTACTCGGCGACGTCCTGACCGTCAACTCCACACTCGTCGCGCAGCGGCAGAACGAGGAGACCGCCAAGCTCACCGAGGCGAGCCTGGCCCAGAATGAGCAAGTCAAGCGGATCTCCTCGTGGGCGGCGATCCTCTTCGCCCCGAGCGTGGTCGGCACCGTCTACGGGATGAACTTCACCCATATGCCTGAGCTGCACTGGATTCTAGGCTATCCCATGGCACTGGGCATGATGCTGCTCGTCTCAGTGCTGCTCTACGTGCTGTTCCGTCGGCGCGGTTGGCTGTAACGGCGCCGCCACACCGACGGCGCCACCGCAGAGAACTCGTCGCTACCGCCCCGCGGCCGGTTGTACCTCACAGTCCGGGCCTGGGAAAACCAGGCGTTCGCGGCCGTCGTCGAACCGGACGAGGAAGGGCGGCTGGCCGTCCGGCCCCCGCACCTCCACCACGTCGCCCAGGCGGTCGGGCCGATTGACAGTGCGGCCATGCACGCATAACCGGTCACCGATGCTCGCTCGCATGATGAATCACCTCGCTGGCATAAGTCGATTTTTTACCCGAAATTCGACGCTAGGCCCGTTGGCGTCTCAGCTCAACCGCCCAGAGGGGTCGAGCTGCCACCGTGCGCCACCGACCGACGCCCCGGACGCACCGGGCATCCACCGGAGGTGGGGAGCACAGGGGATGATGAGCGGATGCCTGCACCACGGCCGCCGCTGCGGATTGGCCCCTACCGGGTCGACCCGCCGGTCGTGCTCGCGCCGATGGCCGGGATCACCAATGTGGCGTTCCGGCGGCTGTGCCGCGAGCACGGTGCCGGGTTGTACGTCTGCGAGATGATCACTAGCCGGGCGCTGGTGGAACGGCACCCCGGCACCCTGCGGATGGTCAGCTTCGACGCCGCGGAGCAGCCCCGCTCGATGCAGCTCTACGGGGTCGATCCGGTGACGGTCCGCAAGGCGGTGGAGATGGTGCGCAATGACGACCTCGCTGATCACGTTGACCTCAACTTCGGTTGCCCGGTGCCGAAGGTCACCCGCCGAGGGGGCGGTGCTGCGCTGCCCTACAAGCGGGCCCTGTTCGGTGAGATCGTCCGCTCCGCGGTCGAGGCGGCCGGGCACCTCCCCGTCACGGTGAAGTTCCGGATCGGCATCGACGACGAGCACCGCACGTTTCTCGACGCCGGCCGGATCGCCCAGGACGCCGGGGTGGCGGCGGTGGCCCTGCACGCGCGCACCGCCGCGCAACGCTACTCAGGCACGGCAGACTGGGACGCCATCGGCGCGCTCAAGCAGGCCGTCACGTCCATCCCGGTGCTGGGCAACGGGGACATCTTCGCCGCCGCGGACGCGATCCGGATGGTCGAGCACACCGGCTGCGACGGGGTCGTGGTGGGTCGCGGCTGCCTGGGCCGGCCGTGGCTGTTCGCCGAGCTGGAAGCCGCCTTCGCCGGCACCCCGGCTCCGACGTCACCGGCCCTCGGTCACGTCGCGGGCACCCTGCGCCGCCACGCTGGGCTGCTGGCTGAGCACCTCGGCACCGACAAGGGCCTGCGTGACCTGCGCAAGCACGTCTCGTGGTACCTGCACGGCTTCCCGGTCGGCGGGGATGTGCGGCGCGCGCTGGGGATGGTGTCCAGCTTCGCCGAGCTAGACGACCAACTCGCCCGGCTGGACCCCGATGCCCCGTTCCCGCCCGACGCCGACGGCCCCCGAGGCCGCCAAGGCTCGCCCGGCCGGGTGGTCCTGCCCGAGGGCTGGCTGGATGACCCGATGGACCGCACCGTCCCCGCGGGCGCCGAGCTGCCCCATTCCGGTGGATGAGGGGGAGAGTACGATCCCTGCGCCCGGATGGCGTATCACGTGGTCCAGGGGAAGGAGATCGGGGTGTCCGACCGGCGGCACGGGCACCACCGCGTGCGGCACACCGGCAAGGCGCTGGTGGCTGCGGTGGCGTGCCTGGTCTTCCTGGTCACCGCCGCAGGATGGACCACCACACAATGGCTGGACGGCCAGCTCCGCGATGTGCCCGCACTGGACCCACACTCCGCGGCCATCGCTGATGCGCCAGCGCAGCGCGGCGACGAGAACGTCCTGCTGGTCGGATCGGACAGCCGGATGGGTGCGCAGCAGGAGGGCAGCGGCGGCGATGCCGCCCTGGTGGAAGGTGCCCGCTCGGACACCGTGATGGTCGCCCACCTGCCCGCCGACCGGTCTCGCGCGGTGATCATCTCCTTCCCGCGGGACCTGGAGATCCAGCGACCGCAGTGTGCGGTATGGGACCCCGTCTCGGGTACCTACACCAGCCGGATGGACGCCGGGGCCAGCGCCGCCAAGCTGAACACCGCTTACCAGGTTGGTGGGCCGCTGTGCGTCACCAAGGTCGTGCAGTACCTCTCCGGGCTGGCCGTGACCCGGTTTGTCGGCGTTGACTTCCACGGATTCAAGAGCATGGTCGACGCGGTGGGTGGGGTGCGGATCTGCGTGGAGCGACCGCTCAAGGACGGCCGACTGGGCACGATCATCCCGCAGCGGGGCTACACCACGATCTCCGGCAGCACCGCGCTGAACTACGTCCGGGCCCGGCACGTCGTCGGTGACCCCACCTCGGACTACGGTCGAATCACCCGCCAGCAACACTTCCTGTCCGCGCTGCTGCGCCAGGTGCTGTCGCCAGGCGTGCTGCTCAATCCCGCCACGTTGCGCGCGCTGATCACCGCGGTCACCGCGAACACCGTCGGCGAGAACGTTGACTCCTCGGCGCTGCTCACCTTGGCCCAGTCGGTGAAAGGGCTGGACCCCGCCGACGTCACCTTCGTCACCGTGCCCACCACCGGGTCGGCCAACAAGTACGGCAACGAGGAGCTCCGGGCCCAGGACACCGCAGCGCTGTTTCGGGCGATCATCGACGGCGCCGCGCTGCCCGGCGAGCAACCGCCCCACGCGCAAGCACCCCGGCCGGTGGCCAGCGCCCCGGTGGCCACCGCCCCGCTGGCCACCGTCAACGGTGCCGATACCACCTGCAGCTGAGGCATGCGACGCGGCCGGCACCTCGCGTTCACCTCTGATTCATCGTGGCCACCGAGACGGAGCAGTCCTGCGGCCGTACTCTCGGGCGATGCGCGAGACATTCCACGCCGAGCTGGACAAACTGATCGGCGACCTGGCCACGATGGCTCGGCTGACGGGGCAGATGATGACCAACGCCTCGACCGCGCTGCATCATGCCGACCTGAGGCTCGCCGAGCTGGTCATCTCCGGCGAGAACGAGATCACAGCACTGTGCGACGACATGGACCAGCGCTGCATCAACCTGCTCGCCCTGCAGGCACCGGTCGCCACGGACCTGCGGGTGGTAGTGGCGGCTATGCACGCGGCGCGTGACCTGGGGCGGATGGGCACCCTGGCCCAGCACATCGCCAAGATCGCGCGGCTGAAGCACCCGACCGTGCCGATCACGGACGACGTCCGCCCGGTGTTCGCGCGGATGGGCTTGCTCGCCGCCAGTCTCGCTGAGGACGCCGCGACCGCGATCGAGAGCCAGGACCTGATGTCCAGCGCTCGGCTGGCCGAGGCCGACAAGGAGGTGGATGCGCTGCGCCGTCAGATCTTCCGCATCCTGTTGTCCGAGGATTGGTCGCACGGGGTGGAGCCAGCGGTGGACGCCGCGCTCATCGGCCGCTACTACGAGCGCTTCGCCGACCACGCGGTCGCGATCGCCCGCCAGGTCGGCTTCCTCGTCACCGGGCAGCCGCCCGGGCGGTGATGCGGCGGCGGGTGGCCGAGATGTGCGACTGTGGAGGTGAACAGCGCTGAGGGAAGTGACGCGATGACGACACCGCCGCACCCGAGCGGACCACCCGAACAAGAGCGCGGCCCCGCGACCCCCGACGTCCCACCCGGGCCGCCGCCACCCGGCTATCCCGGTGCCTACGGCTATGGCTACCCGAGCTATCCCGGCTACCCCGTGCAGGCCCCGACCAACGGATTCGCCATCGCGTCACTCGTGCTGGGGATCCTCATTATTTTCTGGGGGATCACCAGCATCCTGGCGCTGGTCTTCGGGTACATCGCGCGCAAACAGATCAGGGAACGCGGCGAGGGAGGCGCCGGTCTCGCTGTGGCCGGGATCGTGCTCGGTTGGGTAGGCGTCGGGCTGTGGGGAATCTTCCTAATCTTCATGATACTCGGGTTCGTGTTCAGCGGATACTGACTGCGCGAAGCAGAGCGCGACCGTGTCCCGCTAGGACGTGGATCTGATGAGACAGTGGCGCCGCCTCAGACAATCTCAGCGAGCACCGTGGAGAGACGATGGCGTAGGTCGATGCCGTGGTCGTCGAGGCCGTGGCCGGGAGGCACTGTCTGCATGAGGACATGAAGGTGAGTGGCCAGTCGCGCCGATCGGATCTGCCCGGCAAGGCTGATCGCCTCATTTGCCAGCTGGTGCCCGATGTGCTGTTCGCCTTCCAGGTAGAGCAGAGTAGCGAGCCTGGTCGCCGTGATGGCCTTGCTGCGGGCGCGATCTATCGGGTACTGCTGAAATGCGGTGGAGAGGCGTTCGATTAAAGCTATTCGGTGGGCCGTCTGGGCAGGGACATCAGCACCCCCGACCACCAAGTCGCACAGTGCGTTGGCGAGGTCTCCCTCAAGTTGAGCCGGGGTGAAGTAGCGGATCCAGGACGGATCATTCGCAAGCGAGTCGGGCTGGTAGGTGTCGACGGCAGCACCGATAAACTGGCGGCACTGGGCGGCGTCTCCCTTGCCTGCGTAGCCAAAAGCATTCACGGTGTGCAGCATCGCGGTTGCGTTGGGGGTGAACGCGTCGGTCGCGGTGGACGCAAGCTCAGCGAGATCCAACCCACCCGCCCAGTTACCGGTGTGGATCTCCTGACGGGCCAAACCACACGCGACGAATGCCCGGACGCCGGGATCACCAGACTCGCGGGCAGCGTGCAAACCGAGCAGGAACAGCTGCCGCGCGGACTCATGACGGCCGCAATCGAACGTCACCCATCCGGCCAGATCCGCGAGCAGCGCGACCGCCGCCTCAAGGTCAAGACGCACCGCCGGAGTGCAGGACGCATCGAGCATGGCGGTGGCCGACCGCAGCGCAGCCAACGCGGGGGGCCGCACCACAGCACCGCCAGCGTGGCGCTCCCATTCCCCCAACACCTCAACAGCGTCGCGCAGGTGCCGCACGTCCCCAGCCCGAACCCGGCTTGGCACCTGCGGCTCGTCAGCCGCCGCGATGATCCTCCCTACCGGCTGGTCCAGGCCGGCACCGAAGGCGATCGCGGCGGCCGAGGCGACAAGTTCGCGGCGATTCGTGTTCTCCACCTCCGCCG
>DATHTJ010000163.1:0-4859 GCA_035463315.1 Pseudonocardiaceae bacterium
GCGAACGGGGGAGAGTTGTCACGCTCACGCCGCCCGTTGTACACATGCAGTGCAGCTGTTTGATCTTCTGGACTCAGCATGCTCTCCCCTTCTCGGGCGGGCCCGACGCGCTGGCCGAACATGGACACCCTGGCAGCATCAGCTGCTGGCACTCAACCGGCCCGCAGCTTCACTGCCCGACCCAGGCAAAACAGGGGGGTGCTCCGCGAAGCGGAGCAGGACGCCGCACGCCGCCCCGTGGTTCACGTAGGCGGCTGACCGCGGTAGCCGAGGGACGGAGCAAAGACAGGCACTCGTCCGCTGCAAGAATGTCGAGTATGGCCGAGACACCTGCGGGTTCCGCCGATACACCTCCGCCGTGCCCCCCTCGCCCGTCCTCTGCTTCCGACCTCGGGTTCGTGCGCCGGCCCATGGTCCGCTGGCTCGATCCCCACCAACTCGTCGACACCGCTGTCCGGGTTCTGCTCTCCGGCGTCTTCAGCTCCTACGCCGACAACCGGGAGCTGCAGGCGCTGGAGCCAGCCGAGGTCCCGGACCGCTCCGGGGAACCCGATCTGTGGCTGGACTACGTGGCCGACGTCGGCGACGGGTGGAACTCGACCTACACCGTGGCCAGGCTCCTGGCCACCGAGGAACTCAAGCTCGACTGGGACGGCGAGACCCACTCCACCGAGCGGGGGCGGATCCTTGTCATGGGGGGCGACCAAGTGTACCCGGTGCCCACGGCCACGGAGTACGAGAACCGCATGCTCGGTCCGTACCGGGCGGCGCTCCCGTGCGCCCCCGCAGAAGCGCCTGAGCTCTTCGCCATTCCGGGAAGCCATGACTGGTACGACGGGCTGGTCAACTTCACCAGCATCTTCTGCCGCAACCACTGGATCGGCGGGTGGAGAACGCGCCAGCGCCGGAGCTACTTCGCGATCAAGCTCCCGAACGGGTGGTGGCTGTGGGGTATCGACATTCAGTTCGGCTCCTACATCGACGAAGCCCAACTGCGGTACTTCGCCGATGTCGCCGTCGACCAGGTGGAGCCCGGGGACCGCATCATCTTGTGCATGGCCAAGGAGGTCGACAGCGGCCGGAAGCAGTCCGAGATCCATTCCGACCGGGATGTGGAGTACCTCGAGCGTGAGATCATCCAGCCGAGTGGTGCCCGGCTGGTGCTGTCCCTCAAGAGTGGAAAGCACTACTACTGCCGCTACGAGGAGGAGGGTGGCTTTCGCCAGCATATCCGCTCGGGCGGCGGCGGCGCCTTCTTGCATCCCACCCACAATCTCCCCGATCGCATAAACCTTCCCGGAGCAGAAGGAGTCATCAGCTACCGAAGAGCCGGTACCTATCCGTCACCGGCGGTATCGAGGCGGCTGAGGAAGCGGATCTGGCTGCTTGCTCCCTACAACCTTCCACTTGCCGGGGTGTTCGGCGCCGTCCAAGTGCTGTTGGCGTTCATGCTGGGACTGCATCTGGGAGACCGTCACGTCTCGCTCGGCCTCGGTGACTTGCGTCAGGCTGTGTGGGAGAGCCCGACATCCTTCCTCCTCATCCTGCTCATGATCGTGTCCGTGGCCGGGATGGTGCGCTTCGCCCACGATGCCAGAGGCGTCGGTCGATTCCTGCTGGGGACGGTCCATTCGACACTGCAGCTCGCGGGCGCGGCCTCGGTCATCATTGCCGCCTCCTGGCTGTCGTCTGCCTTCGGACTTCAGGGCGTGTGGTCCCTGGTCGCCTTCCTCAGCCTGATCGGCCTGGTGGGTGGCATCGGAGGAATGGTGGGGATGTCGGGCTACCTCTGGGCCACCAACTGCTTTGGTTTGCACGGAACCGAGGGGTACGCAGCCCAGCACCACCAGCACCTCAAGCATTTTCTCCGCCTGCACATCGAGGCCGACGGTGCCCTGACAGTGTACCCGATAGGCGTCAACAGAATCGGCCGGAAATGGACACTGTGCCCGGACGCACCTGCCCATGATCCCTGGTTCGCGCCAGCTGACTCTGAGCCCGAGCCACACCTCATTGAAAAGCCAATCACGATCAGCGGTCAACCAAGCCCAGGAAACTCCGAGGCCGGTCCACAGCGTATACCGTGATCATAATCTCGTACCCCTGAGATCATGAGTGAACGCGACCGGTGGAACAGTGGCCTGCCCCTTGGTTCCGCTCCACTGACCTGAATCAGATCACCGAGCAATGAGGCTGTCCGGTAGGGATTCGAGTAACTCGGCGGGGCCCTCGTAAATCTCCACCGCCCCCGCCGCGCGCAGCTCTTCGCTGCTGATACCACCGGTGAGGAACGCAATGCAGGCAAGCCCGACCTTCTTGCATGCCTCCACGTCCCAGACGGTGTCGCCGACGAACACCGCCGCATCGGGAGCCACCCCGCCGCGCTCCAACGCGATCTCCAGGATGTCCGGCGCCGGCTTGCTTTCCTCTGCGTCACCGGAGGAGGTCGCCGTGGTGACAACGTCCTCAGCATCGAGCGCGTCGCGCAGTGCCCGCATCTCACGTTCAGTGGCGGAGCTGGCCAGCACCACTCGCAGGCCACGGTTGGCGCACGCTCGCAACAGGTCCGCAGCGCCGTCGAAGGCTCTCAACCGCAACCAGTAGGGAGCGTAGAGGGCCGTGCGTGCGGATCGGAGCTCGTCGTCGACCGCACGATCGCGATCGCCCGGCAGAAGGTGATCGAGCAGCTTGTCCGAGCCCATACCGATAGCGCGGTGGATGCGGGCCATCGGGACATGGTGGCCGTATTGGCGAAACGCCTCCCACCAGGTAACGGTGTGCAAGTAGTTGGTATCGACGAGAGTGCCGTCAACATCGAACAGCACTGCGGAAATCCTGGTCATGCTGCAGGGGTTACCCCCTGCAGCGCGACGGCATGCACCGTGATCCCGAATGATGCGGGCCTACCTGGGTACTGAACGGCGGGAGGACGGATGGGCCTAGCTCGCTCACGAGTTCCCGGGCGACGCCTTGTTCTGCCCGCGACCGGCGTCCTGCGCGCCCGCACGGCCGTAGCTGCGTCCTTCTCGGTGTGCGGGGTCGCGTTAGCCTCGTGCATCTCCCGGGCCCTCGGGATCCGCGACGCGCTCGGGCTTTCCTCGGCGCAGCTCGGGCTGCTGCTGCTGTGCCTGTCGGCGGCTCGATCATGGGACTGCCCCTCTCCGGGCGGATCGTGCACCGGCTCGGCCCGACCCGCGCTGTGCTGGCTGCCTCATTGACGGTCACGACGGGGCTACTCCCCCTGGCCGCCGGGCTGCAGGTTGGCGTTGTCGGCCTGGCGGCGGCCGGATTCGTGCTCATCGGACTCGGAATCGGGATCTGGGACGTCGCGATGAACGTGGAGGGCGCAGACGTCGAGCGGCGGCTCGGCCGATCCCTGATGCCGCGGCTACACGCCGCGTTCAGTCTCGGCACAGTGGCGGGGGCCGGCGTCGGGGCGGCTTCGGCGACCGCCGGTGTGCCGCTGGCCGTGCAGGTTGGATAGCCGTCGCGATGGTCGACGGCTACGGCACGAGCGAGGCCGTCGGCGCGATCGGCATCGGCCTCTTTGTCTCGACGATGGCCGTCGGGCGGCTAGTCGGGGGCTCGGCTTTGGACCGGTTTGGCCGCGTCGCCGTGCTGCGGGCGACCGCCGTCACCACTGCGGCCGGTTTGTTTCTCGTCGTACTGGACGGCAGCACCGGGTTGGCGCTCGCCGGCGCCGCGCTGTGGGGCCTCGGGACGTCGCTGGGATTTCCGGTGGGGATCAGTGCGGCCGCCGACGATCCGGTCAGGGCCGCCGCGCGGGTGTCCGTCGTGAGCTCGATCGGCTACACAGCGTTCTTAGCCGGTCCACCGCTCATCGGTCTGGTAGCGGAGAGCGTGGGGATCCTGCGAGCGCTGTGGATCGTGTTCGGCGCGCTCGCGCTCGGCTTGCTGACCTCGGGTTCATCGCGGCCGCTCGGCGCGGCCGCCGAGGAGCCCACCATCCGCTGCGACCGTGACGGCGCGCACTCACGCTGAGCACGCCGCCCACACCGACCCGGAAACAACACGCCACTCATGTGGTGTCTAGTCCGTGGTCATCCTTCGGGCGATCGTCAAGATCCGTGACTTTCTCTCTGACGGAATCTCGCCTGGACTGTCCGCCGCCGTGTCCCGGAACCCCGGGTCGGCCTCTACCATATGGGGGTGCCCCGTGGGTGGCCGCTGACTGGGCGGGTCGAGGAGCTGAGTCGGATCAGCGGGTTGACCCGTCGCCGGGATGGGCCGGCGGGGGTCGTGCTGGCGGGGGCGGCGGGGGTGGGCAAGACTCGGCTGGCCCGCGAGGCGCTGGCCGCGGCTGAGCAGCGCGGTGCGGTGACCCGGTGGGCAGTGGCGACGGCCTCGGCGCGGCTACTGCCGTTGGGTGCGTTCGCGGCGACGCTGGGGGTTGTCGGCCCTGATCCGGCTCGGTTGGTGCGCCAAGCGAGCGAGGCGTTGGTGGCCGGGGCGGGGCGGGCGGGTGTGATCATCGGGGTGGATGATGCGCATCTGTTGGATGAGTTCTCCGCGGTGGTGGTGCATCAGTTGGTGTTGCGGCGGGCGGCGAGTGTGGTGCTCACGCTGCGCACCGGGGAGACCGCGCCGGATGCGGTGACGGCGTTGTGGAAAGACGGGCACCTGCCTCGGCTGGAGCTGCAGCCACTGTCCCAGGATGAGACGGCGACCTTGGTGGAGGCCAGGCTGGACGGGCTGGTGGACAGCGCTACAGCGCGCCGGTTGTGGTCTGTCACGCGGGGTAATGCGCTGTATTTGCGGCAGTTGGTCGACGGTGAGCTGGAATCGGGTCGGTTGCATCAGGTCGCTGGGGTGTGGCGGTGGTTGGGTGAGCTGGCGCT
>DATHTJ010000164.1:0-1833 GCA_035463315.1 Pseudonocardiaceae bacterium
GACGTGTCCACCACCGAGATCTACGCCCGCGCAGACGCCGAGACCAAACGCAAAGCGATCGAGAATGCCTACCAGCCACTCACCCCAGACGACCTGCCCGACTGGTGACTGGTCAGGTGGTCGGCGTGGCGAGTTGATCGCGTCGACAAGTTGGTGATCATGGTGGGGTGTCTGCCGACCGTCGTCCGTCCTACGAGGAGCTCGCCGAGCTCGTCGTGCGGCAGGCCGAGCGGATCGAGCAGCTGGAGGCCGAGGTTGCCGAGTTGCGGCGGCAGTTGGGACAGCACAGCCGGAACTCGTCGCGGCCGCCGTCGTCGGACTCGCCGTTCACCAAGCCGGCGCCGAGGTCGCTGCGGCGCAAGAGTGGTCGTAGGCCGGGCGGGCAACCGGGGCATCCGGGTTCGACGTTGGCGCTGGTCGACAACCCGAACGAGCGCAAGCGGCACGAACCGGGCGCGTGTACGGGCTGCGGCGCGAGCCTGGAGGACGCGGCCGAGGTGGGGATGGAGCGCCGGCAGGTGTTCGATCTGCCGCCCGTGACGGTGCGGGTCGTCGAACACCAGCTCATCGCCCGCCGCTGCGACTGTGGCGCCACCACCTGCGGCACCGCCCCGCAGGGCGTGGCCGCGCCGACCCAGTACGGGCCGCGGATCACCGCGATCGTGCTCTACCTGTATGTCGGGCAGTTCTTGTCGAAAAAGCGCACCGCCGCGGCGCTGGCCGAGTTGTTCGACACCCCGGTCAGTGATGCCACCGTGGCCAGCATGACCGCGCGCGCCGCCGACGGGCTCGACGGGTTCTTGACCCAGGTCGGCGACCGGATCGCCGAGGCCGAGGTGGCCGGGTTCGATGAGACCGGGCTGCGCGTGGCGGGCACGCTGCACTGGGTGCACTGCGCCCGCACTGGCAAGTACACCCTGATCACCTGCCACCCCAAGCGCGGCCGCGCCGGCATCAACGACGCCGGGGTCCTCGCGAGGTTTCGCGGGGTGGCGGTGCACGACGCCTGGGCGCCCTATGACACCTACGTCGATGTCGAGCATCAGCTCTGTTGTGCCCACGCCCAGCGTGAGTTGGCCGCCGTCGCCGACCTGGCAGGCTCTGACGTCGACTGGTGCTGGGCCACCCAGGCCGGCGACGCACTCGTCGCGATGCAGAAGCTCGTTGCCAACGCGGCCGGCGGCGCCGACGCCATCGACCCGGACGCCCTGGACAAGCAGATCCAGCTCTACCGCTCGGCGGTTCAAATCGGCATCACCGTCACCGCCGCCCGCAGCGACAAAGTGATGCGCAAGCACAACGCGCTGGCCCGACGACTACGCGACCGCCAGGACGACTACCTGCGCTTCACCCGTGACTGGCGGGTACCCGCCGAGAACAACGGCTCGGAGCGCGACATCCGCATGATCAAACTCCGGCAGAAGGTGTCCGGCTGCCTACGCACCCTCACCGGAGCCAAGCAGTTCTGCGCGATCCGCAGTTACCTGTCCACCGCCGCCAAGCACGGCCGCACCGTCTTCGACACCCTCGTCATGCTCGCCGAGGGCCAACCCTGGATGCCCGCGTATCAATAATCAGGTCACGACGACCTGACCAGTTACCCCGACTGGACCTCGGACACCTCCCTGATCGGCTGGCTGGACTCGCTGGGGCGGTGACACCGACCGGCGAGATTATGCGGACCGGAACACCACCGACACGGCCCCCACCAGGCACAACGACCCGGCAGGGCGCATAACCCCGCCGTCCACCTAATGGCGCTTATGGGGAATTCCCCATAACCGCCACTCCTTTCCCGTGCACAGCCTCCTCGAGGCGCAGCGCAGCGGCTCG
>DATHTJ010000165.1:0-9148 GCA_035463315.1 Pseudonocardiaceae bacterium
GGAGCAGCCGGCGGGGCGGCACCACTGGGAGTTGGCGCGGGCCGGGCTCGGTGCAGCTCGGCCCGCAGCGTGATCGCGTGCGCCGTCCGGTCCGCGGCGAGGGCCCCGGCCGCGGTGGCCAGGGCGGCGTGCGTCTGGGTACCCGACTGGGCCGCTGCCTGGGCCACCGACTGTGCCAGGGCCGAGTCCGTCTCGGCGCGCCGGGCTGGTGGCTCCAACGGATCCGGCCCCTCGGGCGCCAGAGGTGCTGATCCGGTGCACCCGGCCAGCGTGGCCGGGCCGGCGAGCAGTGCGGCCCCGGCCGCCAGCATGCGGCGTCGACTGGGGTGGGATCCGGACACGGTTGGCCATCCTGCCAGTCCCCCCGCCCACCCATCCGCCGCACCGTGATCCATTTGGCGCAGATATCTCCCGCGACGCGATACCCTGGGTGACCCCGACCGGGGCGCGCCCCCGCGCTGGTCGTCGCCTGCATTGCCATCTCGACAGACAGACAGTCACTTCCAGGCAGGAGGCCACCGTGACCACTCAGCCCGCGAACTCCGGCTCAGCGGTCGAGGCGGTGGTGCACGACGCGGTGGTCGGTGCTGGGTTCGAGCTCGAGAGCGTGGAGAAGGCACGCGCTGGCCAGCGATGGCTGGTCCGAGTGATCATCGATTCGGACGCGGGCGTCGGGCTGGACGACATCGCCACGGTGAGCCGTGCGGTGTCCCAGGCGCTGGACGATCGCGACGAGCTGCTCGCGGGGCCTTACACCCTCGAGGTGACCTCGCCCGGGGTGGACCGGCCGCTGACCCAGCCTCGACACTGGCGGCGAAACCGGCTGCGGCTGGTCCGGGTCACGGTGGCAGACGGCGCGGAGCTGGTCGGCCGGATCGGGGACTGCAATGACGAGGGCGTCACGCTGTTGGTGTCGGGAGCCCTTCGCCGGGTGCGCTACGCGGAGCTGCGCCGCGCGGTGGTGGAAGTGGAATTCCGCCAGCCGCCGGCCGCCGAGCTCGCCGCGCTCGACGGGTCGGGACCGCAGGATTTGGAGGAATAGTGAACGTCGACATCGCCGCGCTACGCGCCATTGAGCGGGACAAGGATATTTCCTTCGACACGGTGCTCGAGGCCATCGAGACGGCGCTGCTCACCGCGTACAAGCACACCGAGGGCCATGAGCCGCACGCGCGCATCGATATTGACCGCAAGACCGGTCTGGTCCGAGTGCTGGCGCAGGAGTTCGACGCGGACGGGCACGTCCGACACGAGTGGGACGACACCCCCGAGGGATTCGGCCGGATCGCCGCCACCACGGCCCGCCAGGTCATCCTGCAGCGGCTGCGCGACGCCGAACATGAGCGCACCTTCGGCGAGTTCTCGGCCAAGGAGGGCGAGATCGTCGCCGGGGTAGTGCAGCGTGATGCCCGGGCCAACGCGCGTGGCATGGTGGTGGTCCAGATCGGTGAGACTGAGGGCGTGATCCCGCCGGTGGAGCAGGCGCCCAGGGAGACCTACCGGCATGGCGAGCGGATCAAGTGCTACGTGGTCGGCGTGTCTCGGGGACTGCGCGGTCCGCAGATCACCTTGTCTCGCACGCATCCCAACCTGGTCCGCCGGCTGTTCGCCCTGGAGGTCCCGGAGATCGCCGATGGGACCGTGGAGATCCCTGCGGTGGCCAGGGAAGCCGGGCATCGTTCGAAGATCGCCGTGCGGTCGACCGTCTCGGGAGTCAACGGCAAGGGCGCGTGTATCGGGCCGATGGGTCAGCGGGTCCGCAACGTGATGAGTGAGCTGGGTGGTGAGAAGATCGACATCATCGACTACTCGGACGACCCCGCGACGTTCGTGGGCAACGCCCTGTCTCCGGCGAAGGTCATCTCTGTGCAGGTCGTCGATGCCCGAGCCAAGACGGCCCGGGTCGTCGTCCCCGATTTCCAACTGTCGCTGGCGATCGGTAAGGAGGGCCAGAACGCCAGGCTGGCCGCCCGCCTGACCGGATGGAAGATCGATATTCGGAGCGACGCAGCCCCGGTGGTGCCCCCGTCAGCCCCCGCACCGCGCGCTGAGGTACCGGTCACTAATGCCGGTTCTCCACCAGCGACCGGCGCGCGCTAGAATTGTGATGGCCCGCCGTCGGGGGACGGTCCGCGCCTGCCCGGACGACATCCGGCACTGCCGCCGCGAGCGGCCCGCCGAGCCTATCCGGACCTGCGTGGGATGCCGGACCAGGGCGGCGGCTTCCGGTTTGCTGCGTGTGGTAGCGGTGGACGAGACCCTGGTCCCGGACCCGCAGCGTCGGCATCCCGGTCGGGGCGCGTGGATGCACCCCGACATAGGATGTTTGCGTCTTGCCGAGCGGCGCCGGGCCTTTCCGCGGGCGCTGCGCTCCGCGGGGATGCTCGACACCGCTGCGGTGCACGCCTACCTCACTCAGCCGCCCGGAGATGCAAGTGGTCCTCGGTTCGCCGCGGACATACCCGACTCCCGGGACTGCCCGGGCGCGTGGTCAACGTAGAGAGACAGGTCGATCCGACATGTACCCGCAGCCGTGAAGCTCTGACAGCGATGGACATGCGTTAGTAACGGGGTCGAGCGGGATTGCCGCCGGCTCCATCAGTGAGGAGAGCAGTGGCAGGCAAGGCCCGCGTGCACGAGCTGGCGAAAGAGCTCGGTGTCACAAGCAAAGAAGTTCTCAAGAAACTCGCCGACCTCGGTGAGTATGTGAAGTCTGCCTCCTCAACGGTGGAGGCGCCGGTTGCCCGCAAGCTTCGTGACTCCTTTCCCTCCGACGCAGGGAAGGGGTCCCACGCCAACGGCGCATCGGCCAAGGGTCGCGGCAGCGGTGGTGGCTCCACTGGAGCCCGCCCCGCAGCCGGTCCGGGCACTCCCATGCCTGGCCCCGTGCCGTCGTCGGCCCGTCGACCGGCGTCCGCGCCGGACGTTGCCGCGGCGGCTCTGCACTCGACGGAGCGTGTCGCGCAGCCTCCCCTGGCTCCTGAGCGCCCAGCGGCTGCTGAGCGCCCAGCGGCTGCTGAGCAACGGGTAGTTCCTGAGTCTCCGGCCGTCGGTGAGCGTCCAGCTGCTGTGGAGCGTCCGGCCGCAAGGGATACACCGGTGCCTCCCCAGCGCCCGGCTGTGGACCATCGGGTCGCTCCGCAGCGTCCGGCCGAGCAGCGTCCGGGCCCGCGGCCCGACGATGGCGGCGCTTCTCCCGGGGCGTCTCGCCCGCGGTCGCCGAAGCCGGGTCCGCGCTCGCCGCGGGTAGGCAACAACCCCTTTGGTGTCGGCGGTGCTGCGCCGTCTCGCTCGTCGACGCCACGACCCAGCTCACCCGGAAGCTCCACTGGGCCGAGCAACATGCCACCCCGTCCTGGCGGAGGCAACCGGCCGACCGCGGGGCGCAGCAGTCCGCCCAGCAGCGGCGGTCCGCGGCCGAATCCCGGCATGATGCCGCCTCGGCCGCCCAGCCCGGGGACAGGGCCGAGTCGCCCGGGCCGGCCCGGTCCCGGTGATGGTGGTCGTGGCGGCCCGGGCGGTCCCGGCAGTGGACGCGGCGGCCCCGGCGGTGGACGCGGTGGCGGCGGTGGCGGTTTCCGCGGTGGCGGCGGTCCCGGTGGTGGTGGCGGCGGTCCCGGTGGTGGCGGTGGCGCTCCGGCTGGCGGCGGTTTCCGAGGAGGACCGGCGCGTCCCGGTGGTGGCGCTCGTGGCCGTGGTGGCGGTGCGGCCGGGGCCTTCGGCCGGCCTGGTGGCCCTGCGCGCAAGGGCCGCAAGTCCAAGCGGCAGAAGCGCCAGGAGTTCGACAACATGCAGGCGCCGTCGGTCGGCGGGGTCCGGCTGCCGCGGGGCAGCGGCGAGATCGTCCGGCTGCGTCGCGGCTCCTCGCTGACCGACTTCGCCGAGAAGATCGACGCCAACCCGGCTGCACTGGTGCAGGCGTTGTTCCACCTGGGCGAGATGGTGACGGCAACCCAGTCCGTCTCCGACGAGGTGCTGGAGCTGCTGGGTCAGGAGATGAACTACAAGATCCAGGTCGTCAGCCCCGAGGACGAGGATCGCGAGTTGCTGCAGTCCTTCGACCTGTCCTATGGCGAGGATTCCGGGGACGAGGCGGACCTCGCGTTCCGGCCGCCGGTGGTCACCGTCATGGGTCACGTCGACCACGGCAAGACCCGCCTGCTGGACAGCATCCGCCAGGCCAACGTGATGGGCGGCGAGGCCGGTGGGATCACCCAGCACATCGGCGCATACCAGGTCGCCACCGAGCTGGACGGGGTGGAGCGGCTGATCACGTTCATCGACACGCCGGGCCACGAGGCGTTCACCGCGATGCGGGCCCGCGGTGCGAAGTCGACCGACATCGCGGTGCTGGTGGTGGCTGCCGACGACGGTGTCATGCCGCAGACGGTGGAGGCGATCAATCACGCGACGGCGGCTGGTGTGCCGGTCGTGGTCGCGGTGAACAAGATCGACAAGGAGAACGCGGACCCGGTTCGGATCCGCGGCCAGCTCACCGAGTACGGGCTGGTGCCTGAGGAGTACGGCGGCGACACCATGTTCGTCAATATCTCCGCCAAGGAGGGCACCAACATCGACTCGCTGCTTGAGGCGATCCTGCTCACCGCGGATGCGTCGCTGGACCTGCGGGCCAACCCCGGCATGGAAGCCCAAGGGGTGGCGATCGAGGCGCATCTGGACCGCGGTCGCGGGCCGGTGGCCACCGTGCTGGTGCAACGGGGCACGCTGCGGGTCGGTGACTCGGTGGTTGCCGGCGACGCCTACGGCCGGGTCCGCAGGATGGTCGACGAGCATGGCGATGACGTCATTGAGGCGCTGCCCTCGCGGCCGGTGCAGGTCCACGGGTTCACCTCGGTGCCGGGTGCGGGCGATAACTTCCTTGTCGTCGACGAGGACCGCATCGCCCGGCAGATCGCCGATCGTCGGCGCACTCGGGAGCGCAACGCCGAACTCGCCTCGCGGCGACGCCGGGTCAGCCTGGAGGACCTGGACCAGGCGCTCAAGGAGACCAGCGAGCTCAACCTGATTCTCAAGGGCGACAACTCCGGCACCGTTGAGGCGCTGGAGGACGCCCTGATGAGGATCGACGTCGGTGAGGACGTGGAGCTGCGGGTCATCCACCGCGGTGTCGGCGGCATCACCGAGAGCGACATCAGCCTCGCCATCGCGGACAACACCATCGTGCTCGGGTTCAACGTCCGGGCCGACGGTAAGGCCACCGCACTAGCCAACCGCGAGGGCGTGGAGATCCGCTACTACTCGGTGATCTACCAGGCGATCGATGAGATCGAGCAGGCCCTCAAGGGCATGCTCAAGCCGGAGTACGAGGAGGTGACGCTGGGTCGGGCCGAGGTCCGCGAGGTGTTCCGATCCTCCAAGGTCGGCACCATCGCCGGCTGCATGGTCACCTCAGGGGAGATCCGGCGCAACGCCAAGGCTCGGCTGCTTCGGGACAACGTGGTCGTCCGCGAGGACTTCACGGTGTCGTCACTGCGCCGGTTCAAGGATGACGCGGCGTCGGTCCGCGAGGGCTTCGAGTGCGGTCTCACGCTTTCGTCGTACCAGGACCTCCGGCTCGGCGACGAGATCGAGACCTACGAGCTGCGCGAAAAACCCCGCAACTGACCACCCCTGGGGTTGGTGGCTCTTCAAGAGCCACCAACCCCAGGGCCGGTGGTCTTCAAGAGCTACCAACCCCGGTGGTGAGCGGTGTACGTCGGTGCTCTGGAGCTGGACGTCCTGTTCGGTGACGTTCGTTCCCTGAAGCAGAAGCGCTCGCTGGTCCGGCCCGTGATCGCTGAACTCCGGCAGCGCTTCGACGTCGCGGCCGCCGAGGCCGGGCATGCGGAGCTGCACCGCCGGTCGCTGATCGGCGTGGCCGCCGTCGCGGCCGACGTCGGGCACGTGCGAGATGTGCTCGACGCGTGCGAGCGACTGGTGGCCCGACGACCCGAGCTGGAGCTGCTGGCCGCCCGGCACCGGATGCTGGGTCCTGGCGACGATTAGCGTAGGTGCCCCCGGTCTGTGCCTGACACACGCCCGAGAACGCTGACCCGAGTAATGCTGAGGAGAACGCTGCGATGGCCGACCCCCCACGGGCCCGCCGGCTCGCCAAACGGATTGCCCAGATCGTCGCGTCCAGCCTGGAGCACGAGGTGAAAGATCCCCGGCTGACGATGGTGACGATCACCGACGCGAAGGTCACTGGGGACCTTCGGGACGCGACGGTCTACTACACGGTGCTCGGGGAGACCGTCGACACCCCGCCGGACATCGCCGGGGCGGCTGCTGCGCTGGCCAGTGCGACCGGAGTGCTGCGTTCCCTGGTCGGCCGCGGAACAGGCGTCCGGTTCACCCCCACCCTGACCTTCCGATGCGACAATGTCCCGGACGGGGTGCGCCGGATCGACGAGTTGCTGGCCCGTGCGCACGATGCCGACGCTGAGGTGGCCCGCATCAGGGCGGGCGCGTCACCCGCCGGTGAGCCCGACCCGTACCGTCCGCCCCGCGAAGCGGACTCGTGAGTGGATAACAGCGTTATGGCAGTCGATCCCACTCACGACCCGGAGCTGAGGGCCGCTGCGGAGCTTGTTCGCGGCGCGCGGGACGTCACACTGGTCGCCCACGTGCAACCGGACGCCGATGCGTTGGGCAGCGCGCTGGCCCTCGGCTTGGCCCTTCGTCGACGAGGCGCCACAGTGCGGGTGACCTTCGGTGAACCGGTGGATGCCCCGGAGTCGCTGCGTGGGCTGGACGTTGCCGGCCTCCTCGTGCCGCCGGAGGAGGTACCTGCGCAGCCGGAACTGCTCGTGGCGCTGGATACGGCGAACTCCGACCGGCTGGGCTGCCTGGCGGATCGGGTGGACACCTCGAGCGCGGTGCTCGTGATCGACCACCACGTCACCAACGACCGATTCGGCACCCATCATGTGGTGGACGTCAGCGCGGAGGCCACCGCCGTGCTCGTGCTGCGGTTGCTCGACGCGCTCGACGTGCCGCTGGACGAGCCGATCGCCCGCTGCCTCTACGCCGGCCTGGTGACTGACACCAGCTGCTTTCGCCGGGCTGACCAGGGCACCCACGCAATCGCCGGCCGGCTGCTGGGTGCGGGAGTTGACCCCGATGCGACCACCCGCGAGCTTTTGGACACCCACCCGTTCGGCTGGCTGGCCATGCTGGGAGCCGTGCTCGGTCGCGCGCAACTCGAGCCCGTGTCGGCCCAGGGTCTGGGGCTGGTGCACACCACGGTGCGGTGCGCTGACGCGGCGGGCCTGCGTGGCGAGGAGGTCGAGAGCGTGGTGGATCTGGTGCGAACCACCTCGGAGGCCGAGGTTGCCGCGGTGCTCAAAGAGGTCGGCCCGGACCGGTGGTCGGTGTCGCTGCGCGCCAAGCAGCGCCTGGACGTCTCGGCCGCGGCGGCTGAGTTCGGCGGTGGCGGCCACCGCCTCGCCGCCGGCTTCAGCGCCAACGGTACTGCCGAGGACGTCCTGGACGCCCTGCGTGCCGCCCTGCACCGCGCCCCCATGGCTCGGTGACGCCGCACCCGTCGCAGGTCCCCGTCCGGCGGGTGCTCGCGCTGGCCGTTCCCACGCTGGGCGTGCTTGCTGCCGAACCGCTCTACCTGCTGGTGGACACCGCGGTGGTGGGCCGGCTCGGTGCGGTCACGCTGGCCGCGTTGGCCGTTGGTGGTGTCGTTCTGGTGCAGGTCTCCAGCCAGCTCACGTTCCTGTCCTACGGCACCACCGCCCGCACCGCGCGGTTGTACGGGTCGGGGCAGCGTGCTGCGGCGGTGGCCGAGGGCGCGCAGGCCAGCTGGCTCGCGCTAGGGGTCGGCGGGGTGGTGCTGATCGCGGGGCAGCTTGCCGCTAGCCCGGTGGTGCGCGTGCTCGCCGGCCCCGGACCGGTGGCCGACGCGGCGCTGGAGTGGCTGCGCATCGCGCTGTTCGGGGCACCGTTCGTGCTGGTCACCATGGCCGGCAATGGCTGGATGCGGGGAGTGCAGGACACCGCCCGCCCGCTGCGCTACGTCTTGATCGGCAACGGGATCTCGGCCCTGCTGTGCCCGGTGCTGGTGCATGGCGCCGGGCCGGTGGCGGGCATCGGGCTGCCCGGTTCAGCGGTAGCCAACGTCGTGGCGCAGGTGCTGGCCGCTGGGCTGTTCCTGCGGGCGCTGGTCAGGGAGCTGACCACAGAGCGAACGCCGTCAGGGCCGAGCTGGCCGGCGATGCGCGCGCAGCTGGGGATGGGCCGCGATCTCGTCCTGCGCGCCGCGGCCTTCCAAGCTTGTTTCCTGTCCGCGACCTCGGTGGCGGCGAGGACCTCCGCGGTGACGGCCGGCGCGCACCAGGTCGTGCTGCAACTGTGGTTCTTCCTCGCCCTGGTGCTGGACTCGCTGGCGATCGCCGCACAGTCCCTGGTGGGCGCCGCACTGGGCTCGGGCGACGAGCGCGGCGCCCGGTCGCTGGCCTGGCAGATCACCCGTTACGGGCTGGCGTTCGGGATCGCGCTGGGGCTGGTGTTCGCCGCTGCTGAGCCGGTGCTGCCGCAGCTGTTCACCTCTGACGGCGCCGTGCTGGCCGAGGTACCGCACGCCTGGTGGTTCTTCGTGGCGCTGCAGCCAGTGGCGGGCGTGGTGTTCGCGCTGGACGGGGTGCTGCTCGGGGCTGGAGACGCGGCGTTCCTGCGCACCTCGACGCTGGCCAGCGCGCTGGTCGGGTTCCTACCGGTGGTGTGGGTGTCCTTCGTGTTCGGCTGGGGTCTGCCCGGCATCTGGTCTGGGCTGGCCGCGTTCATGCTGCTGCGCCTGGGATTCGTGCTGGCTCGGACCCGCGGCACCGGCTGGGCGGTCACCGGCGCCGTGCGCTACCCGTGAGTGGCGATGCGAGTCAGGACTCGCATCGCCACTCACGGGTAGACTTGTGCCGTGATGGATGCGATCACGTCCACGCCGGCCCCGCGTCATGAACCGGTCCGTGGCTACGCTCCAGGCTCACCGGAACGCGAGTCACTGACCCGCAGGCTCGCCGAGATGGCCGCCCAGCGGACCGAGCTGACCATGACCATCGGCGGCGTGCAGCGGATGGCAGGCGGGGAGCCCTTCGACGTGGTCGCCCCGCACCGGCACGCTCATGTGCTGGGGGCAAGCGCG
>DATHTJ010000166.1:0-4517 GCA_035463315.1 Pseudonocardiaceae bacterium
CACCTCACCCACGGTTGACGCGGCGATGTGCACGGCGTGCGGCATGCACTGGGCGTGCACGGTGGCCAACCCCGCCACCACTGATCACCTCGCCACGCCGCGCCGACCAAAAATCCGCCAGCACAATCAAGATCATCTTGAGTTACGTGGCATTGGTACTGTGTGTCTCCTTCGGCGTCGCGGTTCGTTGAGGGTGTTGCCGTCATGAGGATGGTGTATGGCTCGTTATCTGAGCCGGTCGGTTGGTCCTGTGTTGCGTTGGTACAGCGCGGTCCTGCCTCTGGTCGCGGCGGTCGCGGCGGTCTGCGTAGCGGTGTTTGTCGCGACGCACGGCGGTAACCGCTGGTGCAACGACAACTCGTTCTCCTGTTCGCTGCACACCGATCTGCTCGTGGTGGTCGCAATAGGCGCGGCAACGACGTACTGGTATTTCGGTTTGCGTCGGGGGCTGCTGCTCGTGCGGTACCGGAGACAGCTGCGTGCGTATGTGGACGCCCAGGCGCCCCAGGCGTGGGACGGTGACCTGGTTGCCACCGGCCAGGACGTTGTCGCTGGCCAGGTATTGGCAGCGCATCGGGACTGGCGCACCGGACCGCGTGTGACGTTGGTCGTCGGCTCGGGCAAGGAGGCCGTGTTCGTCAAGGTCGTCTCACAGCTCACCGCGTCTGGATCGTGGATGGTGCCTGTGCCGGTCGGTCGGGTGGACAGCGCCAGTCCCGCTGACCTGCTCCGCTCGGCGAAGCAGGAACTCGAAGTGATCCTTCTTGACATCAACGTCAGCCAGGATCTGGTCGAGTGGTTTTGGCGGAGCCTGCTCCGCTGTCAGCGTCTGCTGTTCGTCGTCGACGGCGTCGAGCGTATCGCGCCGTCGACGACGTCCACCGAACGTGAACTCGTTATCCGGCGCCTGTTCGTTTCCGCCCGTCAGTTGCGTCGACCATTGTTCGGTACCAGTAAGCCGGATCTGCTTGACTCGCCACCCGGCTCCGTGTTCGAGTTGCCTGGCGTCGAGGCTACCGTCATACACCGCCGGCTAGCGACCGTCGCAGCATTAGATGAAGCCTCTTTGACGATGGTCAGCGCGGCGGCGATCGGAGCCTTGGCGACTCCGTACATGGTCGAGCGATTGGTGTGGCTGCTCCGCCGGGCCGGTGATGCCACGGTCGCCGCGTTACGCGTCGCACCGGCGCAGGCGCGGGATCTAGTCTTGTGGCAGCTACTGCTCGCTGAGCAAGCCGTTCCAGGTGCGGTGCTGACCTCCACCGCGCTCCAGCTGGTCGCCTTTCATCTGACCACGACAGGCCGGATCGAAGTCGCCATACCCGACGGCGACGAGTGGCGACGTGCACTGGCAAGCGGAGTCGATGCCGAGCTGCCGTTACCCGAGCCCACCGCCGCGGAGATCTATTCGTACGTGGAAGGGGGTTTTCTGGACGCGGAGTCAAACCGCAGCGTTCTCCGGTTCGCCTCATCCGACATCCAGGCCGCGCTCGCGGCGGAACACCTCGCCGCCGAGCCAGATCGGATCACGGCGATCCTCCCCCAGTTGGCTATCAACGCCACTGCGCGTAACACTGTCGCCAACGCATTGCGGCTCGACGACAGCGTGGGGGGCGTCCACGCCGCGCTGCTGCGAGCGCTCGCCCGCGGCGTGCCGCCAGTGAGTGAGGCGGCCGGGCTCTGCCTGGCGCTGCGCCATCGCCCCACAACGTTGTCGTTGGGCGTGGAGGAGCAGCTAGCCGAGCGGCTCGCGCTCACGCTGGCCGACCGGATCAGTTCCTCCAGTGGGTCGGTACTCAGCTGGGCCGGGCAGCGCGATGCTGTGGACACGCTCGACCGGTGCGTTCGCCGGGACGTCGAAGAGCGGCTTCTACTGGCCCTGCACAGCTCGCAGTTCCCGGTTCGGCTGTCGGTGGCACTCGCGCTGCTGCGGCGCGGTAGCTCCGATGCACTGCTGGACGACGTCACGGAGTGGATTAACCAGGCGGAGGCGCCCACCGGGTCCGGCGTTGATGAGCATCAGCTGAGCCTGGCGCTGTGGTTCTGTGCGTACCTGCGCGAGCAGGACAGCAATGGTCGTGGCAGTGGGCTGTACGCCCGTGGCGCGCAGCTCGCGCTCGCGCGCGGTGGCAACCCATTGAACTTTGAGACGTCGCTGTGTCGTGGGTTCAAGTTCGCCGCCTGGACGCACCCACACCGGGATCCCGATCTGGAAGCAGTGGAGCTACTCGACTCGGGCACGGTTCGCTTCTGGTACTCACGTGTCTCGCTGGTCCACGCCCTCGGTATCCGCCTCGCGTCTAGGCGCACCGCGTCGGGGAGCGTCGACCCGGCAGATGAATCCGTTGCCCGCGCCGAGCAGGCGCTCCAGCGCACCACCTCCGACGCTCACCCACTCGTCCGCGAAGCGGCGGCACTGACCTACGCCGGCGTCGCGGCGGGACGGCCACCCGAGTCGTTTAGCTGGCTTGCCGAGACCGACATGGCGAGGTCAAACACCCGACTCGATGACGCCGTGCAGAGGCTCCTCGGCGACACCAGCCTGTTCCTCACCCTGATCTATTGCGCCGACCCCTGGCCGGACACACTATGGCAGCAGATCTCTGCAAGCACTGATCTGCCCCTCTGCATCCGCCGACCGACCGACCGACAGCGCCACATGCGCGGTGGCTGCCCACCGGAGTGCCCGTTCGGGCTGTGCCCATACCCGGGTCCGGCGCGACGGGGACGCGGGCGCGGAGAGCTCTCCGGCGCGTTCTGCCGCATCCAGGCCGATCTCGCGCTGGTGCTTGGCCGTGCGCCCTGGCAAGAGAAGCATCGGGGACACGAACTGGCCACCTTCTGGCTCTACGCTGAGGAGCACCTGGCGAACCGAGACGGCTGGGAGATCAACCTATGACGACCCGGCGTCTCCTGCGCGGCGGCCTGATCGCCGATGGCATCGGCAGCAAGACGCAACCCGGTGACATCCTCGTCGGGGACGCCGAGATCATCGCGGTCGGACCCGGTGTCGGAGAAGGGGTGGACGCCGAGATCATCGACCTCGCGCCCGGCAGCGTGGTCTGCCCTGGATTCATCGACGCGCACGTCCACGCCGAGCGCCAGCTAGCCCTCGACGGGCTGCTGCCCGGCGCGCTCGCCCAGGGCGTAACGACTCTAGTCGTCGGCCAGGATGGCTCGTCATGGATCGGCGGATCGGCCGACACAGTCTCCTACCTCAACGACTACTTCGGGCCCGTCAACGGCCCCGCGCCCTCGGCGTGCGGATGCAGCCTCGACGACTACTCAAGGCTGGTCACCGGGCGTCTAGGCCAGAACGTCGCGGTGCTCGCTTCGCAGGGCACCATCCGGCACGGACTGGCGGGGACGAGTGACCGACCGCTGGACGACGCGGAGATCAAGGCAGCCCGGCGGGCGGTCGAGCGCGCTCTAGGCGAGGGCGCGGTCGGGCTGTCCAGCGGATTGGACTACATACCCAGCCGCTTCGGGGGCGTCGAAGAGATCGCCGCCATGGCCACACCACTCGCTGAAGCCGATCGCCCCTACGTCTCGCACTTGCGAGCGTACGAAGCAGGTGTCCGAGCTGGCCTCGCCGAATTAGGAGAAGTCGGCCGCATTGCCGACGTTCCCGTGCATGCCAGCCACCTGTGGGGTCCGCCCGAGGCCATCGACGCGGCCTTGTGCGACATCGCATCTCACGGCGTAGGCGTGTCCTTCGACATGTACCCCTACGTGCGCTCCAGCACTATCCTTGCCATGCTCGTGTTGCCCGCCGAGATCCAGAACGGCGGGATCCCGGCCACGCTTCGCCGACTAAACGACCCAGACATCCGAGCCGCGCTGTTACGTACCGACCGGTTCAGCGCCGAGTACCTCTCCAACGTCGTGCTCAGTGCACTACCCAAGCGGCTCGCCGACCACGCCGGCAGGACAATCACCGAGGCCGCCGCGGACGCCGGAAAACCGCCTGGCGAGTGGACATTGGAATTACTCGTCAACGCCGCACTTCAGGTCGGCGCCCAGCTCGACCGGCCAGAGCTGACCGAGGCCGACCTACGGGCGATCGTCACCCACCAACGACACTGCGCCGGCTCCGACGGAATCTATCTCGGGCAGCATCCGCACCCGCGAGCGTACGGGGCCTTCGCCCGCCTCGCCGACTACTACGTCGACGCCAGCGGCAATACCGACTATCAGCTCCTGGTGCGCCACCTGTCCACGAACGCTGCAGATGCCTACCGGCTCAATCAGCGGGGCCGGCTTGCGCCAGGAAAAGCCGCGGACATCTGTGTACTTGCATCATCTGGACTTATCGAGCGCTCCAACTTCGATGACCCATGCAGACTCGCCGACGGCGCCGCACTGGTGCTCGTAAACGGGGTGCCGGTATGGGCCGACGGCGCACCGGTCAACGCAGCTCACCCGGGGACTGTCGTCACGTCCTAACCGTCCTTTTGCACCAGCACCAAGGCCGTCCTCGCTGTGGACTTTGTGCACGCCGAGACCGTGTTTCTCAC
>DATHTJ010000167.1:0-6714 GCA_035463315.1 Pseudonocardiaceae bacterium
CGCAAGCTGATGGACCGGGTCGACTCGATGCCCCCCGAGATGCTCGACAAGCTGCACGGCGCGATCCGCTATCTGGGCGAGACCCGGGGTACTCAGACCCATGGCACCCGCAAGGAGCCGGACCCGATCGAGACGATCACCACTCCCGGGACGCCGTGGTGGGATCCCGGCGCGGATGCCTCGGTCGACCCCGAGACCGACAGCGTGCTCATCGCCGGAGTCGAAGTGGCCAAGGGCAGTCAGGTTCTGCTCATGCCGGGATTACGCCGGTCGGACGCGCAGGACATGTTCCTCACCGGGCGCACCGCCACCGTCGCTGCGGTGTTGCTCGACGTTGACGGCAACACCCACGTCGCGGTCACCCTTGACGATGACCCGGGTGCCGAGATCTCGGCCGCGCACGGCCGGTTCCGCTACTTCTCCCCGGACGAGCTCACGCCGCTCGGGGCCCAGGGAAGACCACAGTCATGACCACCATGGTGGCCGGCATCGGCAACATCTTCCTCGGCGACGACGCGTTCGGCGTCGAACTCGCCCGACGGTTGAGCACCGAGGTACTGCCCGAGGGTGTGCGAGTCGCGGATTACGGGATTCGCGGGATGCATCTGGCATATGACCTGCTCGACATCGCCCCGGACACCACGATCCTGCTCGACGCCGTAGCACGCGGTGGCGAGCCAGGGACGGTCTACGTGCTCGAGATCCGGCCCGGTGACGTGCCGGACATCCAGCCGTCAACCGTCGACGCGCACGGGATGGCTCCCGATGCGGTGCTCGCGCTGCTGGACAACCTCGGCGGCAGCGCGGGGCGGACCTTGCTGGTCGGCTGCGAGCCGGCCAATACCGAGGAAGGTATCGGGCTGTCCACGACCGTCGCCGCAGCCGTCGACAAGGCTGTCGGGGTGGTTCTGGATCTGCTCACTGACAAGGAAGGAAGTGAAACGGATGTTCGGTCTGCTGCGTCGGCTGATCTTCTGGGGATCAGTGATCGGCCTGGCCACTGTGGCAGTACAGGTGTCCAAGGACGTGGCTCGCTATAGGCAAATGAGCGAGATGTGATTCCAATCCCACCACGGAGGTAATAGCCCATGTGCCTCGGCATCCCGGGCGAAGTGATCGAGATCCTGCGTGACCAACCCGACCTCGCCATGGTCGACGTCAGCGGGGTCAAGCGCGCGATCAACATCGGCCTGTTGACTGATGACCCGCCTGTTCCCGGCGACTGGATTCTGATTCACGTCGGTTTCGCGCTGTCCAAGATCGACGAGCAGGAGGCCAAGGCAGCGATGGACTTCCTGATAGGCATCGGGCAGGCCTACGAAGACGAGATCGCCGCCCTACTCGAATCGCGGATTGACGAAAGGCAGTGACTGGTATGCGGTTCGTCGATGAGTACCGGGATGCCGAGAAGGCCCGTGCGCTCGCCGCGAAGATTACGGCGCTGTGCGAACCGGGGCGACACTACAAATTCATGGAGGTCTGCGGCGGGCACACGCACACCATTTACAAGCACGGGCTGGAGGACTACCTTCCGGAGTCGATCAGCCTAGTGCATGGGCCGGGATGCCCGGTGTGCGTGATCCCGATGGGCCGGGTGGACGATGCGATCGCGCTGGCCGAACAGCCAGACGTGATCATGACGTCCTTCGGTGACATGATGCGGGTGCCTGGCGGGCGTGGATCGTTCTTCGACTCCTCGGCCGCCGGCACCGACATTCGGATGGTCTACTCACCGCTTGACGCACTGAAGATCGCCCGGCGGACTCCGGACAAGCATGTGATCTTCATGGCGATCGGGTTCGAGACCACCGCGCCGTCCACCGCGATGACCGTGCTGCGGGCGGCTGCTGAGGGCATCGAGAACTTCTCGATCTTCTGCAACCACGTCACGATCATCCCGGCAATCAAGGCCATCCTTGATTCTCCCGACCTGCGGCTGGACGGATTCATCGGCCCCGGTCACGTCTCGACCGTCATCGGCTGCCGGCCCTATGAGTTCATCGCCTCGGAGTACGGCAAGCCGCTGGTCACGGCGGGGTTCGAGCCGCTGGACATCCTGCAGTCGGTCTACATGCTGCTGCTGCAGCTGGCTGAGGGACGCTGCGAGGTGGAGAACCAGTACTCCCGGGTGGTGCCCTGGGATGGCAACACGGTTGCCCTGCGAGCGGTCGGTGAGGTGATGGAGCTGCGCCCCTTCTTCGAGTGGCGTGGGCTGGGTTTCATCTCGCACTCGGCGCTGCGGGTCCGGGAGCGTTATGCCGCCTTTGACGCGGAGCGGCACTTCGAGCTACCCGGGGTTCGGGTCGCCGACCCGAAGGCATGCCAATGCGGCGAGGTGCTCAAGGGCGTGCTCAAGCCCTGGGAGTGCAAGGTGTTCGGCACTGCGTGCACGCCGGAAACACCGATCGGTACCTGCATGGTCTCCTCCGAGGGAGCCTGCGCGGCGTACTACAACTTCGGCCGATTTAGCCGCCAGCGGGTCCAGGAGGCCAGTCAGATGCATCAGATTGACATGCATCAGGTCAAGGCGAGCCAGGTATGACTCAGTACCAGGACACCACCCAGCAACACCGGGCGGATTGGGCGGAGGCTGCCGTAGCCGAGCACGCCACCGAGCATGACACCGGAACCCCTGGGCATGCCCCGGCCGGGACCGACCACCCCGGCCGGGAGCAGCTGGTGCTGGAACGCATCGACCGGGCTCGGCGGGCCAGGCCGCGAGTGCGCGAGAAACTCATCACTCTCGCGCACGGCGCCGGTGGCAAGGCCAGCCAGTCGCTGATCGAGGCGATCTTCCTGGACTCCTTCCGCAATCCTCTGCTGGAGCCTCTCGAGGACGCCGCGACGGTGACCATCGGTGCTGCCCGGCTGGCCTTCACCACGGACTCCTATGTGGTGTCGCCGCTGTTCTTCCCAGGTGGTGACATCGGCGACCTTGCGGTCAACGGCACCGTCAACGATCTGGCCGTCTCAGGGGCGCGGCCAGCTCATCTGTCCGCGGGGTTCATCTTGGAGGAGGGTTTCCCGGTCGAGGATCTGCGTCGGATCGTGGCGTCAATGGCTGCGGCCGCTGCGGCGGCCGGGGTCTCGATCGTCACTGGCGACACGAAGGTCGTCCAGCGGGGTAAGGGAGATGGTTGCTACATCAACACAGCCGGGGTCGGGTTGCTCACCGATGACCTGACTCTGGGGGTGGCCACCGCCCGTCCCGGTGACGTGGTGATCGTTTCAGGGCCGGTGGGTGACCACGGGATCACCGTCATGCTGGCGCGTAACGAGTTGGACATCGAAGCCGATCTGGTCTCCGACACCGCGCCGGTTCACGGCCTGGTGCGGGGACTGCTCGACGCAGTGGGCTCAGACGTTCGAGCGATGCGCGACGCCACGCGTGGTGGGGTCGCCACGATCCTCAACGAAGTAGCCACGGCTGCGGGAGTGGCCGTGGTGGTCGAGGAGGACGCCGTCCCGGTGCGCACGGAGGTCCGCGGGGCCTGCGAGCTGCTGGGCATCGACCCGCTCTACGTCGCTTGCGAGGGACGCATTGTGGCGGTTGTCGACCCGGGCGCGGCCGACGCTGCGGTGGCCGCGTTGCAGGCGCATCCGTTGGGCGCCGGGGCCGCGGTGGTCGGCCGTGTCGCCGAGGACCCGCCGGGGCTTGTCCTGCTCAAGACCGGGTTCGGCGGCACCCGGATTATCGATCTACTCGTCGGCGATCCGCTGCCGCGGATCTGCTGAACACGTTCTAGGGAGGTTCGCTGACTAAGGGTGAGCTGGTCACCGAGATCCTGGCCGATTGGCCTGACCACGGTGAGCTGGTCTACATCGAACGCCGGGGCGACAGCTACACGGTGCAACGCATTGGCACCGGTGGGGCTTTCGTCGGGCCGGCGCCGGATACGCCGCTGCCCGATGCCTGGATCTACTACAGCGGCTGGGCGGCGCACCACCAGCATGACGTGTCGGCATTCTTCGAAGACCTGTTCGCCGAGATGGAGGCGGCGGCCGGGGGTCATGATCGTTGTCGCTGGTCGGCGGATGACCCTTGGCCGCACGCGCACTGAGTCACAGGCACTGACTGAGTCGAGGTGCGATGGTTTACCGCATCCACGCGTCCGACCGGGCGGCGTTCAAGCGCTGCCGCCGGGAATGGGACCTGAGTTCGCCCAACCGGCAGAACCTTGAACCCGACCTGCGGCCAGGCCTGATCGATCTGAACCAGGCACTGCGGTCGGCGCTGGCCGTGTACTACTTCCCTGGAATGTGGGAGTGGGACCGAGCCATCGTGCAGCCCTTGGTGCATCAGGCTCTGGAACGGTCGGTGCGCGGCCAGTTGGAGGCCGTCGCCGACGAAGTGGTCGATGAGCAAGCCCAAGAGGCGCTGACCCGGGGCCATGCGCTGCTCGACGCCTACGCTGCATGGGCACCGACGGTGGACCACTTCACCCCGATTCGCGTCGAAACCGACTTCGAGGTAAACATCCCCGACCCGGCAACGCCCGGCGCGTATCTGTTGACCCCGGCTGGGGCGGAGGTCCGGTACACCGATCGTGTCGACCTGCTCGCCATCGACTCCGATGACGCCTATTGGGTTGTCCAGCACCGGCTGGTCACCGACGACTGGGCCGATCACGATGCCCTGCAACTCGACGAGCGGACGATTGCGTGGTGCTGGGCGTGGCAGCTGTTCTACCTCGGGATGCGGATCACCGGCACGGTCTACAATGAGATCCGGGCCGATGCCAGCGAGCCGGGCCCGATAGCCCCGCAGCCGGCGGGGCATCCGCAGGTGCGTCACCGACGGATGTATGCCCGCAGCGGCACCGTCCCTGGTGAACGATTACATGCCGAGGGCACCGACGCGTTCCGCCGTACCCGTATCCGGCGCGGTGAAGCCGAACTGGCGGCGACCGGCGCAGGCCTGGCCGCCGAGGTCAGCACTGCCACCAGTACCGACCTCAAGATCTATCCCAGTCCAGAGCCGGGGATCTGCGCGCGCTGCTCCTATCGCCCCCCCTGCCTGGTGCTGAACCAGGGTGACGACGCCACCGCCGAGCTGCTGCGCTCCTACCGGCACCGCTCCCCCGAGCCCGTCCAGGAGGGGCGCCTCGGCGGTGCAACGTGGTCGATGAACCGCGGTGCCGCACCACCCCGATGGCCGCGCGATCCCTAAACAGTCTGCCTCCTGGAGGCAGAACGCAGTAGCTCGGCAGCGACGGCGACCTGGCCAAGGCTGATGCCACCGTCGTTGGGTGGTACTCGGGAGTGGGTGAGGACTCGGAAACCGGCCCGTTCCAGCCTGGTCACGGTGCACTCGAGCAGCAGCACGTTCTGGAACACACCGCCGGACAGGGCGGCGGCATCCACGCCGGTGGCCTCCCGCAGCATCAGGCAGACCCGGACGATCGCATCGGCGACGCCGTGGTGGAACCGGGTGGCGATCACTTCCCGAGACACCCCCGCTCGCAGGTCGGCTACCACGGCGCGGACCAGGTCCACGCCGTGCAGTTGCAGCGCAGGTCCCTCGGTCACCGCGGCCGGATAACTTCCGTTTTCGGTCAGGTCGGCCCGTTGCTCCAGCTCCACCGCGGCCTGGCCCTCGTAGTTGATCGAGTCGCGGACCCCGAGAATTGCCGCGACGGCGTCGAACAGCCGCCCGGCGCTGGACGTCAACGGCGCGTTCACGCCACGACCGGCCATCGCCAGTACCGTGTCCCACTGCTCGGCGTTGCGTTGGATCAGCTCCTCCGGCGCTTCCGAACCCAGGTAGGCGGCGGCCATCCGCCAGGGTTGCCGGATGGCCGCGGCGCCACCGGGCATCGGAACCGGCACCAGGTGCGCCAGCCGCTGGAACCCGGTCAGGTCGGCCAGCAGGAACTCGCCGCCCCACAGGGTGCCGTCGCTGCCATAGCCCAACCCGTCGAAGGCCACTCCCACTACCGGGCCGGCATCGCCGTTGTCGGCGAGGCAGGATGCGATGTGCGCGTGGTGGTGCTGCACGCCGATGAGTTCCACGTCAGGGCACTCCAGGGCGTACTTGGTGGACAGGTACTCCGGGTGCAGGTCGTGCGCGACCGCCTCCGGTGCCACGTCGAAGAGCCGCCCGAAATGCGTGATGCCCTCGGTGAACGAGCGCAGGGTCTCGTAGTTCTCCAGATCGCCGATGTGGTGGGACACGAACGCGTGCCGTCCGCGGGCCAGGCAGAAGGTGTTCTTGAGCTCGGCACCGCAGCCGAGAATCGGCCGGGGCACCGGCCGCGCCAGCGTCAGCGGTTCGGGTGCGTAGCCGCGGGACCGGCGCACCGGAAGCTCGGTGCCGCGGAAAACCCGCACCACCGAGTCATCGGTGCGCATGTGGATCGCCCGGTCGTGGGTCAGGAAGGCGTCGGCTATCCCGGTCAGCCGGCGACCCGCGTCGTCGTCCCGGTAGGCGATCGGCTCGTCGGAGATGTTGCCGCTGGTGAGGACGATGGGACCGGCGGTGGCGCGCAGCAGCAGGTGATGCAGCGGGGTGTAGGGCAACATCAGGCCCAGTGAGCGGTTACCGGGCGCGACTGCCGGGGCGATGGGCGCCTCCGGGCGGCGGGGTAGCAGCACAACAGGCCGCTGCCGGCCAGCCAGCACCCGCTCCCCCACCGGGTCGATCACGCACAGCTCGTGGGCTGCGTCCAGATCGGCCACCATCACCGCGACCGGCTTGTCCTCGCGGTGCTTTCG
>DATHTJ010000168.1:0-6130 GCA_035463315.1 Pseudonocardiaceae bacterium
AAAGTGGAGGCGGACAAGCCGAGTGGCGGCGCGGTGGAAGGCGCGCGCGCTCAGCTTGGCGCACTGCGCCAGTTCGTCGTCGATCATGACCTCGTCAGCATTCCCGGTACAGAACAGGCGCTGGTCGCGGAAGCGCCACCGTACCAGCGTTCGAACTCCGCCTACATCGATATCCCCGGCCCGTACGACAAGGGCATGCCTTCGATCTACTACATCGCGCCGCCTGATCCGTCGTGGTCCAAGGTCGAGCAGGATGCCTACGTGCCGGGCAAGTCGAACCTGCTGTTCACCTCAGCGCACGAAGTCTGGCCGGGGCATTTCCTGCAGTTCCTGCACTCGAACCGCTCGCCGTTCGAGTTCGGGCGGTTGTTCGTCGGCTATGCCTACGCGGAAGGTTGGGCACATTACACCGAGGAAATGATGTGGGAAGCGGGTCTCGGTAACGGCGCGCCGGAGGCGCATATCGGCCAGCTCAGTGACGCGTTGCTGCGCAACGTGCGTTTCCTGTGCGCGATCGGCATGCACACGCAGGGTATGAGCATGGCGAGTTGTGAGACGATGTTCCGCGAACAGGCTTACCAGGATCCTGGCAACGCGCGTCAGCAGGCGGCGCGCGGCACTTACGACCCGGCCTATCTCAATTACACGATGGGTAAGCTGATGATCCGCAAGCTGCGCGCGGACTGGACTGCGAACCGCGGTGGACGCGCTGCCTGGCGCGCGTTCCACGACCGCTTCTTGTCCTACGGCGGGCCGCCGATTCCACTGGTGCGCGAGCAGATGCTGGGAACGGCGGAGGGAGACCTGTTCTAGCGTGCGTTCGATGGACCCGCTGCTGCGTCACCACGGCGACGTCGACGCCACGCCGGGGTTGCTCGATTTCGCGGTGAATGTCCGCGGCGACGGTCCACCGCCGTGGTTGCGGGCGCGGTTGGTCGCAGCGCTGGACCGGCTCGGCCGCTACCCCTGCGCGGCGCAGGACAGCGCTGCCCGGGCCGCGGTCGCCGCCCGACATGGCCGCGACCCAGCTGGAGTGCTCGTGCTCGGCGGGGTCGCGGAGGGTTTCGCTCTGCTACCCGCGCTGGTGCCCCGGTCAGCCGCTGTGGTGCACCCGTCATTCACCGAGCCCGAGGTGGCGTTGCGCAGAGCAGGCATCCCCGTCCTACGGGTGCCGACCGACGCCGCGTACCGGCTGCGGCCTGAACGGATCCCGGCCGAGGCCGACCTTGTGGTGGTCGGCAACCCCACCAACCCGACCTCGGTGCTGCACCCGGCCGAGGCGGTGCGCGCACTGGCCCGACCGGGGCGGGTGCTCGTGGTGGACGAGGCCTTCGCGGATGCAGAGCCTGGTGAAGCGGAATCCCTGGCAGCCGATCGCGACACACCCGGCTTGCTGGTGTTGCGCAGTCTCACCAAGACGTGGGCACTGCCCGGGCTGCGCGCCGGTTACGCGCTGGGCGCGCCCGATCTGCTCGCCCGGCTGGCCGCACCGCGCCCGCCGTGGCCGGTCGGCACGCTGGCGTTGGAGGCGGTGCGGGCCTGCAGCGCACCAGCTGCCGTTGCCGAGGCCGTTGCCGCGGCTGCGCAGACCGTGCGGCACCGGGAGTGGATGATCCAACGGCTGGCCGCTCTACCCGGCGTCACAGTCCATCAGCCGGCCGCAGCGCCTTTCCTGCTGCTGCATGTGCCACACGGTGAGCGGGTCCGCGCCGCGCTAACCGACGCCGGAATCGCGGTACGGCGCGCTGACACCTTCCCCGGCCTCACTCCCAACCACCTGCGGGTCGCCGTCCGACCTCCCGAGATCGCCACCCTGCTGGTGGATGCGCTGCATGCCGCGCTGGTCGCGTCGTGACTGTGACGGTGCGCGATGTGATCGCCGCGCTGGAGGCCGCTTATCCGCCTGGGCACCCGTGGTGCGTCCAGGCCGCAGCAGTGGTCTCGGCGGCGCTCGGCGGTACGGTCGATGTCCACGTTTCGTACCGCCGCACCGATCCCTGGACGATCGGCGCGGCGCGGCCAGCTGGGAGGCCCCTGCGGTGAACGCCGATCCGGCCGCGCAACGCCGGCTGCTTGACCTGGCCGCAGTGGACGCCGAACTGACCCGCGCCGCGCACCGGCGCCGGTCGCTGCCCGAGCTGGCCGAGATCGAGCAAGTCGAGAAGGATTGGCTGGCCGGCCGGGACTCGCTGGTCGCGGCGGAGACGGCGGCGTCGGACCTGGACCGCGAGATCCGCAAGCTGGAGGCTGAGATTGACCAGGTGCGGGCCCGGGAGGACCGGGACCGCGGTCTGCTCGACTCCGGGTCGATCAGCTCCAGCAAGCAGTTGGAGGACCTGCAACATGAGTTGGCCACCCTGCAACGCCGCCAGACGGTCTTGGAGGACGACCTACTGGAGGTGATGGAGCGGCGGGAGGCCACTGGCGCCGACATTGACCGCGGTCGCGCCGCGCTGGCCGGCATCGAGCAGCGGCGCCTCGATGCCGCTCGCCGCCGGGACGAGGCGGTGGCGGACCTGGAGTCCACCGAGCAACACCGGCAGCAGGAGCGCCACACCCTGGTCGGTGGGCTGCCCGCCGAACTGGTGGCGCTCTACGAGCGGATCCGGGCCCAGCGAGGCACCGGTGCCGCCCTGCTACGACAGCAACGTTGCGGCGCCTGCCAGCTGGAGCTGGATCGCACCGCGATCGGTCGCCTGCGGGAGGCGGCCCCCGAGGAGGTGCTGCGATGCGAGGAGTGCGGCGTCCTCCTGGTGCGGGGTGATTAACTGGTTCCATGCCGGGGTGCTGCCGGTGCCTGCTCGGCAGCTGCCGACCGGCACCATCCTGGTTGACCCGCCTGAGGCGGCGACCGGCGTGGTGGTGGCGTACTGCCGGGTCAGCTCGCATGATCAGGAGGCGGACTTGGAGCGCCAAGCTGGACGGGTGCTCACCGCCTGTTCGGGGCGCGGGATCAGGATCGACCGGACGGTCACCGAGATCGGTTCCGGACTTGACGAGCGGTGCCCGGAGCTGCGGCGCCTGCTGGCTGACCCGAGGGTGGTGACGATTGTGGTCGAACACCGCGACCGGCTGGCTTGCTGTGGTGCCGAGTACCTGCAAGCCGCCCTGGCGGCACAGGGCCGAACCGTGGTGGTCCTCGACGATGCAGATCCGCCCGAGGACGTGCCATGATCCGCGCGTGTCAAGAAACGGAGTCGGGGCTGTGACCCGGCGAGTCATCATCGAGGCTGACGGCGGCTCCCGCGGGAATCCCGGTCCGGCCGGGTACGGGGCGGTGGTGCGGGACGCCGACACCGGGGAGCTGCTCGCCGAGGTTTCCGGCGGACTGGGTAACGCCACCAACAACGTCGCTGAGTATTCGGGCCTCATCGCCGGCTTGAGCGCCGCGCTCAAGGAAGGCGCTGAGTGCGCTGAGGCGCGGTTGGACTCCAAGCTGGTCGTGGAGCAGATGAGCGGCCGCTGGCAGGTCAAGCAACCGCACCTGCGGCCGCTGGCCAGCGAGGCGGCCGCGCTGGCCAGCCAGCTCGGCGACATCAAGTACACCTGGGTGCCGCGGGCCCGCAACGCCCACGCCGACCGGCTGGCCAACGAGGCGATGGACACCCAGGCCGGCGTCACCCGCAGGCCCGCGGCACAGGCCGCGCCTCCGTCGCACTGGACCGGTGCCACCGGCCCTCCGACCCGGCTGCTGATGCTGCGGCACGGGCAGACCGAGCACTCCGCGCAACGCCGCTACTCCGGGCGCGGGGACCTGCCGCTGACCGAGCTGGGGGAGCGGCAGGCCGCCGCTGCCGCCGCGCGCCTGTCCACGATGGACGGTGTGGCCGTGGTGCTCAGCTCCCCGATGCTGCGAGCCCGGCAGACCGCCCAGCCCGTGGCCGACGCGCTGGGTGTGCCGCTGAGCGTCCACGATGGACTGATCGAGACTGATTTCGGGGCCTGGGAGGGCCTGACCTTCACCGAGGCGCGGGAGCGGGATCCGGCCCTGCACACCCGGTGGATCACCGACACCTCGGTGGCCGCGCCCGACGGCGAGAGCATGGACGCGGTGCACCGCAGGGTGCGCCGGGCGCTCGACCAGCTGATCGCCGAGCACGGCGGCGCCACCCTGGCCGTGGTCACCCACGTCACGCCCATCAAGGCGTTGCTGCGGATGGCGCTGGACGCCGGACCGTCGCTGCTGCACCGGTTGCACCTGGATCTCGCCTCACTGTCGGTGGCGGAGTTCTACCCCGACGGCCCCGCCTCGGTCCGGCTGGTCAACGACACTTCCCACCTCACCTAATAGCTGCGCACCACCAGGTAGATCGACACCGCCAAGCCCACCACGACTACCGTGCCCCGCAATACCGGCGCGGGCAGCTGACCAGCGATCTTCGCGCCGAGGAAGCCTCCCACCAGGGTGGTGGGGGCCAGCAGTGCGACAACCGGCCAGTCCACCGGTGCGCCGATCGCGAACACCGCCACGCTGACCACGCTGATGATCAGCGACAGCACACCCTTGACGGCATTGAGCCGGCGCAGGTCGTCGTGCGCGGTGAGGGCGAGCACCGCGATGAGGATGACGCCGAGCGCCCCGCCGAAGTAGCCGCCGTAGATCGCGGCGAGGAACACCGCAGGCAGCAGGAACGCGCGGCGATCGGGGGCCTCGGGGTGCGGTTCGCCGATCCGCCGGGCCAGCCACGGCTGCATCCCGAGCAGCACGCTGGCCAGCGCCACCAGCGCGGGCACCACTGCGTCGAACACCTCGGCGGGCAGCACGAGCAGCAGCAGGCTGCCCACCAGCGAGCCCGTCACCGCCACACCGGTGGTCGACAACACCCGGCTCTGCTGGCCGCGCAGCTCCCGCCGGCTGCCCAGCGCCAAACCCACGTAACCGGGACACTGGATAACCGAGTTGGTGACATTCGCCGCAAGCGGCGGGAAACCGACTGCTAGCAGCGCCGGGAACAGCAGCAACGACCCACCGCCGGCCACGGCGTTGACAACGCCCGATGCGACGCCGGCAACGACCAGCAGGGCAAGGTCGACCGGCGGCACGAGGTGCCACGCTAACCCGGCCCGGGACGATCTATGCTGACAGGGCGGACGAGTTGGCCGGGCGGTCGCGTCGGGCTCGGTGACGGGCCCGCCGAGGAAAGTCCGGACTCCTCAGGGCAGGGTGGTTGCTAACGGCAACCCGGGGTGACCCGCGGGACAGTGCCACAGAAAACAGACCGCCCCGTGCAAGCGGGGTAAGGGTGAAACGGTGGTGTAAGAGACCACCAGCGTCCCGGGTGACCGGGACGGCTCGGTAAACCCCACCTGGAGCAAGGCCACAAGGCGCGTCGTTCTCGGCGCGCTGCGCAGGCGTTTGAGGGTGGCCCGCCCGATGCCTGCGGGTAGGCCGCACGAGCCTGCCGGCGACGGCAGGCCTAGATGGATGACCGCCGGCCGGGACGCCGCAAGGCGCCCGGTGCACAGGATCCGGCTTACAGGCCAGCTCGTCCGCCCCACCCTTCGCCACCTGCACCAGCAGGGGACGCATCGGAGTTGACTTGGTGAAACGCTCTCGCTGCTGCTCCAGGTTTCTCGATGCTCCCCGACGTCCGACGGCCCAGTGACGGCCTAGGCGTCGATCTTGCCCGGCGTTCCCTCGCGTGGTGCGAGCTCGGTAGTGATCTCCACGCAGGCTGACAGCCGTCTCGGCGTGCCGGGAGGAGGTCACCGCCGTGCCAACCTCATCTCCGAAGCGGTGCCGGATCCGGGCGGAGCCCGGGATGCGTGCCCTAGTAAGAGCTGGAGTCGTGCACACCGGAGCACCGACCTGGTGCAGCCCGAGCACGCGGCGGCCCGGGGAGCCCTCGGCGGAACCGGTGCGGGTGTCGTCTGGCTCTGCCGTCGGGATGCCGTGTGGTAGCCCTCAGGGAGGGTCGAGGGAATGCCACACCCTGCCCACCCCGCCACCTTGCCGCGGGTTCCGGTCAGGCAATAACGGCCACCGAGGCCATTCCTCATCAGTCAAGTCGCGACGATCATGCACAGGGATGATCTACCGCATTCCACCCGCTGGGTCCACGGGCCACGTCCTAGTGAGCAACCGGGTGCCGTTCACCCGTCTGAGCAGGCTGATCGGTGCTGGGACGGT
>DATHTJ010000169.1:0-15764 GCA_035463315.1 Pseudonocardiaceae bacterium
CACCGCCGAGGAGGTCGTCCGGCGGGACCAGGAGATCGACGACAGGCACCGGCTGGTCGAGGACAAGGTCAACGAGGTGTTGGCGCGCCAGGCGCCGGTGGCCGGCGACCTGCGGTTGGTGGTCAGCGCGCTGCACATCGCCGGGGACATGGAGCGGATGGGCGACCTGGCCGACCACGTGGCCCGTACGGGCCTGCGCCGGCATCCGGCGCCGGCGGTGCCGCAGGAACTGATCGGCGTGTTCCGGCAGATGGGCAACGTGGCGGACCGGCTCGCCCTGGAGATGACCCAGGTGCTCACCGCCCCGGACGCGGCCCGCGCGGCCCGGCTGGACCACGCGGACGACGACATGGACGCGCTGCACCGGCAGCTCTTCGCCGCGCTGCTCGGCCCGGGCTGGCCGCACGGCGTGGAGCCGGCCGTGGACGCGGCGCTGCTCGGGCGCTTCTACGAGCGGTACGCCGACCACGCCGTCAACGCGGGCCGCCAGATCGTCTATCTGGTCACCGGCGAGCCGGTCGCGCAGAAGTAGCGGCTCAGCGGCCCTGGTTGGCCACGGCCGCGGCCGCCTCGCGGGCCGCCTCGGGGTCGAGGTACGTCCCGCCGGCCTTCGTCGGGCGCATCGTGGCCAGGTCGAGGTCGTAGCGCAGCGGGATCCCGGTGGGGATGTTCAACCCGGCGATCGCCTCGTCGGTGATGTGGTCCAGGTGCTTGACCAGCGCCCGCAGCGAGTTGCCGTGCGCGGCCACCAGCACGGTGCGCCCGGCCCGCAGGTCGGGCACGATGCAGGACTCCCAGTACGGCAGCATCCGGGCCACCACGTCGGCTAGGCACTCGGTCCTGGGGATGTCGACGCCGGCGTATCGCGGATCGCCGTCCTGGCTGAACTCGCTGCCCTGCTCGATGGGCGGGGGCCGGGTGGCGTAGGAGCGGCGCCACAGCGCGAACTGCTCATCGCCGTACTCCTCGCGGATCTGGGCCTTGTCCTTGCCCTGCAATGCACCGTAGTGCCGCTCGTTGAGCCGCCAGTCGCGGCGCACCGGAATCCAGTGCCGGTCGGCGACGTCGAGCGCGAGGCAGGCGGTGCTGATCGCGCGGCGGAGCAGCGATGTGTGCAGCACGTCAGGCAGCAGTCCGGCAGCGCCCATCAGCGCGCCGGCTCGCGCCGCCTCGTGCTCACCCCGCCTCGACAACGGCACGTCCACCCAGCCGGTGAACAGGTTCTTGGCATTCCACTCGCTCTCGCCATGGCGGAGCAGGACCAGGGTGCCCGGGTTCATGCCCGCAGCTTGCCAGGTGCCGCGAACCACGACACGGGGAGGCCCCGCCAGGCACAGGCTTCTCTATCGTCACCCAAGTGATGATTCACCCAACCACATAGCCCGAACGGCCGCTGGCAGCGACTGCTGGGTTACCCATAGATTAACCCTCAACGACGGTGTTACCGGAACCCCCCTGCTGACACCCCCACCGTCGTTGCAGGGAACCGCTGGCCACTCGCCTCCCCCGCCCCCCGGGAAAGGTTGGTCGTACAGCGGTTCCCTGCCTGCATGCGGCGATTCCAGGGGTGTGGAGAATGCGCTGTGGTGACTGCACCGGAGCAGCCCTGAGAAATCGGGAAAATCGTTCCTGCATTCTTGTTGCGCTACTGACCACGCGTAGCCGGCCTCAGCTTCACCACCGGGCATGACGACCACTGAAGGTGCCCGGCAGTCCGCCCTCGTAGAGGTATTTGGCTTCCTCGGCGACCTCTCGGGTCAGGCATGGCCAGGACGCCGCGACGCCGTTATCGTCGCGACACGCCCAGCAGCGCCCCTGCGGGTCAGGCACATGTGCGTTCAGCGCGCTGCGCCACATGTCCGGCAAGTCCGCCAGGATTGCTGCCATGCCCATGTCTATTTACCTCCCGAAGATCGAGCTACCTTACAACCGGCGAGTCCGGTCGTAGTTCATACCAGTGATCCCCGCCCACCGAAGCAGCCGAACGGGGGGATGACTGCACTGTGCAACCGACCGTATCCGGTCCGTGCCTGCACACTGGCGAGTTCCTCCTCGACACTCCGAACCCGACACGCCCAACGCGATACCACCCCCGCGGGGCCCGCCGGGGGACCCATCCCGGTGGGCGCCGCGCCACGATGAGATCGCCACTGTGAAACGTTCGGTATACGCCAAACGGGTACGCTCGAACCGAGTGACACGAAAGCCTTGAGATCTACCCGTCTGACTGAGAGTGTGTCACCGCTCTCCTCGCTGGTTCCAGCGAACTCCCGCCAGGGGAGCACGACCCCGCGGTTCGTCCCCCCCGGCGGACCGCGGCCCGCCAGGATCCCTGGGGTGCCCCTCACCCAGAAGGGATCTATGACGCGGGACGTAGTGGCGGGGCGGCCCAAGTGTGGGACTCCCCCCTCTCCCCCGGGCCGCCCCGCCACGAACCCGGACCCCGACTCCTCACTGGCTCAACGCACCAGATGCTCGAACGCGGCGAGGTTGGCCAGCGACTCGCCACGAGCCACCCGCCAGCCCCACTCGCGCCGGATCGACGAGGCGAAGCCGAGTTCCAGCAGGGTGTTGAAGTCACCATCGGCGGCCTCGACCACCTGGCCCAGCACCCGGTCCAACTCGTCGGCGGTCACCGCATGATGAGCTAGCCGCCCCACGAGGTAGATGTCGCCAACCTTGTCCAGCGCGTAGTGCACGCCGTACAGCCGAGCGTTGCGCCGCAGCAACCAGCGATAGACATCCTCGGCTGCCTCGTCCGGACGCCGGCACACGAATGCCTCTACCAGCACCCCGTGCTGGCCAACGAGCACCCAGCAGGTGGTCTGCACCTTCTTGGTGCCCGGCAGGGTGATGAGGAAGCTGCCCGGCTTGCGGTGCTCGTGCGGCAGCCCAGCCTCCTCCAGTACCCCCGCGATGACCCGATCCACGTCCGCCGGGCGGCTCACACCGCCACCTCGCGGTGCAAAGCGTCCACCCGGTAGGCCGCTGCAGCGTCGGCGTAGACCCGCAGCAGCGCCTCGGTGGTGCGCTCCCAGGAGAACCGCCGGGCATGCCTGAAGGCACCAGCCGCTAGCTCCGCACAGCGCCCTGGGTGCAGCGCGACGGCGGACAGGGCGTCGGCCCAGTCGACCGGGTGGTGGCTGCCCACCAACTGACCGGACACCCCGTCGACCACCGCCACCGGCAGACCACCCACGTTGGCTGCGACCACCGGCGTTCCGCATGCCTGTGCCTCCAGCGCAACCAGGCCGAACGACTCGTTGTAGCTGGGCACCGCCACCACATCGGCGGCGCGGTACACACCGACCAGCTCAGCGCCACCCTGCGGCGGAACGAACACGACTTGCTCCTGGATACCCATTGCGGTGGCGAGCTGGTGCAGCACGGTGGGTTCGGCCAGCCCGCTACCCGACGGTCCGCCCACGACCAGCACCCGCAGCCGGTCGCGCAACGCCGGATCGCGGCGCAGCATCTCGGCGGCGGCGCGCAACAGCACGTCCGGAGCCTTGAGCGGCTGGATGCGGCCGATGAAGGCGAGCACCACGGCGTCGGGTGGCAGGCCCAGCCCAGCCCGGGCGGCGCTGCGGGATCCCGGCGTGAAGCGCTCCAGATCGACTCCCGGCGGGATGGTGACGGTGCAGGCCGGGTCGGCGCCGTAGAGCTCGACGAGCTGAGCAGTCTCGGCCGGGGTGTTGGCCACCAGCCGGTCGGCCTCGGCCACCACCTGCTGCTCGCCGATCACCCGGGTGTGCGGCTCCGGGGCGTCGCCATGCGCCAGCGCGGCGTTCTTCACCCTGGCCAGCGTGTGCGCGGTGTGTACCAGCGGCACCCCCCAGCGGTCCCGGGCCAGCCAACCGACCTGCCCCGAGAGCCAGTAGTGCGAGTGCACCACGTCGTAGTAGCCGGGCTCGCGGCGCGCCTCGGCCCGCAGTACCCCGGCGGTGAAAGCACACAGCTGCGCAGGCAGGTCATTCTTGGCTAGGCCCTCGTAGGGCCCGGCGGTGATGTGCCGCACGGTGACGCCCGGCGCAAGCTCCACCACCGGGGGCAGCCCCGAGGAGGTGGCCCGGGTGAAGACCTCGACCTCGATGCCGCGGCGGGCCATCCGGGTCGCGGTCTGCACGATGTAGACGTTCATCCCACCAGCGTCGCCGGTGCCCGGCTGGTCCAGCGGAGAGGTGTGCACGGAGAGCACCGCGGCACGCCGCAGCACCATCCCGATCCGCCCGATCACTTGCCCATCTTGCCGTCATCCCAGCCGCACCCGCATTCAGCGGGGTTAGTCACGCCCGGTTTACCCCGCCGCGCCCGCTGAATGCCGGGCGGGGTGTGATGGGGGTTATGGGTGAGCAGCGACCGACTGCGGTGGTGACGGGGGCTAGCAGCGGGATCGGGGCGGCCACCGCCCGCGCGCTGGCCGCGGACGGCTTTCACGTGGTGCTCGGCGCCCGCCGGGTGCAGCGCTGCCAGGAGATCGCTGACGAGATCGGCGGCACCGCCATGGCGCTCGACGTGCTCGAGACCGACTCGGTGGCAGCCTTCGCGGCGGCGATTCCCACGGCGCGGGTGTTGGTGAACAACGCCGGCGGCGCCAAGGGGCTGTCACCGGTGCTGGCGTCCGATGAGGACCAGTGGCGCTGGATGTGGGAGACCAACGTGCTCGGCACGCTGCGAATAACCCGGGCGCTGCTACCGAAGCTGATCGACTCCGGGGACGGCGTCCTGGTCACGGTAACCTCGATTGCCGCCTTGGAAGCCTACGACCACGGCTCCGGTTACACCTCTGCCAAGCACGCGCAAGCGGCGGTTCACCGCACCTTGCGCGGCGAGCACCTCGGGCAGCCGGTGCGGTTCATCGAGATCGCCCCCGGCATGGTGGAAACGGAGTTCTCCCTGGTGCGCTTCGGCGGCGACGAGCAGCAAGCCGCGCAGGTCTATGCCGGACTCACCCCGCTGAGTGCGCAGGACGTCGCCGACGTCATCGCCTTCGCCGTAACCCGCCCCTCCCACGTCAACCTAGACTTGATCGTCCTCAAACCCCGCGCCCAACACTCCGCAACACGCTCCTTCCGCAGTCTGGATGCAGACTGCAGTAATCCAGGGCCTCCTTAATGCAGTCTGCATCCAGAACGCGACTCAGCGGGGCTCAGAGCGTGCAGCTGACGAGGACGGGTTCGGGGGCCAGAGTCACGCCGAAGCGGGCGGCCACGCCGTCTCGGACCTCCCGGGCGAGGGCGAGCAGATCCTCCGTGCACGCCCCGCCGCGGTTGGTCAGCGCGAGGGTGTGCTTGCCGGACAGCGCAGCCCGGCCGCCCGGGCCGCGGTAGCCCCGGGAGAATCCAGCGCGCTCGATCAGCCAGGCGGCGGAGAGCTTGGTCCGCCCGGGACCGCTGGGGTACTGCGGCACGGGCACGTGCGGGCCCACCCGAGCCCGGATCCGCTCGAGCACCACGGCAACCTGCGCGGCGTCGAGCACCGGGTTGATGAAGAAGGAACCTGCCGACCAGGTGTCGTGGTCGGCGGGATCCAGCACCATGCCCTTTGCCCGGCGCAAGCCCAGCACGGCATCTCTGGCCAGTGTCGCCGGCACCCTGGTGCCGGGCTTGACCTCCAGCGCGCGAGCCAGCTCAGGGTAGCGGATCGGGGCCGACAGCCCGTCGCGGTGCAGCACGAGCCGGATTTCCAGGACCACCGCGGCGTCGGTGCCCTTGAGCACGCTGGTCCGGTAGCCCAGCCCTAACTCAGCTGCGGGCACGGTGCGCACCTCGCCGCGGCGGCGGTCGTAGAGGTCCACGTCGCGCAGCAGGTCGGACAGCTCCACCCCGTAGGCGCCGACGTTTTGGACCGGGGTGGCACCGACCGACCCGGGGATGCCCGACAGGCACTCCAGCCCGCCATAACCGGCCGACACGGTGTGCGCGACCACGGCATCCCAGTCCTCCCCGGCGGCGGCGTGCAGCACCCCCTCACCGTCAATGTGTAACCCCGTACTGGCCATCCGTACCGCGGTGCCGTCGAACCCGCCGTCGCCGACGACCAGGTTGGACCCGCCGGACAGCAGCAGCAGCGGCTCGGCGGCGGCGTCGGCGGCTCGCACCGCGTCGACGCAGGCTTGTGCCGTCGTCACCGCGACGAAACGGCGGGCTGGGCCGCCCAGCCGCAGGGTGGTGAACGGCGCGAGATCCACTGCGTCGCCCACTTGGCTCACCAACGCGCGAGTCGTCACGGGCACCCACGGTAGCCTCCGCGTCATGGCCGGCTGAGCTGATGGTTGCCGAGTACCGGTTCACCCTGGAGTGACTGCGCGACACCGGGGCTTAGGCTGGTGGACTGTGGAGCTCGCCGAGTACCAGTCACGGACCGCAACCGAGGCTGGCCTGTTGCGGGCGGCCGCGATGTCGGTCGACGCCGACACCCCGGTCCCGACCTGCCCGGGCTGGACCGTGCAGCGGCTGGTCCACCACGTCGGCCGGGTCTTCGACATGGTCATCAGGGTGGTGCGGGCGGCCGATCCCGGGTCGCCGCCGACCCGCGTGGAACCGCCGCCGGGCGAGGTGTTCGCCGTGTTCGATGACCGGCTGGCCACCCTGCTCGACCTGCTCGCGACCACCGATCCTGCCACTGCGGTCTGGCACTTCGCTCCGACCGCACCGAAGACTGCCGCGTTCTGGTCCCGCCGGATGGCACACGAGGTCACCGTGCATCGGATCGATGCGCAGGCCGCGGCCGGCACCGATTCGGGAGTGGACCCCGACTTCGCCGCCGATGGAGTGGACGAGGTGCTGACCCGGCTGATCCAGGGGAACACCGATGCCTGGGCCGTCGCCGAGCTGTCGGGCACGGTGCTTTACCACGCCGCGGACGCCGGGCGGGCCTGGACGGTCCGCCTCGTGCCAGGCCAGCTCCCGCAGACCGCACCGGAGACGGTTATCGAGCCAGATGCCTCGGTGGTGGGTCTGGCCAACGCCGTCTACCGCGCTGCCTGGGGCCGCCCGTCAGGCGCAATGCTCAGCGGTGATATCGCTCTGGTGGACGCCACCCGGGCTGGCTGAGCCATGCCTGGCCGCCGGGGTTAGCAGGTGTGCTCGTGCGAGGCATGGTCGTCGTGCTCGACCTGCAGGGTGCTGTGGGTGAGTCCGAACTGCCTGCGCAGCTGGTTCGCGGCGGCGTCGAGTACCGAGGCGTCCCCGCAGTGCAGCGACCGGGCCTCGTCGACCACCAGGTGCGCGGAGACCGCGTGCCGGCCCGACGTGATCGTCCACAGGTGCAGGTCGTGCACGTCACGCACCCCCGGCACGGTCCGCAGCGCCCGGTCCACCTCCGCGGTGTCCATGCCCCGCGGGGTGCCCTCCAGCAGCACGTGCGCCGCCTCGCGCAGCAGCGCCAGCGCCCGAGGCACGATCAGCGCGGCGATCACCAGCGACGCCACCGGGTCGGCCTGGCGCCAGCCGGTGGTGAGCAGCACCAGTGCAGCACCGAGCACCGCGACGGAGCCGAGCATATCGCCCATCACTTCGAGCATCGCGCCACGCAGGTTGAGGCTGCGCTCGCGTGACCCGCCGCGGGTCAGCACCGCGAGCGCTGCCAGGTTGCCGACCAGACCGAGCGCCCCGAGCACCAGCAGTGGCACTCCGGGAACCGCTGGCGGAGCGCCCAGCCGGGTGACCGCCTCGACCGCGACCACCCCCGCCACCGCGAGCAGGAGCAGCGCGTTGAGCGCCGCGGCGAGCACCTCCGCGCGGCCCAGCCCGTAGGTCCGGTAGCAGCTCGGCGGGCGCTGCGCCAGCACGGTCGCGACCAGCGCCACGGCCAGACCAAGCACGTCAGTGGCCACATGTCCGGCATCGGCGAGCAGGACCAACGAGCCGGTCAGAGCGGTGCCCACAACCTCAGCCACCAGGATCACGGAGATGATCGCGAGTGCCCAGCCGAGCCGGCGACGATCCGACAGTGCGGCACCGTCGCCATGAACACCGAGCCCATGAACACCGAGCCCGTGGTCGCCCATGCGCCTCAACATACATGCACACTTACGCATGAGTCAGGCCGCCAGCCGGGTGTTACTGAACTTCGGGCACCCCAGACCGTCGACGACCTAGGGCCGCCGCGTTACCAGCGCGGCCCGCGCTGTACCTCGGTCACCGCGGGCTTGACGTCCACCAGATAGACCAACACGGCCACCAGCCCGATCAACCAGAACAGCAGCCATCCGGCGGGGTTGAACAGGATCAGCGCGGCGGTGCCGCCGCCGGTGATACCCAGCCAGGCCGGCTTGGTCAGCTTGTCGGTTGCCGTGTAGGCGTCGGCTCGCTGGAGGGCAGCATGGATGAACGTGAAGAACCCCACCGGGACCGCAGCCAGGTACAGGATGAAGTAGACATATAAGTCCAGCCTCTCCAGCAGCATCCACCTAGGATACGCAGACAACGGCCGGGCTGGAGAGTGCTGGGCGGGCACGGCTCAGAGCAACAGTTGCGAGACGGTGTGGATGGCCAGGCCGGCCAGCGCCCCCACCACGGTGCCGTTGATCCGGATGAACTGGAGATCCCGGCCGATCTGCAGCTCCACCTTGCGGGAGGTCTCCTCGGCGTCCCAGCGCTGCACCGTGTCGGTGATCAGGGTGGTGATCTCCCCGCGGTAGTTGGACACCACGTAACTCGCCACACCCTCAAGCCAGGTGTCCACCTTGAACCGCAGCTCAGCGTCTGAGGCCAGCCGCCCACCCAGTGCGACCAGCCCGTCGCGCACCCGGCGCCGCAGCTCGGATGACGGGTCCTCGGCGGCCTCGAGGAGCATCTTCTTGGCGGTGCCCCACGCCGACCCCACCAAGGCCTGGAACTCGGGGTGCGCCAGCACCTGCTGCTTGACCGACTCGGCCCGCTCGATCGTCACCGGGTCGGTGCGCAGATCTTCGGCGAAGTCCATCAGAAAGGTGTCCACAGCCTTGCGCATGGCGTGGTCAGGATCGCTGTGCACCGCCCAGGCGAACGTCAGCACCTCCGCGTACAGCTTGTCCGTGACCAGTTCGTCGACGAACCTCGGCGACCATGCCGGCAAGCGCTGGCTCACCACCCGCAACACCGCGCCGTGGTTGTCGCGCACCCACTCGTAGGCCCGCTCGGCGACCAGATCGACGAGCTTGTGGTGCGCCCCGTCGGTGAGCAGCTGACCGAGCAACCGGCCCAACGGTGGTCCCCACGACTGCTCGACAAGCCGCTTGACCACCGCGTTCTCCAGCACCGCGTGGACGTCGTCGTCGCGCAGCACGGTGACTGCGGCGCGCACCGCGGTGGAGAGCTCCGCGGTGATCCGCTCGGCGTTGCGGGGCTGCGCCAGCCACCGGCCCAGCCGAGCGCCAATCCCTACCCGGCGCAGCTTGTCCCGCACCACCGCCGCGGAGAGGAAGTTGGCGCCCACGAAGTCGCCGAGGTTGTCCCCGAGCGCATCCTTTTTCCGCGGGATGATCGCGGTGTGCGGGATGGGCAGCCCGAGCGGATGCCGGAACAGTGCGGTGACGGCGAACCAGTCAGCCAGCGCGCCGACCATGCCGGCCTCGGCCATCGCCCGCACGTACCCGACCCACGCCGCAGTGGCGCCAGTGGAGTCCTCGTAGAGTCGCGCCACCACGTACACCACGGCGGCACCCAGCAGGAACCCCAGCGCGACTGCCTTCATCCGGCGCAGGCCCCGCTGCTTGTCCTGCTCGGTTCTGGTCAGCTCCACGCTGCCGATTGTGCCTCGCCCGGCAGGATGGCGGTCGTGCGAATCCACGGACTGGTCCCCCGGCTGCAGCCGTTCACGTCGACGATCTTCGCGGAGATGACCGCGCTGGCTGAGCGGACCGGCGCGGTGAACCTCGGCCAGGGCTTCCCGGACACCGACGGCCCGGCCGGCATGCTCGAGATCGCCCGGTCGGCGATTGCCAGCGGGCACAACCAGTATCCGCCCGGATCGGGAATACCCGAGCTGCGCAGTGCTATCGCCGAGCACCAAGCAGCCCGCTACGGCCTGGTGCACGATCCGGACACCGAGGTGCTGGTCACCGTCGGCGCCACCGAAGCGATCAGCGCCGCGCTGCTCGCCCTGGTGCAACCGGGCGATGAGGTGCTGCTCATCGAGCCCTACTACGACTCCTACGCCGCCGCGGTTGCGCTGGCCGGGGCGAACCGGCGAAGCGTGCCGCTGGTCGCCGACGGCGACCGGTTCGCCCTCGACCTGGATGCGCTGGCGCAGGCAATCACGCCCGCTACCCGGGCGCTGATCCTCAACAGCCCGCACAACCCCACCGGCACCGTGTTGCGCCGCGTCGAGCTGGCGGCACTGGCGGCCCTCGCGATCGAGCACGATCTGCTGGTGATCACCGACGAGGTGTACGAGCACCTGGTGTTCGACGGTGCCCAGCACCTGCCAATCGCGACGTTGCCCGGGATGGCGCAGCGCACGCTGTCTGTCTCGAGTGCGGGCAAGACGTTCAGCGTCACCGGCTGGAAGATCGGCTGGGTGTGCGGACCGGCGCAGCTGGTAGCCGCGGTGCTGACGGCCAAGCAGTTCCTCACTTTCGTCGGCGGAGCCCCCTTCCAGCCCGCGGTGGCCCATGCGCTGCGCGCCGAGCGTGCTTGGCTGACAGCGCACTGTGCTGCGTTGCAGGACAAGCAGCACCGGCTGGCCGCTGGACTGGGCGCGGCGGGATTCGGGGTGCGCCGCAGCGAGGGGACCTACTTCGTCTGCGCGGACGTCCGGCCACTCGGGTTCTCCGACGGTCTCCAGTTCTGCCGCGAGCTACCCGAGCGCACCGGGGTGGTGGCGGTGCCGGTGCAGGTCTTCGTCGATGACCCGGCACCGTGGCGGCACCTGGTGCGCTTTGCGTTCTGCAAGCGCGACGAGGTGCTCGACGAGGCGATTGCCCGGCTCGCCTCAGCCAAACCGTTCCGGTGATATCGCTACAGATATCCCACAATGCGGTCACAGCGTGTAGTGTGGGCTAGCGGCTGTCGGGGTTGCTTCGGATCACTCGCCCGACCGCTGGTCACGAGGTGGGCGCGGTGAGCCGGCACAAGGCCGGACCCGCGGAAGGGTTGAGGGGGAGCCGGTGGCCGCCATCCCCGACGTAGCTGGTGCACCGGGTGCGCCCCGCGGGGTGATGACTCGCGCACTGCTGCGGGTCGTCGTGCTCGGGGGCCTGGTCATCGCGGGGTGGCTGCTGGGATCGGGAACCGGCCAGGCGCACGAGGACATGGCTCACAAAAACCCAGTTCTCGAGGACCTGGGGCCACCGGAAGTAGGCTCCGGCGACCTGCTCGGTGCGCCGCCCACGGTCAGGTCGACCGTCGCCAGTGTCAGACGTGCTGTCCCGGTACCGCGACTCCCCGTTCAGGCTGAGCAAGTCCCCAGCCTGGCCCCCGTCCTGGACCCCGTGTCACGGCTCGCTGCGCCCGGTCCCCCCGTCACAGCTAGTACAGCCCGGCCGAAAGCACAGGCAGCGGCCCCCAAGCCCGCGGTGGTCCCGCCATCTCCGGTCGCGCCAGCTGAGCCGGTCGTCCACGCGGCGGCCGTCACTGCCCCGGCGCTCAGCACGATGCGTGACGCCCCACCCGAAACTCCGGTCTGTCTCACCGCTCACCCGGTTGCAGACTCGTTAGCGGAGTTCACCGGGCCGTCAGCAGTGGACAGCAGCCCAGCGGCCCCGGTACCCGCGAGTCCATCCGGAACCACCGCGCCATGCCCGACCGGTAGCACCGCCGGCGGCGCAACCACGATGAGTGGCCACTCGATCGCACTCCGGGACGGATGGGCTACGACGGGACTGAACCCGACGCATTGTCGGCCGTGCGCTGGCGCCGACGGCATCACGCCGTTGGCTGCCCAGCGACCCTCCACGTCACCGGACTGATCTCACGACACCCCGGTGGATCGCCATTACCGGCGATCCCCGGTCGGCCAACCCTGCCGCAAGAACTCCCGATCTGTCCGACCGCGCCCGGGCGGATCGGGTTAATGGCCCCGGCGTCACGTTGCCCCCGTGACGCCGGGGCCGCTCAATTTAGCTGCCGTGGCCCTTCTGCGGTCAACGAGACGGCAATGGTGGGCGCTGCGCCAGCGGGACCCGCAGCGCAGCGAACAGATCGCCATGGCGCTGCACCCGGTGCAGGACCTCATCGGTGGTGAAGACCAGATCGGTGACCTTGTCGCACTTGGCTACCTCCTTCCAGGTCACCGGGGTGGAGACGGTGGGCTGCTCCCGACCGCGTAGCGAGTACGGGGCCACAGTGGTCTTGGCCGGGTTGTTCTGGCTCCAGTCCACCAGCACCTTGCCCCGTCGCGCCGCCTTCGCCAGCTGAGACACCACCGCGTCGGGTCGCTGCGCGGCGAGCCGCTGCGCCACCTGACGGGCATAGGTCGAGGTGTCGTGCGCACCGGCCGCCTGTACCGCCGCATAGACCTGCAGTCCCTTGGAACCGCTGGTCTTGACGTGGCACTCCAGACCATCGGAGGCCGCCATGTCGCGGATCGCCTCCGCCACCCGTGCGCACTCCACCACGGTGGCGGGTGGGCCGGGGTCCAGATCGAACACCAGCAGGTCAGGCAGCTGGGGATCCCCTTGAGGACCGACGGTCCACTGCGGAACATGCAGTTCCAGCCCGGCCAGATTGGCGGCCCAGACCAACGCGGCCAGCCCGTCGATGACCGCGTAACCGATGTCGTCGTGCGCCTTGGTGCTCCCCGGAGTGGGCAGCCGCACCACCCGGAGCCAGCCGGGCGCATGCCGCGAGGCGTCCTTGTCATAGAACCCATCGGCCGCCACGCCGTCGGGGTAGCGGCGCAGCGTCAGCGGGCGGTCGGCCAGGTGCGGCAGGATCGCCGGAGCGATCCGGGTGTAGTAGTCGATCACCTCGCCCTTGGTGAACCCCGCCGCCGGGTAGAGCACCTTGCCAAGATTGGACAGCCGCAGCGCTCGCCCATCCACCTGCACGCTCACCGTGTCATTCACCGCGTCACCTCACCGATCGTACGCACTACATCACCCCCGCCCGCCCGTCCCGGATGGGCCGTGTCCTTACCTGATGTCGATCGGTGTGGTCACGGTGATTTGGTCAATGTCGGAGGTGCGCACGGTCACCGCCAGTTGCCAGGTTCCCTTCCGTGGGATCTGGACCTCACGGGCGACATAGTGGCCCGGCGCGGTGCGTTGCAGCGGAATCGGGAGCGGGCCGAGCTGCTGCACGGCCAGCGTCAGGGTGGCGGTGAGCTCGGCCACGTCACGCGGCCCGGTGGGATCCTCGACGGTGACGCTGATCGTGTCAGGCCCGGTGGCGGCCGGGTCGACGTCGACCGTGAGCCGGCCCTGGCCACCCCGACCTCCGGTGTCGTAGCTGATGACGTGGTGCGCCGGCCCCAGCGGCGCGGCAGTCGCGGTTCGACCGGGTTCGGCGTTGACCAGCAGCGCGGTGACGCTGAGGACGAGTGCACCGAGTGCGGCCTCTCCCAGAACACTGCGACGCAGTGTCGACACGGCGGGAGACGATCGCGGTGCGGCACCGACACCGACAGGTGCTCGCCGATGCCGGGTGACCCAGCTGCGGGACAACGCAGCGACGCCGAGCAGCAACGCGACAACCCCGAGTTTTGCCCACAGCAGCCGGCCGTAGTCGGTGGAGACAAAGGCAGCCCAGCTGCCGAGCTGGCGCCACGACTGGTAGCTGCCGGTGCCGATGAGGATCACCACCGAGCCCGCCGCGATCGACGAGAACCGGTACACCGCCGTCGGCGCCGCAACGCTCGGGTGCCGCACGATGACCACGAGGGTAACCAGACCACCCAGCCACAGGCCCATCGCCAGCAGATGCACGACGTCCACCGGTAGCGCCAGTGCTGGTTGGAGTCCCGCGGCGGCGTGGCCTGCCACCGCCCACGTCGACGCGAGACCAACCGCCAAGCCCACGCCGAGGGCGCCGAATACCGCGTGGCCCCGCCGCGCGACATGCCCCAGCCACGCGCACAACAGCACGAGATACGCACCGGTCAGGGCCAGCAACAGAAGCCGGGCAGTCCACGCTGCACCGAACCGGCTGTCCACGGTCGCGGAGAAGACTGCGGAGTCGAAGAGGCGATCGGCACCCAGCCCGGAGCCGTAGGGACCCTGCAGCAGCAGGCCCACCATCGTGGCCGCCAGCAGGCCGGCCCAGCCAACCAGCATGACGCGGCGGACGTCGCTCCGGGCGATGGCGCCGGGCCAGCAGAGCAACACGAACGCAATCGAACCCACCAGCAACGCGAACGACCCGAACGCTGCGGCCCGGGTGATTCCGTAGGCCACACCGACCATCGTGCTGCCGCTGGGCTGCGCGGTCCCAGGAACTCGATTCGTCGACGGGTGACCCACCGAGAAGGTAAAGGCACCCGCCACCGGATGCGAATCGGCCGAGATCACCCGCCAGGAGACGGTGTAAGTGCCGCGCTGCTGGATGCTGGGCTGATTGATACTGGGCTGATCGATACTGGGCTGATTGATACTGGGCTGATTGCTACTGCGCAGGCCGACGCCCACGGCAGCGGCACGACCGAGGTGGACGGGCTCGCCGGTGTCCAGCCGCGCACCATCCGGGCCGAAGACCCGGATCCCGTCGGCTGCCACCACGACCGGTTCGCTGAAGGTCAGTGACACCGTGGTGGGCACGGTGGCGACCACGGCACCTTGCCCGGGTTCGGCCGAGATCAACACCGCGTGGGCTGCCGCCGAACCAGCGCCGACGAGTGCCCCGAACACGGCGCAGACCGCTATTACTACGCCGACTCGCAGCACTGGCCGACAGGGCACTGTCAGTCCGCGCCGGTGCGACGTCCCGATCTCCGGTTCAGCAGGCCCAAGCCGATCCCGATGCTTCCCAGCACGATGCCGCTGATGCCGAGCACCACGCCCGCAGTGTTCGAGGAATCCGGGTCACCGCTCGTGGTAGCCGTCGCCGCCGGGCTGGGGTTAGCGGGTGTCAGCTTGAGCACCGGTGCGGGGTGCTCGGGCTCGGCGGCACCTGGCGGGGCTGTGTCGATCCACCGCACCACCTCGCCGTTGTCGTAGGTCTGCAACGCCTTGAAGACCAGTTGGTCGGTGTCGGTCGGCAACGGGCCCAGCGACACGTCGAACTCCTCGAACGTGCCGGGTGCAATCCTGCCGCCCGTCCAGGTGATCTTCGACACGGTCTCGGTGATCTGCCCGCCATTGGTGGTGATCGGTTTCTCCAGCGTCGTCTTCTCCACAGCCGACGTCCACCCGGGGACCGGACGGGTCGACACGGAAGCGATCGGGTGGTCAGTCGGGAAATTGATCTCCAGCTGGGTCGTGGACGCGGTGTCGCGCTCGTTGGGGACCCGGAAGGCAACCTTGGTATAGCCGCCTTGCTGTGCGGTACGGGGATTCACCGTGACGTGCGCTGACGCTACGTCGGCCAGAGTGAGCAGCAACACAACACAGACAGCGCCGAGCACGGTGGCGCGACCCCCGAGTCGCCAACTGATCTTCGACATGACAACACGCTCCCTGGAGAGGCGGACCCAACGACGTGCAAAGTGGAGCGACGCAACAGCGACAACGCAGTTACCGCCGGCGGTCACAACATCGTCACGAGCATGTAGCTCATCCCGATACCCATGACGACCTGGCAGGAACCGACCAGGTGGGGCGAGGTGACCACGCCGCGCGGTCCACCCAGCAGGACAGCACCAGCGGAGGTCGCTGCCGCGGTGCGCACCGGCTCGACCAACCGCGC
>DATHTJ010000170.1:0-14167 GCA_035463315.1 Pseudonocardiaceae bacterium
CGGGCGGCTCGATCGATTCGGTGGGGAACTCGTCCTCGTCGTCCACGCACCTATCATCGCCTACCGCGTGAGCCCCCTCCTACAGCAGGGCGATGCGTGCCACCCGTAGGCTCCGGCCCGTGCTGGTGCTGCTGCCGCCGTCGGAGACCAAGGCACCCGGAGGCGACGGCTCGCCGCTGCGGCTGGACACGCTGTCGCACCCCGAACTCACCCCGACCCGCCGGAAACTGGTCGACGAGCTGGTGGGGCTGGCGGGGGATGTGTCCGCGGGGCGGATCGCACTGAACCTGTCCGAGCGCCAGGTCGGTGAGCTGGCGCGCAACGCCGCGCTGTGGGACGCACCGACACTGCCCGCGCTGCACCGCTACACCGGTGTGCTGTATGCGGCGCTGGACGCGGGCTCGTTGCGGGCCAGGGCCGCCGCTCGGCTGGCGGTGGCCTCCGCGCTGTTCGGACTGCTCGCCGCAGACGACCCGGTGCCGGCGTACCGGCTGTCCGCCTCCTCGTCGCTTCCCGGGGTGGGCACGGTGCGCTCGGTATGGCGTCCGGTGCTGCCCCCACTGCTGACCAGGGTCGCGGGCCTCGTGGTTGACTTGCGCTCGAGTGCCTACGCCGCGCTGGCCCCGTGTCAGGACGCGGTCACCATCCGGGTGCTCTGCGCGGACAGCGATGGCCGACGCCGCCCCGCCAGCCACCACAACAAGGCCCACAAGGGCAGGTTGGCTCGGTTACTCGCAACGGCGCCACGCGAGGTGTCCGACGCCGACGGGGTGGCCCGGATCGCCCATCGGGGCGGGCTGCGGGTAGAGCGCACCGGCGAGCACGCGCTGGATCTCATTGTCAGGGTCTGACACCTCCCGGTCTGACACATCGGGAACTCGGTTTCCCGCCACCCGCGGGAGCTGCCCGCCTGTGGATAAGTCGTGAGTGGCGCTGAGTGCTGGAACACCGTTACTCACTCACGAGCACCAAGCGCCACCACTGGCCCGATGACCACGATCGCGGGCGGACGGATCCCACAGCTAGCCACATCGGCGGCGACTTCGCGCAGCGTGGAGCGCACCGTCCGCTGGTTGGGCAGAGTGCCGTCGGCGATCACAGCGACCGGGGTGTCCGGCGAGCGACCGTGGGTGACCAGCGTGTCGGCGAACACGCCGATCCGCTCGACCGCCATGAGCAGGATCAGGGTGCCGCGCAGCCGCCCGAGCGCCGGCCAGTTCACCAGCGAGGTGGGATCGTCCGGTGCCACGTGCCCTGACACCACGACGAACTCGTGGGCCACGGCGCGGTGCGTCACCGGGATTCCCGCTGCGGCGGGGACCGAGATCGCGCTGGTGACGCCGGGGACCACGGTCACCGGCACCCCGGCGTTCGCGCAGGCCAGCACCTCCTCGAAGCCCCGCCCGAAGACGTAGGGGTCACCACCCTTGAGCCGCACCACGAACCGGCCGGCCCTGGCGTGCTCGATGAGCTGCGCGTTGATCTGCTCCTGGGCCATCGCGCGGCCGTAGGGCACCTTCGCGGCGTCGATCACCGTGACATGAGCGCCGAGCTCGTCGAGCAACTCCCGGGGCGCGAGCCGGTCGGCCACCACAACATCGGCGCGAGTCAATAATCGCCGGCCGCGCACGGTGATCAGGTCGGGGTCACCCGGTCCCGCGCCGACCAGCGCCACTCCCGGGGTGGCGACGTGGTCTTCGGCGTCCGGGGCGTCGTCCACCACACCGGTGCGCAGCGCTTCGACCAGCGCATCGCGGACCGCGGCGGAGCGGCGTGGGCGGCGTCCGGCGAGCACGCCGATGAGCAGCCCGTCGTGCTCGGCAGTGGCCGCGGTGACGGCGCTGCCGCCGGTCGCATCGTCGGCCCGCACGCAAAACACCCGCCGCCGCTGCGCCTCGGCGGCCACCGCGGCGTTCACCGCCGGCTCGGAGCTGCAGGCCAGCGCGTACCAGGCGCCCTCCAGATCCCCGTCGGCGTAGCCGCGGACCTCCCAGCGCAGCTCGCCGGCCGTGGCCATCGCCTCGACGGCCGGGGTGGCCTCGGGGGCCACCAGCAGCACCTCAGCGCCCGTGGCGATCAGCCGCGGCAGCCGGCGTTGGGCAACCGTGCCCGCGCCGACCACGACGACCACGCGCCCGGCCAGGTCCAGCCCCACCAGGTACGGCTTCACCGGGCCGGCTCCCAGTACAGCAGCGCGTTCACCGCCGCCGCAGCGACCGCGGCGCCGCCCTTGGCACTGCGGTTGGACAGCGCCGGCAAACCTGAGTCCCGCAGCGCCGCCTTGGCTGCAGCGGCGTCGACGAAGCCCACCGGCAGCCCGATCACCAGCGCGGGCTGCACCCGGCCGTCCGAAGCCAGCCGGATCAGTTCGCGCAGTGCCGTGGGCGCGTTGCCTACCGCCCATACCGCGCCATCGGGGTGCTCAGCAGCGGCCGCCCGGATCCCTGCCGCAGACCGGGTCAACCCCTCGGGCGGGTTACCGGCCAGGTCCAGCGCGACCACGCACTGCCGCGAGGTGATGCCAGCAGCGAGCATCCGGACATCGACCACCAGTGGCGCCCCCGCGGCCAGCGCCCGCTGCCCGGCGCGCAGCGTCTCCTCGTCGCAGACCAGGTCAGTGGCGTAGTCGAGGTCCGCGCTGGTGTGGATCACCCGCTCGGTCACTGCGCGGGTCACTGGCGACAGTGCCGCAGTGTCCACCCTGGACCGCAGGATCCGGTATGACTCGACCTCGATCGGGTGCTGGGCCCGCGTCACGTCGTTCTCTCTCTGTCGCTGCTTCGATTGCCCAAGAGATTGTCGCCACACTGGGTGCAAGGCCGAACGGAGACCGCAGATGAGCGTTGAAGACCACGACAGTGCCCTGGCCGACCAGTATGTGCTTGCCCGGAGGTGGCGTCCCGACCTCGACGGACCTGAACTTGCCCAGCTGATCATGTCAAGGCTCAGCGAGGAACAGGTGCTGCGCTGTGCGCAAGACGCTCTCCCCTGGGCACCGCAACCAGCCGATCGCCAGGAGTTAGCGCTGCGCTACGTGCTGAACTTCGTGCTCGCCATGGAAACCGACCCCGACGGGTAGTTCACCTCGCGAAGTGGGTGCCAGTCCGGCACTATACACCCATGAGGGGACCTTCCTGGAATGATCAATATCACACAGTGTGCTCAAACGTGGAGTCCCGTACGCAGCCAGTGACGGTTCGCCAGCCGATGCGCCGGCGGCTCACGTTCGCCATGGTCACCGCCGCCGTGGCCGCCATGCCGATGGCCTGCGGGTACCAGGGACTCACCATGCCCGCACAAACCGCGATCACCCTCCGTGGGCAGGGCACGCTCACTGAACCGACCCCGGACGCCAACGCCGTCACGTACAACCCGGCATTGGCGCCAGCTGGCTCCCGGTTGGCGGTCACCATGATCCCGTCGGACTTGTCCACCACCGCGGAGCTGACAGTCAATGGGCTGCTGCCCAACCGGGGCTACGCGGTGCACGCGCACACCAACGCCTGTAGTAACCCCGATTTTGTGGGACCGCATTACCAGAACCGCATCGATCCCGCCGCCACGTCCCAATCCCCCTCGACCGATCCGGAATACGCCAACCCGAACAATGAGATCTGGCTGGACGTGCGCACTGACGCAGCCGGCTCAGGCATGTCGCGGGTCACAGTGCCCTTCGTCTTCACCGACCGGGGACCCGGATCGATCGTGATGCACGAGGCGGAGCAGACCGCTACAGGTCCGGGAGAGGCGGGTAAAGCAGGTGCCCCAGTCGCCTGCCTCGCCCTCACCGCCTCACGCCCGCAGGACAACACCCTGCTGGGCTAGGAGAACCGGCACCCGACAGGCGCTGCGTTCCACGGGAGATGCGGTCCCACGGGAGATGGGATGGCCTGATGCGACCGGCCGCGGGGCTGATCTCGTTCGTGGGTGCTGGTCCCGGCGCGGCAGATCTGGTCACCCTGCGCGGAGTGCGGCGGCTCGCGGTCGCCGACGTGGTGGTCTGGGCTTCCTCGCTGGTGCCGGCCGCAGTGCTTGAGCATTGCGGCCATGGTGTCGAGCTGCACGACTCGGCGGGGATGACGCTGGAGGACGTGTTCGCGGTGTACGAGGCGCACCCGGATGCGGCGATCGTGCGGCTGCACTCCGGGGACGTCTCGCTGTATTCCGCGCTCACCGAGCAGATCACCTGGTGTACCGGCCACGACCGGCCCTTCGAGATCGTGCCCGGGGTCGGTTCCCTCGCCGCCGCCGCGGCCACCGCCGGGGTCGAGCTCACCGTGCCGGGGGTGGCGCAGAGCGCCGTGCTCACCCGGCTCGGCGGCGGCCGGACGGCGGCGTCGATGCCCGCCGGGCAGAGCGTCGCCGACTTCGCCCGTCATGGCACCACGATGGGCATCTACCTGTCCGCAGCGCGACCCGCCACGCTCCGCGAGGAACTCTTGGCCGGCTACCCGCCGCAGACCCCCGCGATCATCGTCGCGAAGGCCAGCTGGCCGGATGAGACCGTGATCACTACCACGGTGGACGACCTGGCCGACGCGCTGGTCGAGTCCGGGATCCGCACCGCCGCACTGGTGCTGGTCGGGCCGGCACTGTCCGGCGCGGGCGGTCGCAGCCGGCTTTATGACCCCACCTACTCGCACGGTTGCCGCCGCCGGTCGGTGCCGGGTAGCACCACCGGACGGGCCATCCCCGCTACCAAGCGCAGGCTGCCGTGACAAGCGGGCTGCCGTGACCGGCACGCTCACCGTCGTCGGGCTGGGACCGGGCGGTCCCGCGCACCGCACCCGCGCCGCTGAGGACGCCGTCCGGGACGCGCAGGTGGTCCTCGGCTACAGCAGCTACCTGGAGGCGTGCGCCGACCTCACCGGCCCACACCAGACGCTGGTGCCAGGTGCGATGGGCGCAGAGGAGCAGCGTGCGGTGGACGCCGTGCATGCCGCAGCCGACGGCGTCCGGGTCACCCTGGTGTCCTCCGGGGACGCCGGGATCTACGGCATGGCCGCCTTGGCGCTGACCACCGTCGCCGCGATGCCGGCGCAGCGCCGTCCTGCGGTGCAGGTGGTACCTGGCGTCACGGCGGCCGTCGCGGCGGGAGCACTGCTCGGCGCCCCGCTGGCCCGCGACTTCGCCTGCGTCAGCTTGTCCGACCTGCTCTGTCCCTGGGAATCGGTTGAGGCGCGGCTGCGCGCCGTAGCAGCCGCCGACCTGGTGCTCGCCCTGTACAACCCCCGCTCAGCGGGGCGGCCGTGGCAGCTCGGCCGCGCCCTGCAGGTGCTGGCTGAGCACCGACGTGGCGAGACCCCGGTCGGGCTGGTCACCGACGCCGGGCGGGACGGCGAACGAGTCGAGCTCACCACCCTGGCCGAGCTGGACCCGAGCCGGGCAGGTATGCGCACCATGATCATCGTCGGTTCCTCGGGCACTACCCGGATCGGGGACTGGCTGGTCACCGCGCGATCGCTGGTGGCCAGGTGACCGTGCATCTGGTGGGTGCCGGGCCCGGTGACCCGCAGCTGCTCACCCGGCGCGGCGCCGCACTGCTGGCGAAGGCCGAGCACGTCGTCTACGACCGCGCCTCGATGGCTGAGATCCTGGCACTCGCGCCGACGGCCACCCTGCACTGTGTCGGCAAGCAGGGCGCCACCCCCGCCCCACCGCAGGACCAGATCAACGCGCTGCTCGTCGATCTCGGCAGGACCGGTGCGTGCGTGGTACGGCTCAAGGCCGGCGACCCGTTCGTGGTGTCCCGCGGTGGCGAGGAGGCGATCGCATTGGCCGAGGCAGGGGTGGGTGTCGCCGTGGTGCCCGGGGTATCCGCCGCGGTGGCCGCACCGGCGGCAGCCGGGATCCCGGTGATGGTCCGGCGGCTGTCCCGCACGCTCACCGTGGTCGCCGGCAACGACGACCCTGACGAGGTGGACTGGGCTGCCATCGCCCGCCTGGGCGGCACCGTCGTGCTGCTCACCGGACGGGCGGCGCTGCGCCGGGTGGTCGTCGCGCTGCGCGCGGGCGGGATGCCCGGCGACACCCCCGTCGCCGCGATCAGCGCCGCCACCCGGCCGGATCAGCGCACTGTCCGCGGCACCCTGGACGAGCCGCCGGACCCACGGCTGGCCCCGCCACTGACGGTGGTGATCGGCGACGTCGCACGGTTGGACGTGTACGGGACGAGCTGTGCACGTTCCTGACGGTTTCGTCTCTGCTCCCGTCGCGGTCGCCGGCGCCGTGGTGGCCGTTGCCGGGCTCGGGGTGTGTACGCGCCGCGCGGGGCTCGACGTCACCGAGCGGCAGCTGCCGCTGGCCGGTCTCGCCGCCGCGTTCTTCCTGGTCCTGGATGCCCCGATCATCCCGATCGGGGTGGGCACCAGTGGGCACCTGCTTGGCGGCACCCTGGCCGTGGCGCTGCTCGGCCCGTGGTTGGGGCCGGTGGTGATCACCGTGGTCACCGTGGTGCAGGCGTTGTTCCTGGGTGATGGCGGGGTGTCCGCGCTCGGGATCAACGTGGTGAACCTGGCTCTGGTGCCGGCCGCGGTGGGCTACCCGGTGCTGCTCGGGCTGAGACGGGTGTTGCCGCGCGGGCCCACCAGCACGGCGGTGGCCGCTGGAGTCGCCGCTGGGGTGTCGGTGCTCGCTGCGGCGGTGCTGTTCACTGCGGAGTACGCGGTAGGCGGTGCCGCTGGGGTGCCGCTGCGCACCGTCGCGATCTCGACAATCGGGGTGTACGCGCTGGTAGCGGTCTTCGAGGGGCTGGTCACCACGCTGGTGGTGCGGGGGCTGCTGGCGCTGCGCGCCGACCTCGTGCAGGTGGCTACGAGATGAGCTCGACGCACGCCGAGCTGCTGATCCCCGCCGACACCCCGGTGCACCGGCTGGCGCCGCAGTGCAAGGTCGCCGCGACCGCGCTGTTCGTGCTGGCCGTCGCGAGCACGCCGGCCGGCAGGTACTGGCCCTACCTGTGGTACTTGCTGCTGCTGTCCGCCGTCGCCACAGTGGCTGCGCTGCCGCCGTTGATCCTGTTGCGCCGGCTGGTGGTCGAGGTGCCGTTCCTGCTGTTCGTGCTGGCTCTGCCGGTGCTAGGCGCACCGCCGCAGCTGACCGTGCTCGGGGTGGACCTGTCGGTGCCTGGGCTGCACGCCGCGGCGGCTATCGCGCTCAAGGCGACGTTCGGGCTGCTCGCCACCGGGATCCTGGCCGCGACCACGCCGCTGCCGGAGATCATCACCGGGCTGGAGCGGTTACGGGTGCCTCGGGTGTTCACCGCGGTCGCGGCGTTCATGGTGCGCTACACCGAGGTGCTGCTCGCTGAGCTGGCCCGGATGCGCACTGCCGCGGTCTGCCGGGGCGGGGACCCCCGCTGGCTCTGGCAGGTCCGCGACGTGGCGACCGGCCTCGGCGCGCTGGTGGTCCGCAGCTTCGAGCGTGGCGAACGGGTGTACCTCGCGATGGCGTCCCGCGGCTACACCGGGGCGCTGCCGCCCGCGCTGACCGGCACCCCCGCGTCTCGCACCGCCTGGGCTGTGGCCCTTGCGCTGCCGATGTTGGCTGTCGCAGGGACGATCCTGGCGTGAGCACAGCGATGCTGGTGGTGGGGCACGGCAGCCGCGACGCCGACGGGGTGGACGAGTTCTGGGCGCTGGCCGAGACCATCCGGGCCGTCACCGGTGACCTGCTGACCGGGTTCGGCTTCCTCGAGCTGGCCTCACCCACCGTCGATGAGGCCGTCGACGAGCTGGTGGTCCGCGGCGCCACCGAGATCGTCAGCGTGCCGCTGGTGCTGCTGTCCGCCGGGCACCTGAAGAACGACGGCCCGGCGGCGCTGGGCCGGGCCCGGTCCCGGCACCCGGGGGTGCGCTTCTCGCTGGCTCGCGACCTGGGTATCGAGCCTCATGTGCTGGAGGTAGCGGCGGATCGGATCCGGGAGGCCGCCGGTGACGCCGACCCGGAGAAGCTGGGGGTGGCGTTGATCGGGCGAGGGTCCAGCGACCCGGATGCCTGCGCGGACCTGTGGAAGATCGGCCGGTTACTCGCCGATGGGCGTGGGCTGGGCACCGTCGAGCCCGGGTTCGTGTCGGTCGCGATGCCGTCGGTACCCGAGGCGCTGGAACGGCTGCGGCGCCTCGGCGCCGCGACCGCGGTGGTCGCGCCGTTCTTCCTGTTCCCTGGGGTGCTGCGGGACCGGATCTACGCCGAGGCCGCCGAGTGGGCTCAGCACCACCCCGAGGTCGAGGTCCGCGGCGCCGGCCACCTGGGGCCCGACCCGCGGCTGGCCCAGCTGGTGCTGCAGCGCTACCGGGAGGCGCGGGACGGCGACGTGCGGATGAACTGCGATCTGTGCGCCTACCGGGTCCAGCTGCCCGGGTACGAGTCCAAAGTGGGCACGCCGATCTCGCTGACCCCGCACGGTGACGGCCCGGCCATGGGCCGGCGGCGGGCCCGGCGGGCCACCCGCGCGCCCGCTCCCGCGCCGCAGATCCGTCGCGGGCGGTTTGCCGGCTCTCGTCCTGCGGGCGGCGTCCCCGCGATCGAGGTGCGGGATCTCGACTTCGCCTACCCGGACGGCAGGCAGGCGCTGTCCGGCGTCTCGATGCGCGTCGAGCCCGGTGAGCGAGTCGCCCTGCTCGGCCCGAACGGTGCGGGCAAGACGTCACTGGTGCTGCAGCTCAACGGGGTGCTCACGCCGTCGGCGGGGTCAGTGTCCATCGGCGGTGTGGCGGTGGGGCGGCGCACGCTGACCCAGGTCCGCAGGCGGGTCGGCGTGGTCTTCCAGGACCCCGACGACCAGCTGTTCACCCCCACCGTCGGGCGCGACGTGGCCTTCGGGCCCGCCCATCTGGGACTGTCCGGGGACGCGTTGCAGTCCCGGGTCACCGAGGCGCTGTCCTACGTCGGTCTGGCCGATGCCGCCGATCGCCCACCGCACCGGCTGTCGCTGGGCGAGCGCCGGCGCGCCGCGGTGGCCACCGTGCTGGCCATGCACCCCGAGGTGCTGGTGCTCGACGAGCCCACCGCCAACCTCGACCCGGCAGCCCGGCGGGAGTTCGCCGACCTGATCAAGCGACTCGGCATGACGACACTGCTGGTCACCCATGACCTGCCCTACGCACTGGAGTTGTGCCCGCGCGCACTGATCATCGACCACGGGCAGATCGTCGCCGACGGGCCCACCCGGGAGCTGCTCGCCGACACCGGGTTCATGAGCGCGCACCGGCTGGAGTTCCCCGCCGGCTTCAACCCGCTGGGCGCCTGATGCGCCGCTGGGGCTTGCGTCGGTCGGACATCGGTGTGCCCCGGCGGGTGGTGATAGGTCGTTTACCATCGGCCGATGTGGAGGGCGGTGTGGAGTCGGAAGTTCCGCGGGTGGTGGCGGCTGCGCGCGCGGTGATGACAGGGCATTGCCGACCGGACGAGTTTGTGGCGGTGTTCGCCCAGGCAACGGTGTTCGGGGTGATGCCGGACCGCCCAGGGGTGTGGGCGGCGGAGATACCCGGTCGAGGTCGGTGGACGTTGGTGTTCTCGACGGTAGGGCGGTTGGCGGCATACGCTGGTGACTGCCAGTTCTTCTCGACCACGGGCACCGACCTGCTCGCACAACTGCCGCAGGGTATCGGGCTGATACTCGATCCTGGGGATGATCACCGGGTGCCCGTGCTGTCGCGGATGGTCCCGCCAACTGCGTCATGAACATCGGACCGGGGTGGCTGCACAGGGTTCAGCCACGCTTCCGGAGTAACCACGCTTAACTCTTCACCGCCGCACCGAGGACGAGTGGGAGGGGCCGAGGTGAGTCTGGACGGACCTGGATTTCATGTCGAGATCGACGCGTTGGACAGCGCGGCCAGGGGGATCACCCAGAGCGTGCGCGACCAGGACACTTTCGAGCTGCGCGGGTTGTGCGGCGACGTCACACTCTACGGCCACGCTGGTGTCCATGACGCGTTGATGGACTTCTGCGTCAGTTGGAGTGACGGCCTGGATGTACTCACCGATGACGCGGACGCCATCGGTGACAGCCTGACGCGGGTCGCGAACACCTACCGAAGCGTGGATGAGGCCGCAGCACGGGCCATGACCGCCGATCCCGGCATGGCAGGCATAGATGGCTGAGCTGGGCGAAACCACCGACCCGAGATCCCTCATTCCGGGTTCCCCCGATGCGATAGTGGAGAACGCGCGGGTGCTGCGCGGGCGCGCACAAGCGACGGCCGACACGGGAGAGGGACTCAAGCGGATCGATACCGGGGCGTGGCGAGGCCCAGCCGCCGACGCCTTCCACGACAAGTTCAGCTACGAACCGGTCAAGTGGTTACAAGCCGGCGATTCCTTGGACACGGGTGCCGTGGTGCTGGAGGCGTACGCGGAGACGCTGCGCTGGGCACAAGGCCAAGCAGGCGAGGCAATCCGGCAGTGGGAGCAGGGACAGAACGCCACCGCGGCAGCTAAGAGCCAACACGATCAGGAGATTGCCCAGGCCGAGGCACAGAACCAGGCCAACGCCGCTTCCGGCAACCCGGCTCGGGTTCAGGCCGCACCGTTGCGCGACCCTGGGGAGGCCATCCGGCAGGCCGCCCAAGACACGCTCAACCGTGCCCGTGAACAGCTCATCGAGGCGGGTGACCGCACCGCTGCCACCTTGCGCGCCGAGTCAGCGGCAGCCCCGAAGCATCGTAACTGGCTCGGTGACTTCTTCAGCGATCTGGGCGAAGGGACGTGGAGCGCGGTCAGCGGGCTTGCGAAAACGGTCTGGGACATACTGCCGATCCGAGGGATCTGGGACGCCGACGGCTACACCGACAGTCTGCTCGCCTCGGCCCAAGGTATCTGGCACTCGGTCACCCACCCGGTCGACTTCGTCAAAGGCGCGGTCGCCTGGGATGACTGGGTCAATGGCCATCCCGGCCGGGCTATCGGTCAGATCCTTGGGGGCGCCGTCATCGGCGGCGCCGTCGGCAAACTCCTCAAGGGGGCGCCCGGCCATAAGTCCGACGACGAGCACAGTGGCACCGAAACATCAGGCGGACGTAAACCTGACGAACCCACGACCACCCCAGAGGCCCGCGCGGACGTCGTGCGCAAAGGCATCCTCGACAGCCACGGCAAGCCACTGGGCGTGGCGGACAGCAAGGGCGTGCGCATCATCAACGAAAACGAACTCAACCAGATTCGCCAACATTTTCATGATCAGCTCGGTGAACCGACCAATGTGATCCAGACACCCAAAGGAACGGTTGAGTACTGGAAAATCAGCGACGATCCCAAGCAGACGGTCACGTACCGCACCTACAGCAGGTCAGGCGGTCCAACCATCGACATCAACGACGTCAGCGACGTCGACACGAAGAGATTCCATGTGAGGTGACCACAAAATGAGCACACCATCCGAGAAGTACCAGGAGAATCTGGACTATCTCAGTGAGTATGCCCGCGATGACTGGGTTCCTATCCATAACGTCTTCGTCTCCGCTAGCAACACGATCGGAGCCGGCGCCAGCTTGGAGGAGATCACTGATTTCACCGGCACGATGTTGCGGGACCTGTTTCAACGGGGAGTATTACTCGGCGACCTCACCGAGCACGGCTCTGGTTTTCAACCCTGGAACGGGACGCAGGACGAGTGGCTCACCCGGGTACGAGACGACGTCAAAGCCCGGCAGGACATCCCCGAACCGGGCGAGCTCGCGTGGATGCACATCCCATAACCGGGGCTGGGCGCAGGACGTGCTCCGGGCAGGTGTGCTGTTCACCCCGCTGAGCTAATCGCCGACCGGCGTGGCGACGATCACGCTGGTTGGCGACGAGGTCGTCCTGGTCTCGGAGTGGCGCAGCCCGGCGGACTCGAACAGGGCGGCGAACTCGGCCTCGGTCCGCTCACGGCCGGTGAAACACGCAAGCATGACGATGTCCATCAGCTTTCCGAAGTGGGCAGTGTCTCCGTCGGGGATAACGGTGTCGATCACCAGGACCCTCCCGGCCGGATCCATCGCTGCGCGCACGTTGCCCAGGATGGCCGCGGCCTCCGCGTCGCTCCAGTCGTGCAGGATCATCGACAGCACGTACGCGTCGCCGCCGACGGGTACCGAGTCGAAGAAGTCGCCGCCCACGAGCTCCACCCGGTTACCGACCCCGGCCTCCACGAGCACCGCTTCGGCGCCGGCCACGACGTGGGGCTGGTCGAACACCACCGCGCTCAGGCCCGGGTAACGCCGCACGATCGTGGACACCAGGTGGCCGTGCCCGCCGCCCACATCGACCAGCCGGCGCACGTCTGACAGGTCGTATGCCTCGAGCGCCGTAGCGTGGAGCTGGCGGGCCAGGTAGCCCATGGCATCGTTGAAGAGCGCGCCCCGCTGGGGGTTGGCGGTCAGATAAGACCACCAGTCGATGCCATGGACATGCTCGAAGGCGGAGCGACCGGTACGCACGCTGTAGCCCAGCTCAGCGAAGGCCCGCTGCCGTTCAGGGAGCCCCCAGTAGCGCGCGTAGTCCCGCAGCGAGCCCGACACGCCGGTGCGCAGCGTGGCCGCCAGCGGAGTCAGCCCAAACGTGCGGGAAGTGACCTCGGTGAACACTCCCTGGCTGGCGAGCGTGCGCAGCGCCCGGTACAGGGCGTCGGGGTTCGTGCCGGTGCTCCCGGCCAGCTCCGCGACGGGTCGGGGCTGATCAGCCACGAGATCGGCCACGCCGAGCTCGGCAACCACGGTGACGAGGTGAGGCACCAAGGAGCCATACAGCAGCTGCATCATCTGCACCGGCGGCGGCACAGCACCCGGTGTGTCGGTCGTGTCGTTCGGTGTGGTCACGCGGGTCCTTTCGTTGCACCGTCAGCTCGCGCATGGAGCCTTATTCACAAGCTTTAGTAGTAGGACCTGAAGAAGCCCAGGGGGACGCTGACCGCCCACCACACCGGTTGTCGCTAGCGAGCGGTGACGCGTCGCCGACGGGCCCACCCGGGAGCTGCTCGCCGACACCGGGTTCATGAGCGCGCACCGGCTGGAGCTCCCCGCCGGCTTCAACCCGCTGGGGACGTGACCGTGCTGCGCGACATCCCGGTGTGTCTGCGACAGTGCCATGTGCATAACGTGGGCGGCCGTCCATCAGGCCGGGAATAGGTGGGGAGCAATGAGCGGCTACCAGGTCATCATCGACGCACTGCGCAAGGCCGGGGATGCTGCTGAAAGCGCCGGGAAGCAGGCGGGTGCGGTGGATCTGGCCGGGACACTCACCGGGGTAGCCGATGCCCTGCCAGGGAGCCGTAGCACACAGGCCGCAACGGGGGCAGCGAACGCCTGGACTGATCAGATCGAGCGCTGGAGTGCCGACGCACAGAGGCTCGGGCAGGGTATGTCGGCCTCGGCCGATCGCTACGCCGCGAGTGATGACGCCGCTGAAGCCGACCTGAGTACCGTTTACCTGGGCGGGGTGAGACCGTTCTGATGGCCGGCTACGGGGACGTGCGTCGTTGGCTGCCGGGACCATTGGATGGCGCCGAACAACAACTCAAAGCCCGCTCGGACACCTTGCCCTGGCTCGCAGACGAGCTGAACCAGGCCTCGAAACCGACTGACTGGCACGGGCTGGCGGCCGACGCCGCCGCCATCAAGCGAGCCCAACTCGCTGATGGCATGGAACACATCGTCGCCGGAGCGGCCGCGGCACGCACTGCCTTGATGGCCGCATCGGATGGCGTGACGGGACTGAACAACCTGGTCTCGGAGGCCGACGGCCTCGCGCAAGCTTACGGTCTCAGTATCAGCGACACGGGCGAAGTCGTGGATCCCGGTTTGCCTCCCGACGTACCCGCCGAGCAAGCCGACGCGATAAGGCAGGAACGCGAGAAGATCAAGACAGAACTGCTGGACAGGGTGCAGCAGATTCTCACTCGCGCCGAGGAGATCGACAACTCGCTGGCGGATGTACTGGGCAGAATCGGGCGCGGTGAGATCCACGATGGTGGGGCAACCTCGCTGGCCGCAGCCGCCGAAGCTGGGGCGGCTCAAGGAGTCATGACCCCGCAGATACCCGGCCCACCGCCCAACCCATCGACCGATCCCGGTGCTGGTGAACATGGCGCTGATCCGTGGTACACCAGGGGCGACGATCTGTTCATGAAGGAGCTGGCGGGCACCGCTGCGACGTTTGCTGATGGGATCGGCTGGACCCACGCATC
>DATHTJ010000171.1:0-4236 GCA_035463315.1 Pseudonocardiaceae bacterium
GCGACGCTGTTCTTCCTGGTCTGCGGCATCGGACTGGTGATCAACGCCACCCCACTGTGGATCTCGCGGTACGTGCTGGACCTGCAGGTCCCGGCGGTGAGCCTGCTCGCGCAAGAGGCCGCCGACTTCGCCAGCGCCAACGTGATCGGTACCGCTGCGGCGATGGCGTTCCGGTGGTGGGCCTTCCGCAGGTACGTCTTCCCCGACCAGAACGTGCGCCGCCAGGTCCTCAACCAGTCGACTTAAAAGGCTCGGTGCGGTAGCGCCGCAGGATCCGATCCGCCGTCCGCAGGGCTCGCGAAGCCGAGTCCGCATGCTTCTAACCGCCAGGGGTGACATCCCAGCAACTCGATGCAGGCACCCCCTGGCGTCACCCTGGCCACAGCTACCAGCGTGTGCCCTTCAGCGCACCACGCCGGTGCCCGGCCGTGGAGACGGGGCAGGCTCCTCGCACCGCGGTACCCGCAGGTACACCGCAAACGTGGCGGGCCGCGCCGCGCTGAGCTCAAGGCGTCCCCCGTCGGCCTCGACCAGCGCCCGGGCCAGCGCCAGGCCGACGCCCGTGGAGGACGCCCCGGAGACCCCACGGTCGAAGACGTGCGGGGCCAGCTCCTCGGGCACCCCCGCGCCGCCGTCGGTCACCTCCACCACGACCATTCGCTCCGGTCCCACCCCGCCCGGCCGCGCGGACAGCGTCACCACGCCAGCCCCGTGCCGCAGCGCGTTGTCGATCAGCACTCCGAGCGCCTCGCGCAGCCGGCCGGGCGTGACCCGGGCGACCAGCCCGTCGGCCACCCGCAGCCGCAACGGCCGCCGGCCGGCGTCGGCCTGCGCCTGCCAGTCGGTGACCACCCGGCCGAGCAGGTCGGCCAGCTCCACCGGCTCAGCGGTGGCGGCCCGAGCCTCCTCGGTGGCCCGCAACAGGTCATCGAGCACCGCGCCGAGCCGCTCGGCTTGCTCCAGCGCCGCCTCGGCCTCCGCGGCGGTGGCCGGGTCCGGGTGCGCGGCCAGCTCGTCGAGCCGCAGCTGCAGCGCGGTCAGCCGGCTGCGCAGCTGATGCGACACGTCGCCGACGAGGTCGCGCTCCCGCTGGACGAGCTCGGCCAGCGCGGCCGCGGAGGTGTCCAGCAGCTCGGCAACCCGATCCAGCTCCGGGATGCCGTGGCGCACCGGCTCAAGGCGGAAGTCCCCGGCTCCCAACCGGGCGGCCCGATCGGCGACGTCCTTCAGCGGCCCCGCCAGCCGCCGGGCGGTCACGCTGGCGATGGCTGCGCCGATCCCCACCGACAGCACCACCAGCAACCCGACCAGCGCGGCCGCGCGCAGCTGGTCGCGTCGCATCGCATCCCCGGGTACCGCCAGCCGGGCGGTACCGCGCTGACCCAGCGGCAGCGACTCCACCACCGCGCCGGGTCCCGGATCGATGCCGAGGACCGACCGGCCGGTCCGCGGTGAGTCCACCACCAGCTGCCCGCCGGGCGGGAGCGCCAGCTCGACCATGCTCAGATCCGCTGGCATCGGGCTGAACGAGCTCTGATCGTCCAGCCGGGACACCACCTGCTCCAACCGGGTCAGCAGGTCGGTCCTGGTGAAGTCCTCCACCAGCCGCCAGCTAGCAAAGGCCAGTGGGCCACCCAGTATCAGGCCGGTGATCGCGACCACGATCAGCGTGGACTGCAGGATCCTCCACCGCACGACCGCACGCTACTTCCTCTACGACGCGTCGAAGCGGAACCCGACCCCCCGGACCGTGGCGATCCGGCCGCTGCCGATCTTGCGGCGCAGCCAGGACATGTGCATGTCCAACGTCTTGGAGCTCTTGAGCTCCGGGGCGTTCCACACCTCGCGCAGGATCTCCTCGCGGCTGACCACCTGCCCCGGCCGGGACAGCAGCACCCGCAGCAGCTCGAACTCCTTGTTGGCCAGCCCGATCTCGGTGCCCTCGATGAGCACCCGGTGGCCGGCGAGGTCCATCCGCACCCCGCCCGCCTCCAGCGCGTCCGGTGCGCTGCGGCGCAGCAGGGCGCGCACTCGGGCCAGCAGTTCGGCCAGCCGGAACGGCTTGGCGACGTAGTCGTCGGCGCCCGCGTCCAGCCCGACGACGAAGTCCACCTCGTCGGTTCGGGCGGTCAGCATCAGCACCGGGACGTCGGAGCGCACCCGCCGCAGCCGGCGGCAGACGTCCAGGCCGTCCATCCCCGGCAGGCCGAGGTCGAGCACCAGCAGGTCGACCTCCTCCTGGTCGGCGCGGGCCAGCGCGGTGTGGCCGTCAGCGACCACCACCACCTCATGGCCCTCCCGCTGCAGGGCGCGGGATAGCGGCTCAGCGATGCCGGCGTCGTCCTCGGCGAGGAGCACAGTGGTCACGACGTCCAGAGTAGGGCTGGGTGGCAGCATCCGTCTTGTGACCGATCACAGCGCCGATCTTGCCCTTGCTCTCACCCTGGCCGACATCGCCGACACGATCACGCTGGACCGGGCGGGTGCGGCGGACCTGCGGGTCGACCGCAAGCCCGACCGGACCCCGGTCACCGACGCAGACCTGGCCGTCGAGGACGCCGTACGTTCTGTGCTGGCGGCGCAGCGGCCGCAGGACGCGGTGCTCGGTGAGGAGGGTGGCGGTCCGACCGGCGACCAGGACGGCCGAATCTGGCTGCTGGACCCGATCGACGGAACGAAGAACTTCCTGCGCGGCGTGCCGGTCTGGGCCACCCTCATCGCGCTCGTCGAGCACGGCCGGCCGGTGGTCGGGGTGATCAGCGCACCGGCGCTGCAGCGGCGCTGGTGGGCCGCCGCCGGGGCGGGGGCGCACACCCAGGATGCGCACGGAAGCACCCGAGCCATCACGGTGTCTGCGGTCGGTGATCTCACCGATGCCTACGTGTCCACCACGCATCTGGGCACCTGGGTGCAGTACCGCAGTCGGGAGTCCTACCTGGCACTGGTAGACGCCTGCTGGGAGAACCGGGCCTTCGGCGACTTCTGGCACCACTGCCTGGTCGCCGAAGGGGCGATCGACCTGGCCGCCGAGCCGGTCGTCAACCCCTGGGACGTGGCCGCCGCGCAGGTACTGGTCGAGCAGGCCGGCGGCCGTTTCACCGACCTCGACGGGCTTCCCCGCTACGACAGCGGCACCGCCCTGTCCTCCAACGGCCTGCTCCACGACGCCGCTCTCGGGTGCCTGCGGCACCCGTGAGTGGCAAACAGTGTTATAGCTGAGCCCACTGCGGCTCACCTCTTCGTTAATGAACAATCGTTTCCCTGGCCGCCTCAAGCGCTTGCCATTGTTCATTCAGAGAGCGTTGCACTGCCGCTTGCCGTCTCTCTCGCGCATCGAGCATCCGCTCACTGAGAGTGCACCCTATGAGCACGCCAAAACTCACCAAGATGACTGCCACCAGAACGGTCAAAGTAAAATTTTCCATGCTCCCTCCTCAGAGAGACGCCGCCCGGCGTAAGTCTTTCCGTCGCTGGCCAGTAAAGCGCTCCGCAGCTATTCGGGGCCAGAGGGCAGCCCTCACATAACTACGGGCGATCGGGGCGCAACTGCTTGCGGTCCTCTTGGCACAGGAACCCCCACGCGAGCAGCTGGCGACCCAACTGGTTAATGTTGTCGCGGCCGTTGATCCCGGTGACGCCGAGTTCCTGCAACTTCTTGCACCACCTACCCACGCAGTCTTCGACAGCCCGTTCGGTCACCGGCTTGTCGTGGGGACGTACGGCGGAGGCGTACTCGGCGGCCTCCCGGTTGCCGACCGCGTCGCCGGGATCGGGCAACGCCAGGAACTTGGCCGCGAGCAGCAACCGTTCGTGGCCAGTCGGCTCCCGCAGCGGGCGGGTGCTGGGATCGTTGTGTCCCGGGGACTCCACCACCGGCGGCCGTGGGTCGTCGATGCTGACCGAGAACAGGTACCGCCCGGACGGCGCGCCGACCCGGATCTCCAGACCGGGCGGGCTGACCGCCCAACGCGAGTGCGAGTCCGACGCGGTCCGCGGCGGCAACGGATTGGGCACCCCCCGCACGATCACGTCGAATGGGCGACGTTCGCTGTCGTTGTAGACAACCCACAGCCCGCCGCCGTACCGGATTGAGCCCGCGTGACGGGAGATGTGCAGGTCAGGGCCGCCATGGATACTGTCATGACCGAACCGCAACGTGCGGTCGTCACCTCGCCCGAAGGTGAAGGCTGGATTGCCCGGGCGTAGCACAGCCACCTGGCGGCCCTGAAAATGGAC
>DATHTJ010000172.1:0-3429 GCA_035463315.1 Pseudonocardiaceae bacterium
GCGGTGGTGAACGTGGCCTCGGTCGCGGGGTTGCGCTCCACCGGGACGATCGGAGCCTATGGGATGTCGAAGGCGGCACTGATCCGGCTCACCGAGGAGCTGGCCTGGGAACTCGGCCCCTCGATCCGGGTCAACGCGGTGGCCCCCGCGGTGGTGAAGACGAAATTCGCGACCGCGCTGTACGCCCGCGGCGAGGAGCAGGTCGCCAAGGCCTACCCGATGGGTCGGCTGGGCACGCCCGCCGATGTCGCCGGGCTTGTCGCGTTCCTCGTCTCCGATGCCGCCTCCTGGATCACCGGCGAGACCATCCGGGTGGACGGCGGCCTGCTCGCCACTGGCTCCCTGCGGTAAACCGACGACATGACGAATTCGATGCGCGAGGTCGCGGTACCGCTGCGCACCCTGGATCCTGCGGATTCCGACGTGTCCGATCTCGCAGCCCTGCGTGATCTCGTCGGCGATGCTCGTGTCGTGTGCCTTGGGGAGAGCGCGCATGGTGTGTCCGAGTACTACCGGCTCAAAGATCGCGTGTTTCGCTTCCTGACGGCCGAACTCGGCTTCTCGGCGTTTGTCATGGAATCCGGCTTTGCCGAGGGCCTAGCGGTGAACGACTGGGTGTCGGGTGGAGCGGGTGAGCTGGACCAGATCGCCACTACCGGGATCACCTACGGATTCGGTGAGTGTGCGGAGATGCGCGCCCAACTACGCTGGATGCGCGACTGGAACGCTCAGCACGAGCGCACGGTGCGCTTCTACGGTATGGACGCACCCGGCTCCTTCGCAACACCGCGTCCGGCCGTCGAAGCCTGCCTGGCCCGCCTGGCGCCATGCTCGGAGGATGAGGCCCTTCGAGCGTTGGCTGATCTCGGCGAGCAGTTCCAGGCGGCCGTCCGCTATCAGGCTATGACTCCTCGTGATCGGCAGCGGCTGTCAGACGGTCTTGCCAACCTCCTCGAGCGCGCCAGCGTCTGCGGGGACGACATTGCCTATCGTTGCGCGCTCGGCGCCCAGTGCCTCGATGAATACCTCGTCAACGGTCGCAACTCGCGCGACGAGCTGATGGCCGACACCGTTCGCTGGATCATCGATCGTGAGGAGCGCATCGTCGTGAGCGCGCACAATGTGCACATTCAACGAGACTTGTCGCCCTCCGGAGCCCCAGCGCTCGGCAAGGTTCTTGCGCCCGTGCTGGGCGATGACATGGTCGTCATCGGCACCACCCGTGCCTGCGGTGCCATACCGGAGCTGCACTTCGAGGGCGACCCGCCTCGTCCGTCTTACACCTCACTTGAGGAAATCCCGCCGCCACCACCTCATACCATTGATGCGCTGATGGACACGGCAGACCACCCGCTCCACTTGGTGGACTTGGGCCGCGTGCCGCCGGAAAGGCTGGCTGCCGCCACGGCGATGTGTGCGCGATCTGTGGTCCTCGACATTGAAGCGGCACAAGCCTTCGATGCCCTGGTTCATGTCAGGCGTCTTACTCCAGTTCTGTGACAGACCGTAAACACCAGTCACACCTGCAGCCGCCCTCACCACACTATTCGCCGGTCCTGCCAGCCAGGTCATGCGAACGCATCGATGTCGTCCTCAGCCAACGCCAACATTGATCTCGCCGACCTCATATAACCGATAGCCACCGGGATGCCGGAGCCGCGTACTGCGTTGGAAGAGGCCCATACGTCCCCCAAACGGACATCTGAGCTGACCGGACTGCGCTGACAACGAACCGAAAGGCACAGAAACCGACGCCGTCCAGCCGTCCACGGCCGTGACGTCCACCTGATGCGGCGTGACCGTGGTGGCCACTGCCCCGCCGTGCCCAGCGGCGAACCGGTCTAGAAATCCAGCCAGCCACGCGGGCTCCACCTCCACCGCTCGCCCACCGGCGGCGAGTTCCCGGGGGCGGCTCATGACGACACGCTACGGCGATGTGCGGATAGCGAGTGCCCGAGCGCAGCTACATCCTCGTTGCGGCGACCTGGTGGGCTATCCGGGCGATTTCCTTGGCATCGTTGCCAGGCCGGGCCTCCAACGCAGCGGCCAGCGGCACGAGCCGTTCTTGTCGCACGGCAACGGACTGCAGGGTGCTGACCGCCTCAATGGCCTGCCGGGCCAGCACCAGGCCGCGGGGCTCCCCGGCCCGCACGTGCGCCTCGGCGAGAGCAAGTTCGGCCTGTATCCGGCCCCGGCGGTGGCCCTCGCCGTAGGTGCCCACCGCGCACGCGGCGAACGATTCCGCGATATCGAACCGGCGCAGGTCCAGCTCAATCCCCGCAATTGCAAGCGCCATGCCCGCCTGCGCAAACGCATCCCGGGGCGCCCACCCGTCCTGCGCCGCGGTGAGACAGCGCTTGGCCTGCTCAGAGTTACCCAGCAGGGCGTACGCGGTCGCGGAGTTGCGGTTGAGCCGCCCGGCGAGGACCGGCACCCGGAGGTCATCGGCGCGCAGGATCGCCGGCCTCGACTTACCGGGCTGGAACCCCGCAAGCACGAACTGCCCGAGCTGGAAGCACTGGAGTGCGTCGTTGGGATGCCCGCTGCGCACCATCGTCAACCCGGCGTGCCAGGCGGCGTTGGCGATCCCAAAACCGTCCCTGGCCTCATCAGCCAGCTGCAGGCCGCGGGCGAAGTACCCCATCCCGTCCACCCCGGAGTCATAGCAGCACCAACCCGCCTCGGTGTGCAGCTCCGTCAGCGCAACCGCCAGCCGCGTCTTGACCACATCGGAGGCGGGAACATTTATCCACCGCGTGAAGTGCTGCACCGCAGCACCGAACAGCTCAGCCTGCCCACCGAACTGACGCGCCACCCCACGCAACCGCTCAGTGACCGCCTGCACGGCCTGCACATGCGCCATACACAGCCGCTTCGGCAGCGGCCCGCCGGTCGGCAGAGCCAGCTCAGTCAGCTCACCCAGACCCTGCACCACCTGACCAAACGCCGCCATCGAGGTAGTGGCAAGGAGAGTACGACGACGCACGTCCTCACCCTCCCCCGTCGATGACTCAGTGACCGGGACCTCACCACAGTAGGTGCCACCAGGACCCCACCACGACAGGCCCATCAACTCCCGAGGGATATCGAAACCCTCCGCAATGCGCCCCAGCACCTCATGGCTCTCCACCCGGCGCCGGCCCACGACGATCTCGCTCACCTCCGATTGAGACTGCCCGGCACACGCTGCGATCTGCCGCTGACTGAACCCAGCAACATCCCCCAACACCCGATACAAGCCACCGATGTCCAGCGCAGCCAGCACCCGACGCACGTCCGCACGCCAGAACAGCGCGGGATCCACAGGCGGAGTATCGCCCGCTCGACCGCTGATCTTGTCGGAGTGCTCATCGCTCATGGCGGATCACCGCTTCCCCTCGGCGCCTGTGGCTGGACGCACACTAGCGGCTCCTCGTAGCGTGAAGATCG
>DATHTJ010000173.1:0-6314 GCA_035463315.1 Pseudonocardiaceae bacterium
GCACTCGCGCCGAGCAACTCGACGCCAGGCCTCAGTTTCCCGGCGTGCCCCGGCTCGGTGAAGGGCCGCACGTGCAGTTGTGGCCGCACCGGCACGGCACCGACGCGATGTTCTGTGCCCTGCTGCGTCGTTGACGGGGTCCTCGCCACGTGATGCGGTGCAGCGGCCGATCCGAACCTTGGTCATGAAGAGTCACTTCTTAGTTGCCCGAGAAGATTGCTAGCGAGCTGAGATCATTTTCGCCGTACATCGCGGCTCGCCGTGAAGCACCGCTGTCACCTGACATGATTCGCCTCCTCGATCTTGCCCGATCAAAACCCTTCGAGGTTTGGTTGGCTGGCATGGTCGGCGAGGACGAGGGCCCCGGCCGGGCCCGCCAGTGGGCCGAGCGCCGCTGGGACGATGAAGTCGTCAGCAGAGTGTTCGGGTAGGCCCGGATACCCGGCCAATGCCTCGGCAAGGTTGGCGCGTACTAGCGGGAACAGCCCCGGCAGGCCAGTCACGCTGCCGCCGATCACGATGCGTTGCGGTGCGATCGGGTAGACGATGTTGCGCAGCCCAGCGGCGAGATAGGCGGCTTCGAGCTGCACGGCCGCGTGGAGTTCGTCGTCGTCAAGCTGCTCGGCAGGGCAGCCCCAGCGCGCGGCGATCGCCGCGCCGCTCGCCATGCCCTCCAGGCAGTCGGCGTGAAACGGGCAATCCCCAGCGAAGTCATCGCCGGGCTGGCGCGGCACGCTGAGGTGGCCCATCTCGGGGTGCCCCAGCCCGTGGATGACCCGACCCTCGACCACAGCTCCAGCACCGATACCAGTGCCGACGGTCAGGTACACGAATGTGTCCAGACCACGGGCGGCCCCCCAGCGGCCCTCGCCGAGTGCGGCCCCGTTGACGTCGGTGTCGAACCCCACCGGCACGCCCAGTGCGCGCCGGACTGGCCCGACCATGTCGACGTCGGACCAGCCCGGCTTCGGACTGCTCGTGATGAACCCATACCGAGGATGGGATCGGCGCAGCTCCAGCGGGCCGAATGACGCAATGCCGATCGCATCCAGCGGTCCGCCGGAAGCTACCTCCTGCTGGAAGAAAGCGAGCACCTGGGCCAACGTCTCGGCCGGTTTGCCGGTCGGGATCCGGGTCTGGACCACGATGTGGTCAGGATCGAACCCGACCAGGCAGACGACCTTCGTCCCTCCTACCTCGATCGCCCCCCACCGCACCGGTCTCACTTTACGGCGGGCAGTGTCTGCCACTCCGTCGCATGGTGCGGAGGACGGGTCGAGAGCACTATCAAGGGTGGTGCCGCAGACCGCGGCCCCCGGTGCGGCGGATGAGGAGGCTCGGTATGCCCGATGGGCCATCCGGTTCCGGGTTCAACCCGCTCGAGTATTTCGTGAGCCAGCTGGTCGGCGGTCTCGAGGAGTCCTTTGGCGGGATAACCAGGCCGAGCACGTCGACGCGGCAGCTGGACCGCTACGGCCGCGACCTCACGGCCGCCGCCCGCGCTGGCCGCCTCGACCCGGTCATCGGGCGGGAGGACGAGATCGAGCAGGTCCTCGAGGTGCTGTCGCGGCGGACCAAGAACAATCCTGTGCTGATCGGGGACCCCGGCGTCGGCAAGACAGCGATCGTCGAGGGCATCGCGCAGCGGATCGCCGAGGGCGCGGTCCCCGAGCCGCTTCGCAACCGGCGAGTGATCGCGCTCGATCTGGCCGGGGTGGTGGCCGGCACCAAGTACCGGGGTGAGTTCGAGGAACGGCTCACGGCGGTGATCAACGAGGTGACGGCCGCTGCCCGGACCGTGGTGCTGTTCCTCGATGAGCTGCACACGGTGATCGGCGCCGGCGCGGCCGAGGGCGGTGCGATGGACGCCGCCAGCTTGCTCAAGCCGGCGCTGGCCCGAGGTGACCTGCAGGTCGTCGGGGCTACCACGGTCGACGAGTACCGCCGGCACATCGAACGGGACCCAGCGCTGGAACGACGGTTCCAGCCCATCCTGGTCACCGAGCCGAGCGTCGAGGACACTGTCGCCATCCTGCGTGGCCTGCGCAAGCGCTACGAGCTGCATCACCGGGTGTGTATCACCGACGAAGCCACCGACGCCGCCGCCCGGCTGTCTGACCGTTACCTGACCGACCGCTTCCTTCCGGACAAGGCGATCGACCTGATCGACCGGGCTAGCGCGCGGGTCCGGTTGCGAGCCGAGGCCCCGAGCGAGGACACCCGAGCGCTCGAGCAGCGCGTCGAGCAACTCACCCGGGCCAAGGACATCGCGGTTGATGCCGAGGACTACGAGCGGGCCGAGGCGCTGACCCGGGAACTCGACCTGGCGATCGTGGAGCTGGACAGTGCCCACGCCGGCCCGATGCGCCCGCCGGAGGTCAGCGCTGACGACGTGGCGGACATCGTCGCGCGCGGCACCGGTATCCCGGTCGCGCAGCTCACTGAGGTGGAGCGGCACCGGCTGCTGCATCTCGAGGAGCAGCTGCGGCAGCGGGTCGTCGGGCAGGATGAGGCGATCGAGGCCGTCGCGGACGCGGTCCGGTCCAGCCGGGCCGGTCTCAACCACCCGGACCGGCCGGTCGGGTCGTTCCTGTTTCTCGGCCCCACTGGTGTCGGCAAGACCGAGCTGGCCCGGGCCCTGGCGCAGGCCCTGTTCGGGGCGCAGGAGCGGCTCGTCCGCATCGACATGAGCGAATACCAGGACAAGCACACCGTGTCGCGGCTCATCGGCGCCCCACCTGGCTACGTCGGCCACGAGGAGGCCGGCCAGCTCACCGAGGCCGTCCGCCGCACCCCGTACACGGTGCTGCTGCTGGACGAGATCGAGAAGGCGCACGCCGACGTCTCGAACATCCTGCTGCAGGTCTTCGACGCCGGTCGGCTGACCGACTCGCGGGGCCGGACCGCGAACTTCGCCAACACCGTGATCATCATGACCAGCAACCTCGGTGCTGACCATCTGCTGGCCGCGACCAGCGCTGGGCGGTCAGTCGAGGAAGTGCGGGAACCACTGATGGCCAGCGTGCGGCGGCACTTCCGGCCGGAGTTCCTCAACCGGATCGACGAGATCGTCCTGTTCCGTGGCCTCGATCGGCCGCGGCTGCGCACGATCACCGAACTGCTGCTGGAGCAGACCCGGCAGCGGCTGCGCGCGCAGGACATCACGCTGCGCCTCGATGACCACGCCATCGACTGGATCGCCGACCGTGGCTACCAGCCCGAGTTCGGGGCTCGGCCGCTGCGCCGGGCCATCGGGCGTGAACTGGACCGGAAACTGTCCCGCATGCTGCTCGCCGGCGACCTTAGAGGCGGCCAGGAGGTCCGTGGCAGAGTCGTTGAGGACCGGCTGGAACTCACCGTCACCGATCCGCAACTGCCATTGAGCTGAGGGCGCGATACCTTCGTATCGTGGCACACCAGCCGATGATTGCGCCGTCCCTGCTGTCCGCCGACTTCGCCCGGCTGGCCGACGAGGCCAACGCGGTACCGGGCGCCGACTGGTTACACGTCGACGTGATGGACGGGCACTTCGTGCCCAACCTCACGCTGGGCCTTCCCGTGGTGCAGAGCCTGATGAAGTACACCGACATCCCGGTGGACTGCCACCTCATGATCGACAACCCGGATCGGTGGGCGATCGGGTACGCCGAGGCGGGCTCCTACAACGTCACTGTGCACGCCGAGGCCGCGCAGGACCCGGTGAAGCTGGCAAAGGACCTGCGCGCGGCCGGCGCCAAGGCGGGCCTGTCGATCAAACCCAAGACCCCACTGGAGCCCTGGGTGGAGGTGCTGCGGCACTACGACACGCTGCTGGTGATGAGCGTGGAGCCCGGTTTCGGCGGGCAGTCGTTCATCTACGAGGTGCTGGACAAGGTGCGCACCGCCCGGCGGCTGGTGGACACCGGTCACCTGACCCTCCTGGTGGAGATCGACGGGGGGATCAGCGCCGACACCATCGAGGCCGCCGCGGAGGCCGGCGTGGACTGCTTCGTTGCCGGCTCAGCAGTGTATGGAGCTGACGACCCGGCGTTGGCCGTTGAGTCGCTACGGGCCCAGGCCCGCGCATGCGGCGGCCGGTGAGGTGTACGGCCCAGGAGGGCTGAGCCGTGTTCACCGGCATCGTTGAGGAACGCGGGGAACTCGTCGGGCGGGAGGAGCGGCCCGACGCGGCGCGATTCGTCATCCGTGGGCCACTGGTCAGCTCCGACGCGCGGCCCGGTGACTCGATCGCGGTCAACGGGGTGTGCCTGACCGTGGTCGACGTCGACGGCGAGGTGTTCACCGCCGATGTGATCGGTGAGACACTGCGTCGCTCCAGCCTGGGTCCGGCCCGGATCTCCGACCGGCTGAACCTGGAGCGGGCGGCGAAGCTGGGCGACCGGCTCGGCGGGCACTTGGTGCAGGGTCACGTCGATGGCACCGGGACCGTGCTGTCCCGCAGCGTGACATCGGGATCTGTCCAATGGGAGCTGGTCCGGATCGGGATGCCCGCCGCGCTGGCCCGCTACGTGGTCGAGAAGGGCTCCATCACCGTGGATGGGGTGTCCCTCACCGTGATCGAGGCAGGTATCAACGACTTCTCCGTGGGCCTCATCCCTACGACACGAGAGCTGACCACCCTGGGCACCCGACTTGTCGGTGAGCTGGTGAATATCGAGGTTGACGTGATCGCGAAGTACGTCGAGAGGTTGGCCTGGCCACATCTTGGCTCCGGTAGCGGTGGGCCTGGGGGATGATGATGCGGGGGAGGAGGGCACGATGACCGAGAGCGCCTTTGCCGGCATTGATCGGGCGATCGCCGACGTGGCCGCCGGGCGCCCCGTGATCGTGGTGGATGACGAGGAGCGGGAGAACGAGGGCGACCTGATCTTCGCCGCGGCCCGGGCCACCCCTGAACTGCTGGCATTCATGGTCCGGTACACCTCGGGATATGTCTGCGTGGCGCTGACCGGGGACGACTGCGACCGGCTGGACCTGCCGCCGATGTACCACACCAACCAGGACAAGCGCGGCACCGCCTACACCGTCACGGTGGATGCCCGCGAAGGCGTCACGACCGGGATCTCGGCGGCGGACCGGTCCCGCACCATCCGGCTGTTGGCCGACCCGGATGCCAAGTCGGTCGACTTCGTTCGCCCGGGACACGTGGTACCGCTGCGAGCCAAGGAGGGTGGCGTGCTGCGCCGCCCTGGGCACACCGAGGCCTCGGTGGACCTGGCCCGGCTGGCCGGGCTGGCCTCGGCCGGCGTGCTGTGCGAGATCGTTTCGGCCAAGGACGACGGCGAGATGGCCCGTCGAGACGAGCTGGAGGTCTTCGCTGCTGAGCACGACTTGGCGCTGATCACTATCGCGGATCTGATTGCCTACCGGCGGCGGTTCGAGAAGCAGGTAGAACGGGTCGCGGAGGCTCGGATTCCGACCGTGCACGGGGAGTTCAGGGCGATCGGGTTCGACTCGCTGCTCGATGGTGTGGAGCACATCGCGCTGGTCACCGGGGAGATCGGGGATGGAACCGACGTGCTGGTGCGGGTGCACTCGGAATGCCTGACCGGTGACGTGCTGGGCTCGCTGCGCTGCGACTGCGGCCCGCAGCTGGACGCCGCACTGGCCGCCGTCGCCGCCGAGGGCCGCGGGGTGGTGCTCTACGTGCGCGGTCACGAGGGCCGTGGCATCGGGCTGATGCACAAGCTGCAGGCCTACCAACTGCAGGACGCCGGCGCTGATACCGTTGACGCCAACCTTGCCCTGGGCATGCCGGCCGACGCTCGTGACTACGGCACCGGGGCGCAGATCCTGGTGGATCTCGGAGTGCGCTCGATGCGGTTGCTCACCAACAACCCGGCCAAGCGGGCCGGGTTGGAGGGGTACGGCCTGGCCATCACCGGGCGGGTCCCGCTGCCCATCCGGCCTAACCCGGAAAACCTGCGCTACCTGCGCACCAAGCGCGACCGGATGGGCCACGATCTCGATGGCCTGGACCCTACTGGGACCATTTCTCTCGATCGAGCGTGGCCATGAGCGCAACCGGCCAGCCCACGCTGGAAGTCCCGCGCTGCGCGGAGCTGGGACTGGGCATCGCCGCGACTCGCTGGCATGAGCGCATTACCACGTCGCTGTTGGACCGGGCCTGTGCTGCCGCTGCCGAGGCCGGAATCGTCGAGCCGACGGTGGTGCGGGTGCCCGGTGCCGTCGAGCTGCCCGTGGTGTGCCAGGAACTGGCCCGGCACCACGACGCCGTCGTCGCGCTGGGGGTGGTGATCCGAGGCGGCACCCCGCACTTCGAGTACGTCTGCGACGCCGTCACCGCCGGGCTT
>DATHTJ010000174.1:0-10092 GCA_035463315.1 Pseudonocardiaceae bacterium
GGTGCTCCCCGGTGCGGATCGCCCGGTCGACCGCGTCGGCCATCAGGGCCTGACCTGGCCGGTCGGTGCCACCCACGGCGTGCACCGCCGCCGCGAGCAGTGCCCCGACGTCGGGCACAGCGACGTTCGGAGCCGTGGTGGGAGCCGACACGGCGGCTCACGCTACATCGTTGCGCCCGCCGCTCGGTCACAGTGCTGTCCGACGCACGGCGGATCAGACGAACACCGTGGGGATGGCGGGTTCGCCGGGGGAGAGCTTGAGTCCGTCGACGGGCAGGCTGCCCAGCACAGCTCGGACCCGCTCGCGCCCCTGCTGCAGCGTGTCTGGCGGGCCGACCGGGTGACCTTCCCGCAGCAGCGGCACTGGGAGCCCCCGATCGTGCTTCCCGGGCTCTGGCTTCCGGCCACGCGGAAAGACCACCTCCTCAACGGCAGTGCCGCTGGGCTTGTAGCGGCGCAGGGCGCTCTTGGCCCCGCCCCGAGAGGTCTTGGACGCGCTGCACTTGGCTACCGGTCGGCCGTCGACCTCGACCAGCTTGTAGACCATCCTGGCGGTCGGCACGCCCGAGCCGGTCACCACCGAGGTGCCCACCCCGTAGGAGTCCACCGGCTCGGCGCGCAGCGCGGCGATCGAGTACTCGTCCAGGTCGCCGGAGACCACGATCTGCACGTCCGGCGCACCCAGCCGGTCGAGTTGCGCACGAGCCTGCCGGGCCAGCTCCCCGAGATCTCCCGAGTCGATCCGGATCGCCCGCAGCCGCGGTCCGGCGACCTCGATCGCGGTGGCGATGCCCCGCGTGATGTCGTAGGTGTCCACCAGCAAGGTGGTGTCCGTGCCCAGCGCCTCGACCTGCGCGGCGAAGGCGTCCGCCTCGCTGTCGTGCAGCAGGGTGAACGCGTGCGCCGCGGTGCCGGTGGTGGGGATGCCGTAGCGTCGCCCGGCGGCCAGGTTGGACGTCGCGGTGAAGCCGGCCAGGTAGGCCGCGCGGGCCGCTGCCACCGCGGCATCCTCATGGGTGCGGCGACCGCCCATCTCCACCAACGGGCGGTCCCCAGCCGCGCCCACCATCCTGGCCGCTGCAGCGGCCACCGCGCAGTCGTGGTTGAGCACCGAGAGCACCAGTGTCTCCAGCACCACTGCCTCGGCGAAGCTGCCGGTGACGGCCAGCACCGGGGAGCCGGGGAAGTACAGCTCGCCCTCGGGGTAACCGTCGATGTCGCCGCGGAACCGGTAGCTGGCCAGCCAGTCCAGGGTGCGCTGGTCCAGCATGCGGGCCAGGAACGCCAGTTGGTCGTCGCCGAACCGGAACCGGGCCACGGCGTCGAGCAGCCGGGGGACACCGGCGACGATGCCGTAGCGGTGGCCACCCAGCCCGCGGGCGAAGACCTCGAACGTGCAGCGTCGGAAGGCCGAGCCGGCAGCCAGCGCACTGGCGAGCATCGTCAGCTCGTACTGGTCGGTGAGCAGTGCGGTGCTGTCCCCGTGCGCAGTGGGCATCTCCAGAGCGTATGGCTGGCCGTGGTGGGAACATTGGGGCATGACTACACCCGTCGAACTGGAGCAGACCCAGGTCGACCCAGCGGTGGACGAGGCCGGAACCGAGGACCGGCAGTGGCTGACGATCGTCTGGAACGACCCGGTGAACCTGATGTCCTATGTCACTTACGTATTCCAGAAGCTTTTCGGGTACAGCCGGGACGAGGCGACCAAGCTGATGCTCGATGTGCACCACAAGGGTCGAGCAGTGGTGACCCGGGGCTCCCGGGACAAGGTAGAGGTCGACGTCGCGAAGTTGCACGGCGCCGGGCTCTGGGCGACCATGCAGCGGGACGCATGAACGGCTGGCGGCGCAGCCGGGGGCTCGTGACGACCGTCCTGTCCGAGCGGGAGGCCGGGCTGCTGCGCGGGCTGATCGGTCAGGTCCGCGACATGCTGGGGGCACGGGGCGCGGCAACCCCGCAGGACGAGCTCGCCGAGATCACCGGCATCACCGCCGGCCCCACGACCGCTCCCGAGGACCGGGTGCTGGCCCGCCTGCTGCCCGATTTCCACCGCGACGACGCCACGCTGTCCGGCGGCCTGCGCGCGCTGCACGAGCCCGAGTTGCTGGCCGTCAAGGACGGAGTGGCCGCTGTCGTCCTGGACACCTGTCCGGCCCGGGGCGGCCGGGTACGGCTGTCCGACGAACAGGCGCAAGCGTGGCTTTCTGCGCTCAACGACGTCCGCTTGGCACTGGGCACCGTGCTCGACGTCACCGAGGACATGCCCGACGAGCTTCCCCCCGAGGACCCCCGCGCGCCGCACCTGGGGGTGTACCACTGGCTGACCTGGGTGCAAGAGTCCCTGATCCAGGCGGTCTCGGGCACGTAGGATGAAGGGGTGCTGACCATCCGCCGCGACCTCGTCGACGCGATGGTCGCACACGCCCGCCGGGACCACCCGGATGAGGCGTGCGGTGTCCTCGCGGGCCCGATCGGCTCCGACCGTCCGGAGCGGTTCGTCGAGATGGTCAACGCCGAGCGCTCGCCAACCTTCTACCGGTTCGACTCGACCGAGCAGCTGCGAGTGTGGCGGGCGATGGAGGCTGCGGACGAGGAACCGGTGGTGATCTACCACTCACACACCGCCACCGAGGCATACCCGTCGCGCACCGACATCTCCTACGCGGCGGAGCCCGAGACGCATTACGTTCTGATCTCCACCCGCGATCCGGACACCCACGAGTTGCGTTCCTACCGCATCATCGACGGCGAGGTCATCGAGGAGCTGGTCGAGGTTGTCGAGTCCTACATGTTCTCCCATACCGGCGCCGACGACGTCCCCGACGCGCACTGACCAGCGCACCGTCCTCGGAATGAAATGGGGTGGTTGCGCGTAGAGGCACTGGTGGAGTCGCCCGCACCTACAGGAGGATCCGACAATGGCTGTCACCGTCTCCGTCCCTACCATCCTGCGCACCCACACCGGTGGCGAGAAGTCCGTGCAGGCATCGGGCTCCAACGTCGGTGAGGTGATCGAGGACCTGGAGAGCCAGTACGGTGGGATCAAGGCCCGGCTGGTGAAAGAGGGATCCCTGCACCGCTTCGTCAATGTCTACGTCAATGACGAGGACGTGCGCTTCACCGGGGGCCTGGCGGCCGTGGTGAACGACGGCGACAACGTCACCATCCTGCCGGCCGTGGCTGGCGGCTCCGCCGCTGGTGGGGCTCCCGCACCTGTCACCCGCGTCCGACGTGCGACTGTGGGCCAAGCTTGAGGACCGCAACCCCACCGGCTCGGTGAAGGACCGCCCGGCACTGGCGATGATCGAGGACGCCGAGCGCTCCGGGCGGCTCACTGCGGGTTGCACCCTCATGGAGCCGACCTCGGGCAACACCGGGATCTCGCTGGCCATGGCGGCGAAGCTCAAGGGCTACCGGCTGGTCTGCGTGATGCCGGAGAACACCTCGATCGAGCGGCGGCAGCTCCTTGAGGCATACGGCGCGGAGATTATCTTCTCGCCGGCTGCGGGCGGCTCCAACCAGGCGGTGGCGCGGGCCAAGGAGCTGGCCGCCGCGCACCCTGATTGGATCATGCTTTACCAGTACGGCAATCCCGCCAACACTGCGGCGCACTACCGCACCACCGGCCCGGAGATCCTGCGCGATCTCCCCACCGTGACGCATTTCGTCGCCGGGCTCGGCACCACCGGCACGCTGGTCGGGGTAGGGCGCTACCTGCGGGAGCACAAGCCCGACGTGCAGATCATCGCTGCGGAGCCGCGCTATGGGGAGCTGGTCTACGGCCTGCGCAACCTCGACGAGGGGTTCGTGCCCGAGCTCTACGACCCGGAAGTGCTCACCGGCCGCTTCTCCGTCGGCTCCTACGACGCGTTGCGCCGCACCCGCCAGCTGCTGGAAACCGAGGGCATCTTCGCCGGCATCTCCACCGGCGGGATCCTGCATGCCGCGCTGGCCGTCGCGGAGAAGGCCGCAGGGACCGGTGAGGCCGCGGACATTGTGATCGTGGTCTGCGACGGTGGGTGGAAATACCTGTCCACCGGGGCCTACTCGGGTGACCTCGAGGAGGCCGCCGCCCGGCTCGACGGCCAGCTCTGGGCGTAGCACGGCATTCTAGACACAGGATTCTCTCAGCGAGCGCGGGTAATCTCGGTGGACGTGCCGACCTTGCCCTCCGGAAGTCGTGCCCGTTCGCGGGTGCTTCCCGCCCGGCCCGGGCAGGCAGCGATGATCATTGCCGCGTTCACCGGCGTGTTGTATCTCACGGAGGCGGTGGATACGGTCCTCGGCGGCACCCTCGACCAGGAGGGGATCCGGCCCCGGCAGCTCGACGGGCTGGATGGCGTGCTGTGGGCTCCGCTGCTGCACGGTGGCTGGCCCCATCTGGTGGCTAACACGGTGCCGGTGCTGGTGCTCGGGTTCTTCGCGCTGGCCGGTGGCATCGGCCAGTTCGTTGCGGTGACCGCCACGGTCTGGCTGGTCGGCGGTCTGGGGACCTGGCTCACCGGAAGCCCCGGCGTGCATCTCGGCGCCTCGATTTTGGTCTTCGGCTGGCTGGTCTTCCTGCTTGCCCGCGGTTTCTTCGCCCGCAGTCTGATCCAGATCCTGCTGGCGGTGGTGCTGTTCGGGCTCTGGGGTGGCGTGTTGTGGGGCGTGCTGCCCAGCGCTGCCGGGATCTCCTGGGAGGGGCACCTGTTCGGAGCGGTGGGTGGGCTGCTCGCGGCCCGGCTGGTCGCCCGCGCTGATCGGCCCCCTCCTGGCCGACCCCGCGCTGGTCAACCCTGGGTGAGCCCGTGAGTGGTCCGGACGCTCCGGTCGGGGTTTTCGACTCCGGTGTCGGTGGGCTCACTGTCGCACGCGCCATCGCCGACCAGTTACCGGGCGAGCGGCTGCACTACGTCGGTGATACCGCGCACGGCCCCTATGGCTCGCTGCCCATCGCGCAGGTTCGCTCCCGCGCACTGGCGGTGGCCGACGAGCTGGTGGAAAGTGGGGTGAAGCTGCTGGTCGTCGCCTGCAACACCGCCTCCGCAGCCTGCCTGGCGGACGCCCGGGAACGCTACGTTATCCCGGTGGTGGAGGTGGTGCGCCCAGCGGTACGGCGGGCCGTCGCCGCCACCCATTCCGGTCGCGTCGGGGTGATCGGGACCCACGCCACGATCCGGTCCCGGGCCTACCACGATGCCTTCGCCGCCGCTCCGCACGTCGAGGTGACCGGGGTGGCCTGCCCGCGGTTCGTGGACTTCGTCGAGCGCGGGATGACCTCGGGGCGTCAGATCCTTGGCCTTGCGCAGTCCTATCTCGAACCGCTGCAGCGGGCTAACGTGGACACCCTCGTGCTGGGCTGCACGCACTATCCGCTGCTCACCGGCGTGCTGCAGATCGTCATGGGCGACCGGGTGACTCTGGTGTCCAGCGCGGAGGAGACCGCCAAGGATGTGCTGCGGGTGCTCACCGAGATCGAGCTGTTGCGTACCGAACCCGATGAGCCCCAGCATGTGTTCACCGCGACCGGGGATCCGGCGTCCTTCGCCCGGCTGGCCGGTCGCTTTCTTGGACCGTCGCTGGCAGCGACAGCGCCCGCTGCGGAGCTGAGAAGAGGATGACATGCTGCTCACGGTGCTGGGCTGTTCCGGCAGTGTCCCTGGTCCGGAGTCTCCCGCATCCGGTTATCTGGTTCGAGCCGGAGATATCACCGTGGTGCTCGATCTGGGCAACGGGACGTTCGGTGCGCTGCAGCGCTACCTCGATCCCTTCTACCTCGACGCGTTGATCCTGTCCCACCTGCATCCCGACCATTGCACGGACGTCTCGGCAATGACCGTGTACCGCCGGTACCACCCGCGCCGACCGCCGGGTGGCCCGCTGCCGCTGCACGGGCCGACTGAGATCGCCCAGCGTTTGGCGGCAGCCTACGCCCCTGACGCCGCTGAGCGCAGCGTGACCGACCTGTCCGACGTGTTCGACTTCCGGCCGTTCAGTGACCCGTTCCGGATCGGGGAGCTCGAGGTGTGCGCCGCACCTGTTGATCATGTCTGCGAGGCCTACGCGCTGCGGCTCAGCCACGCCGGGTGGACGTTGGTCTACTCCGGAGACACCGGCCCGTGCCCGCAGCTCGTCGAGATAGCGACCGGCGCGGACGTCCTGCTCGCCGAGGCGTCCTGGCCCGATCGACCGGACAACCCGCGTGGGATACACCTGTCCGGGAGGGAAGCCGGGGAGGCTGCTGCTGCGGCGGGGGTCAGCCGGCTGCTGATCACCCACGTGCCCCCGTGGACTGACGCCGAGCAGGTGCTCAGCGAGGCGAAGGCCGCCTTCGACGGACCCACCGAGCTGGTCCACCCGGGCGCCCACTATGACATCTGAGGAATAGCCTTGGGGACGTCTGACGGCGCAGCCATGAGTAGGCTGACGCGGTGACACGAGCCGACGGCAGGACCGACGAGGCGCTCCGCGAGGTGCGCATCACCCGTGGCTACCAGCAGTGGCCCGCGGGGTCGGTGTTGATCGAGTTCGGTCAGACCCGGGTGCTGTGTGCGGCTAGCGTGGTCGAGGGTGTACCGCGCTGGCGCAAGGGCTCCGGGCAGGGCTGGCTCACCGCGGAGTACGCGATGCTGCCGTCCTCGACGCACACCCGCAGCGACCGGGAGTCGGTCCGGGGCCGTCTCGGCGGGCGGACTCAGGAGATCAGCAGGCTGATCGGGCGCGCCCTGCGATCCTGCGTCGACCTGGGTGCGCTGGGGGAGAACACCATCTCGCTGGACTGCGACGTCATCCAGGCCGATGGCGGCACTCGTACCGCGGCGATCACCGGTGGCTATGTGGCGCTGGCCGACGCGGTGACCTGGTTACGGGCGGCCGGCCGGCTGCGCAACCCGCAGCCGCTGTCCTGCTCGGTCGCGGCGGTCAGTGTCGGCGTGGTGGACGGCCGGATCCGGCTGGACCTGCCCTACGAGGAGGATTCCCGCGCCGAGGTCGACATGAACGTGGTGGCCACTGATACCGGCACGCTGGTGGAGCTGCAGGGCACCGGGGAGGGTGCCACCTTCGCGCGGTCCACTCTGGACCAGATGCTGGACCTGGCGCTGAAGGGCTGCCAGGAGATCACCGCGATCCAGATCACCGCGCTGGCCCAGCCCTACCCTGGCGAATTGCCCCGGTCGTGAGCCCAGCCCGGCTGTTGCTGGCGACGCGGAACGCGAAGAAGCTGGTCGAGCTGCGGCGGATCCTGGTCTCCTCGGACATCACCGGAGTGCAGGTGCTCGGGTTGGACGACGTACCGCCATTCCCTGAGGTCCCGGAGACCGCAGCCACTTTCGAGGGCAACGCGCTGGCCAAGGCCCGGGCTGCTGTTGCGGCGACTGGTCTGGCGGCCGTCGCCGACGACTCGGGCCTGGAGGTGGATGCGCTCAACGGCATGCCCGGGGTGCTCTCGGCCAGGTGGGCCGGCCGCCACGGCGACGATGCCGCGAACCTGCAGCTGGTGCTCGATCAGCTGGCGGACGTGCCAGCAGGTCGTCGTGGCGCGGCGTTTGTCTGTGCTGCGGCGCTGGTCGTGCCGCCAGGTGCCCAGATTCTAGAGACCCAGACCGTGGTGCGCGGGCAGTGGCGCGGCACGTTGAGCTGTGCGGCCCGCGGCAGCAATGGCTTCGGCTACGATCCGATCTTCGTTCCGGATGGGGGCCGGCGCACCTCCGCTGAGCTGGATCCGGCGGAGAAGGATGCCGTCTCCCATCGGGGCCGCGCACTGCGTGCCCTGCTGCCGGCGCTGCGTCAACTTCTTTCCGTGCAGCGCTGACCTCAGCGCACGACCTGCACGACCTGGCCCACCGCGAGCTTGTTGAAGAAGGTGACCGCGGCGCCGCGGCCCAGGTGGATGCACCCGTGTGAGGGCACCTTGAGGCTGCCCTGGTGGAACGCGATACCGGAGTGAGTGAAGAACACCGAGTAGGGCATGGGGGCGTTGTCGTACGCCCTGCTCCGGTGGTGGCGGTCCTTCCACAACACTGTGAATGTGCCGGGCGGGGTCCGGTAGCCGGGCTTGCCGGACGTGATCGGGGTCGGCCCATAGGTGACCTGGCCGCCCTTCATCAGCCAGGCCTGCTGGCGGCTGAGGTCGATACAGGCGGCTGCGGACGGCCCGCATGGCGCGGCGGCCGACTGGGCTGCTGCTGCTGCCGTCCCGGTCGACACCGTGCACGCGGCAGCGATGGTCAGGGTGATTACTGCACGGCCGAAGTTACCCACTACAGAGCCCCCTCCGTAACTAGTACTAAGTGTACTACTTAAGGGGTCCAATTTGTAGCGTTTCTTGACAGTCGCGCGCGGCCCGGCCGTCCCCGGGCGGGGGAGGGTGTCCGGTTCCGGCCGGTCCGCTGCGCCCGCCCGTCGGGTCCGGCCCCGGGCGGTGTCTCCCGGGCGGTTCCCGGAAGAGTGCTGATGAGACGTCGCCCGGGCCTCAGAGGTTCCCAAGCGACCGAGTTCGTGATCCGATTCAGGGGTGATGAGCGACACTTCCCACCCCGATCCAGACGCCGGCGCGCGGCCGGACGCTGCCGAGCACAACCTCCCCCGGTTCGGTGACATGCCGATCGCCGTGGAAACCGCCAACCTCGGGCAGGGCATCGAGTTGCACCCGCAGTGCCAGATCCTGGCGCCGCTGCTGGGGGTGTGGCGCGGCGAGGGCCTGGCCCAGTACCCCTCGCTGCTCGGCGAGTTCCCCTATGGCCAGCAGATCGCCTTTGGTCACGACGGCAGGCCGTTCCTGGCTTACGAGGCGCGGTCCTGGCTGCTCAACCCATTTGGCCAGGTGCTGCGCCCGGCGGCCCGTGAGGTCGGGTGGTGGCGGGTAGACGAGGAGGAGATCATCGAGTTGGTTCTCGCGCACATGTTCGGCATCTGCGAGATCTACTACGGCGGGCGCACCGGAGAGACGTCGTGGGAGCTTGAATCCGACACCATCGTGCGTACCGACACGGCCAGGGAGACAACCGCGGCAGCCCGGTTGTACGGCATCCTGGAGGACGGCCAGCTGGCTTACGCCGAGGAGCGGGCGCTGCGCGGCCTGCCCATGAAGCCGCACCTCTCGGCCCAGCTGGAACGCGTCACCAGCTAGACCCGCGTCGACACGCGTGCGGTGGATCATGTGGTCGGCGTTAAGTACACCTTCGTGACAGCGATCGAGGCGGGCATCGACGTTGCCCAGCACGTGTGCGCGTCGGAGGGGTGGGGTCCGCCGCGAGACAACGGTGACGCGATCCGGCTGCTGGGCGCCCACGGAGTGTTGTCCGTCGACCTAGCGGACCGCCTGCGCCGCGCGGTGGGGTTCCGCAACGTGCTCGTACATGACTACATCGAGGTCGACGATGGCATCGTCCTCGAACGGCTCGCCAATCTCGCGGACCTTGACGACTTTGTCGCCGTTGTCGCAGCCAGGTTGGTGCCACCGCGTTACTGACGGTTCGGTCCGCGACCGTTACCCGCAGTGGGCCGCGACGGGGTCGCAGTCGATGTCTCTCACAACTGCCGCACCCACCGCTGCCCCAGCAACCGGACCTCAGCCAGATCAGTCCAACCAGCCAGTAAAACAGTATAGCCTCCCTCGCATGGCTGACGTGTGTCTCCCAGTCTCCCGTATAGTTGTCGACTTGGTCGTAATGGTAAGCCAAGCCGCTTCCGGTTTTCTGCTGACTTCGGGAACTAGCCAAACTCAAGCAACCCTGCTCTCTAAAACCTCGCATTAAACACGTACATCCCGCAGTGCTCAGTTCCAGTCTCAGTCGTGCGCGTCTATGAGCCGCACCAGAAGAAATGCAACACTCAAGCCCCAGAACCCCCATTCCAACCCGAAATGAGACCGTCCACCTGATCTCGATCCGGCGCACCACCCCACCCGACGTATCCGACGGGCAGATTTCCGCGCCACGCGCACCGTCGACGCCAACCACAGCCATGATCGGCGCTGACCGCGAGCATGCCGCCGACAAACTGGCGGGCTACGTCCCTCGCGGGGCCCACAGAGCACCACCCCCGCGCAACGGGAACACCTTGCTGGCCTGCTCCGCGAGACCCCAAGTCCAACATAAACCGCCG
>DATHTJ010000175.1:0-43089 GCA_035463315.1 Pseudonocardiaceae bacterium
GAGCAAAGCGCCGACTTCCGCCGGGTCCTGTGGACTGGCCGGCACGCTCAACTGGTCATCATGACCATCCCTCCGGGTGGGGAGATCGGCGAGGAGACCCATGAGGACACCGACCAGATCCTCACCTTCGTGAGCGGTACCGGTGAGGCCGTGGTGGCCGGCCAGAGCCACCAGATCGCCCAGGGCGACCTGGTCGCGGTGCCGGCCGGAACCCGGCACAACTTCCGCAACACCGGCGTCAACCCGCTGGTCCTTTACACCGTGTACGGCCCGCCCGAGCACGCCGACGGTGTCGTGCACGCCACCAAGGAGGAAGCCGACGCCGCCGAGACATCCGGCCAGGACCAGCCGGCGACCTCCTGAGTCCCCGCTGTCCCTGCCCGACCGGTGTGGCGAGGTAGGGCAGGCAGGGGGATGCGTTCCGTCAGCAAGCTCATCCGCGCTTGCCTGGGGTGACAGTTGTCTTACCGTTGGCCCTACTCGCCGGGTCGCGTTCGCGGCGGACGGTCGGCTTTTTTCCCTTGATGGTGGTGCGCCGCAGAGCTGCGATCACCTCGCCGGCTGCGGACTCGGGCACCTCCACGAGCGAGAAGCGATCGGCGATCTCGATCGCCCCGATGTCGCGGCCACCGAGAGGGGACTCCCCGGTTATCGCGCCGACCAGGTCCTGTGGCCGGATCCCGGTGCTGCGCCCGACACCGAGGAAGACGCGCGTCATCGCAGCTGTCCGGGCACGGCCGCGCCGCCCTTCGCGCTCATCGGCACCACGGAGATCTGGTCGCTTGCGCCCGGGCACCTCGGCGACCGCCGGGATCTCCTCTTCGGCGGCTTCGCTGCCAAGGGACTCGTGAGCCAACTTCACCGCAGCGAGCGCCACCTCCATGACATCGAACTCGTCAGCGAGCGTCTCGACCACGACACGGAAGCGCTCCAGGTCGTCGGTGAGGAGGCTTTCCTGCAGCGCGGCGCGGGTTAGCTCCAGGCGTCGTGCGCGCAGATCGGCGATCGTGGGAACCTTCTCCACCGTGATCCGCTGCTTCGTCACCCGCTCGATCGCCTTGAGCATCCGGTGCTCCCGCGGCTCGGCTAAGGTGATTGCCACACCCTCGCGGCCGGCACGGCCTACCCGGCCGATGCGATGTACGTACGCGTCGGGCGCTGAAGGAACGTTGTAGTTGACGACGTGGGTCAGTTGCTCGATGTCGAGCCCGCGAGCGGCCAGGTCGGTGGCGATGAGCAGGTCCGCGGTCGCGTTGCGCAGGCGCCCCATTACCTTGTCGCGTTGCTCTTGGCTCATCCCACCGTGCACTGCCTCGGCGCGGTAGCCGCGTCCGTTCAAGATCTCGGTGAGCTGGTCGACCTCGTCGCGGGTCCGGCAGAAAACGATCGCCGCCGAGGGCGCCTCCACATCTAACACTCGTCCCAGAGCAGCGGGCTTGTGCACGCGGGTGACCACATACGCGCTCTGCCGCACCAGCGGGCCGGTACCTGCGGTCGTCGCCTCGCGGCCCATCTCAATCCGGACCGGATCACGCAGGTAGCGGCGAGCGATCCGGTCGACGCGAGCCGGCATCGTCGCGGAGAACAGCACGGTCTGCCGATCCTCAGAAGTGCCGTCGAGGATCGCCTCGATATCCTCGGCGAACCCCATATCGAGCATCTCATCCGCCTCATCCAGCACGATCGTCTCCACACCGCGCAGACGAAGGGTCCCACGACCAATATGGTCAATGGCGCGACCAGGTGTGGCGACCACGACATCGACCCCGCGTTCCAGCACCCGCAACTGCCGGCCGATCGGCTGCCCGCCATAGATCGGAAGGACGCGCACGCCAAGATCGCGGCCGTAGCGGTGGAACGCTTGGGAGACCTGCATGGCCAGCTCACGTGTGGGTACCAGCACCAGCGCCACCGGCACCGCACCTCGCCCGTCACCGGACATTCGCTGCAACACCGGCAACGCGAACGCCGCCGTCTTTCCCGTCCCCGTCGCAGCCTGACCGAGCAAGTCACGCCCCTGCAGCAACGGCGGGATCGCCTCACGCTGGATTGGCGTGGGCTCCTCATAACCAAGCCCAGCCAGCGCATGCAGCAACTCGGGCCGCAGCGCCAGATCGGCGAAACCCGCACCGTCCTTGGACGCGTTCGTACTCATCATCGCCCTCCTGGTCCAGCTCCCGTCCAAGAGTCCCAGGCGGCGCGAGCGGTTCCTCCGCTCACCCTGCGGTCGAACCCTAAGCTCGGCATGTCCTGGTCGACCACAGCACCGAGGGATGGCGATGACGCCCAGCACCATGATCCAGCGGGTGAGCGACGCCCAGGGCCGGCCCGCCTGGCTCGTGTCAGGGCACGAGCGGGTGCGGGACCTGCTGGCCGACCCACGCCTGGGCCGCTCGCATCCCAACCCGGGGCACCCGGCCCGCCTCACCCAGCCGGGCTGGTTCGGGGGGCCGATCCCCGATCCGGAAGGGGAGCAGGTTGACCTGCACCGGATGCGCAAGCTGCTGACGCCGTCGTTGTCAACCCGTCGCATGGAGCGCCTGCGGCCCCGCGTCGAGACGATTGTGAACGAACTGCTCGACGAGCTTGGCCGCAGCGGGCCCCCAGCCGACTTTCACACCGTCGTCGCCTTCCCCCTGCCGGCCCTTGTGGTCTGCGAGCTGCTCGGGGTGCCCGCCGAGGACCGCGCGGACTTCTGCCGATGGCAGATCGAGGCGAAGCAGGTCAGCAAGCCCGCCGTCGCCCGGGGAGGCCTGCAGTCGCTGTGGCGGTACCTGGGCACCCTGATCGAGCGCAAGCGCGGGGTCCCGAGCGACGACGTCATCTCGGATCTGCTGCACGCCGCCACGCTGGATCCGAAGCTGACCGACGACGGGATCGCCCATCTCGCCGCCGGGCTCCTGTTCGCCGGGCACGCACCCGTCGTCGCCATCATCGACCGGGGCATGCTGCTGCTGCTGACCCACCCCGAGCAGCGGGAGGCGCTGCGGCGCGACCCGGCTCTCGCCGCCCCGGCGCTCGAGGAGATCTTCCGCTTCGCCAGCCCGATCGAGCGGCAACGAGCCACTCGGCGCGGCGGCCTGACCCGGTATGCCTCCGCCGACATTGAGGTCGACGGCGTCACCATCCGCGCGGGCGACACGGTGATGTTCGCCGTCCAGGACGCCAACGAGGACGAGGGCGTCTTCCCCGACCCGAAGCGCTTCGACATCACCCGCGAGCGCAACCCGCACCTCTCGCTGAGTCACGGCGCCCATTTCTGCCTCGGAGCCCCCCTGGCCCGGCTGAAGCTCCAGTACCTGTTCGTCCGCCTGTTCGAGCGCTTCCCCACCCTCCGCCTCGCCGTCCCCCTCGACGAGATCCAACCCGTCCGCGAAGCCGTAGCCGGCGCCGTCAGCCACCTCCCCGTCACCTGGTAGCCCATCACCCAGCCTGACCGGGGCCGGGCTGCGCTTGAACGTCGCCGACAGTGGTGTGCGATGTGGCACCGTGGTGCCGAGGCCGCGCATTCGAGGAGGCGCTGCGGTGTCTGAGCTTCTCGTCGTCGTGGACATGCAGAACGGGTTTCTCCGAGAGGGCAACCTGGCCAGCGACCGGTGCCTGGCGGTGCTCCCGGCGGTGCGCCGGGAGGTAGGCGATGCCATCGCCGCTGGCCGACGGGTGTTGTTCACTGCCGATACTCATGAGATCGACGACGCGGAGTTCGCCGTGTTTCCCGAGCACTGCGTCCGCGGCACCCGGGAGGCTGATCTGGCCGACGAACTGCTCCCGCTGCTAGACCGGGACGATGTTCTGCTGTTGCGCAAGCGGCGGTACTCGGCGCTGTTTGAGACCGAGATGGAGGGCCACCTGCACCGCTTTGGCATCGACTCAGTGCGGATCTGTGGGGTATGTACCGACATCTGTGTGCTGCACACCGTGGCAGACCTGCGCAACCGGGACTTTCCGGTGACTGTGGCTGTCCAGGCCACCGGCACCTTTGACGGGCCGGGCCATGCGGCGGATGCGGTGCAGGAGTTCTCGCTTATGCACCTAGAGCGAGTGCTCGGGGCAAGACTCGACCATGGCTAGCCGGTCGCGTCAACACCGCCTCGACCAGGACAGACGAGTGCTGAGAGGATACGGCCGTGAGTGACACCCAGATCATCATTGCGTTGGCAGTCGGCGCGTCCGTGTTCATCATATTCTGCTGCTTGATCTTGGTCGTGGTCGTCCGGCTGCGCCGTGTGATGAAATCGCAGCTTGAGACCGTCGATAGCCTACTCAGCGCCCTGCGCGCCGGTCGAGGCCGCGACACGCCCCGCGAGCCCTCGCAGTAGGTACCCGCGAGCCCTCGCAGTAGGTAACAGTAGGAGGCAGCGCCAGGCAAGCGAGCCCCGCTGAGAGGCTCGTCCGGCACTGGCTGGGTTACGGTTCAGAACCACCAGGTACCGGCAGCTGGGAGGGTGAGACGTGGAGCCAAGACGTAAGCCAGAGGAGCTCTCGGAGGAGCAACGCCAGCGGCTTCATCGAGTTCATCAGCGCTTGCGCAATGCCTCGCACGCTCTGGAAGCGCTCACGGTGGTCGAGCCGGTCCGAGGTCGTTGGGTTGCCACGCCGGTGCCTGCCGAGGCACTTGAGGCGGCGCAGAATGACCTCCATGACGCGTACCAGGAACTCTGGCGTGCGCAACAGGAGCTGCTGTGCTGCGAGCCTCCCGGCTGCGCTGCCGGTCCTTAGCGGTCACCAAGAGTGACGCTACGGGCACCACGTCCGACGAGATGTCTCAGCGCTCGACGCCGTGAGGGCCTCGTGACTGCAGCGGTCGGAAAGTGCAGATGTACGGTGTTCTCGTAGAGGCCCACGACCGGTCCCTGCTCGCCACAATTTTGGTCAATGTGGCACACCTCTACGGCCGTCACGGTGATGCTGACGATGGACTCAAGTTCTCTCAGCTTTCGGAGATGGCGATGCCCGACGGACTCTCGGCCGCGGATGCCATGATCCATATGGCATGGTTGTACGGGAAATTGGGAAACCCTGAGCAGGCTACCAAGTACGTAAATAACGCACACGGTGCCTACGAAAAGTACCGAACGGGTGAACGTATAGTCCCTTGGCTGGCGGGTTTCAATACTCATGGCCCGAGCGGTCTCATCGAGGCGACCTATAGAGAACTAGTACACCGGCTGAGCCAACTGGCGGCCTGAGGGTCGGGAGACTCCCGGGACTATTCACTGCTGCAGGGAACGTTCTTGCTGGTCACGGTGGCATCATCGTGGTGGGTCTGCTCGCCACACCGCCGCGCTGGTCGAGGCCGCGCGGGCGCTGTCCGCACCGAGGAGGAGCGTATGACTGCCGACGTACTTTTTCCCGCGGAGACGGCGATATGACCGTTGCCGTGCTGCACATGGATACCCGCACCCCTGCGGGCGGTGAGTGGTCCGGCCGGGTCGACCGGCTCGACTGCTACGCGCTCGGGTCGACCGACCTGACCCGGTACGCGGCGCTGATCATCACCCCGAATGTCGACCAGGAGTACCTCGCCCGGCAGCGACGGGTGATTCGCGGCTACCTCGACGGCGGTGGCGTGGTGGTCTTCGGCGGTCACCTGCACCGGGACTGGCTGCCCGGCGCATCGGCGTTCATCCCGCTGGCGAACCGGTCACTGGCCGGTTACCGCGTCGTGGAGGTCGCCGACCATCCGATGTTCCGCGGGAAGGGGCCTGACGAGCTGACCTTCCGGCGCGGCGTCGCCGGGTTCTTCGCCCGCGGGCACCACCCGGTCCCGGCCGGCGCCGAGGTGCTCACCCGGCTGTCCGGTGGCGAGCCGGCGACCTATCTGGACCGGGTGTCGACCGCGGGCACCATCGTCGTCCAGGCGACCAGTGACCTGCTGGGCTACTGCGGTGAGGTGCTTCTCGACTGGGTCGTCGCCGAGTCGGCCCGGCTCCGGTCGACCGGGCGCCGAGCGCAGGCCGCTGGCCGGTCGCGCGGGCTCGCCGCTGTCTACGGTGGCTCTGCCCAGCACCACCGCGCACTCACCGAGCCGAAGTACGCCCAGCACCTCACCGGTGGGCTGATCTACCTTCCGGAACTGGCCGACACCGACCTGACTGCATATGGGGGTCTGCTCATCCCGGAGCGCCTGCATCGCGGTCTGCTCACCCGGGCCGCCGACCGGATCTCCGAACTGCTCGACGCCGGCGGGACGGTGATCGCATTCAGCGGCGGCGAGCCGATCCCGGAGTTCCTGCCCGGCGTGCGCTGGCAGCACCGGCCGACCAACTACTGGTGGTGGCTGGAGCCTGGCGCCGACCTCGGCGTCCGCCTTGCAGCAGGTGCACACCCACTGTTCCAGCGGCTCACGCTGCGGGACTGCACCTGGCACTACCACGGGGTGCTCCAACCACCGGACGGCACCCAGGTGCTGGTGGAGCTGACCACCGGGGAAGCACTTCTCTATGTCGACCAGGTGTCCACCGCGGGCACGATGGTGGTGTCCACACTGGACCCCATCAGCCACTACGGCGGCTACTTCATGCCGGCCACCGAGCGGTTCCTCGACGGCTTCCTCCCCTGGGTTGCCGGGCCGGATCACGTCAAGGTCAGTAGCGGCGAAGTCGTCGCCGGTGCATAACAGCGGGAGGCCCGTCGCGGCCGCTCTCGCTACCCACGTGGACGGACGCCGCGCTGTCCCGAGAACGGCCTCCTAGGCAGCACCAGCCACCCAGGTTGCCGCCAGAAGAATGCCGGCAACCAGAGTCATTACCACGACGAGCAGCGCCCAGGTGACGGCCCCACCGCGGGGGTCGTCCATGCAGTCCAGCTTCGGCAGGGCTGCCGCGACGTGTTCGGGCTCGGTCATTACTCCTCCTCGTCGGTCTTCTCGACGTGGGCCGGGAAGAACCGGATCACCGCGTGGAAGCTGCTCTCGCCGCCAACGTGGCGGAGAATAGCTCACGCGGAGCGTATCCGCTTGACCCCGTTCGGTGACTTTAACCCGCGGGCACTGATGCCATAGCTCCACTCGATGATCAGCTCCGGTAGGTGTCGCTGCGGTGGCGGGCGGCGGTGACGTTGACGACCCGGCTGCTGTCATCGCTCAGGTAGCGGATCCGGTAGGCGTCTCGACCGGATTTTACCTTCGGCTAACCGATCTCAGGCCGGGCGGTAACCACGTTCTCCGTAGCGTCTGTGCCATGGAACACCAGCTCACGCCGCCGTCTGGACGCGAGGATGAGAATGTCCCGCGGCTGCGGACCGGTAGTAACAGCGCTCTCACCGGAGGCTTCGACTCCGACCTGCACCTGAGTGGTGATCTGGGCGTGCGGCCGGGCGACTCGGACCCGGGTCGAATGCTGGGTGCGGTGCTGCTGCTCGTGCTGGTCACGGTCGTGCTGGCGCTGGGGCTGGTGTGGTGGTTGGTGTGACCCGTCAGGATGGTCAGTGGTCTTCAGGTGGTTCAGGTACCGGCCGAAGAACAGCGCGCCGACGCCCTCGACAGCCGGGTACACCGTCGCGATGAGCCCGACCAGCGGTCACCCCTGGGGTTGAACCACCTCGGCTTGGACGTGGGCCACCCATGCGGGGACTGTTGGCTGACGCGGTGGCACGGCATTCTGAAGCATGATGCACATTGCTCGGCAGAAGCACCTCAATCTGGCCCTGATGGGGATTCCGCGACGCGCGGAGAGCACGGACCGTTCCGCCCTTGCCATGACGTTCGTCGCGGCCGGGTCATTCTCCGCCATGCTGCACTCGACAGATCATCAGATCCTGTATGGGCGCAGGGGAACCGGAAAGACCCACGCCCTGCTCTACTTGAGTGACCTGATCGAACGCACCGGTGATGCGGCGGTGTACCTCGACCTACGCACCATCGGCTCAGCTGGCGGCATGTACGCCGACAGTAACCTCAGCCCGGCTGTGCGCGGAACTCACCTGCTGGTGGACACCCTCGAGGCAATCCACGAGGAATTGCTCGTCGTGGCTTTGGAACGCGAGATTGGCGACCAGAACGGCCTTTTGCGGGCGCTGGACGCGCTGGCCGAGGCGGCGACCGCGGTTCAGGTCGTCGGTGAGGTGGAGCGGGAGACCACAGTTGGTGGCTCGGCCGAGTCCTCGGTTGACATCGAGTTAACCGTGTCACCGAATGCCAAGGTGTCGGCGACACGGCGCACGTCGGCCACGGCCGAGAGCCGGTTGCGGCGCACCGGGATCGAGCGGCATCACGTGGTGTTCGGGCCGCTCAGCAGGGCACTCAGGGGCATTACCAGCGCGTTGGGCCCCGCGCGGTTGTGGTTGCTGCTGGACGAATGGAGCAGCGTACCGCTCGACTTACAGCCCCTGTTGGCCGACCTGCTGCGCCGCAGTGTCCTGCCTACTGCGGGGATCACGGTCAAGATTGCGGCGATCGAGCGTCGGTCGCGGTTCAGCCAGCCTTTGCCGAACGGGGACTACGTCGGGATCGAGGTCGGTGCCGACGCGGCCTCCGCGGTCAGCCTCGACGATTTCATGATCTTCGACAATGCCCGCAGCCGCGCGCAGCAGTTCTTCGGGCAGCTGTTCTACAACCACGCCAGCACACGGCTGTCCGCAATGTTGGCCCGGCCACCGCCGGACGTGGACAGTTTCATCGAGGCCACCTTTTGTCGCAACACCTTCCCCGAGCTGGTGCGCGCGGCGGAAGGCGTGCCGAGGGACGCGATCAATATCGCTGCACTGGCCGCCCAGCACGCCCACGACGAGCCGATCGGCCTGCTGGACGTGCGCCGGGCAGCACGGGACTGGTACCTGCGCGACAAGCAAACCGCGATCAACGCGAACGAGCCGGCCCGCCGGCTGTTGCGGATGCTGATCGACGAGGTGGTGGGCCGGCGCCACTCCCGCACCTTCCTGCTCGACCAACTGGTCAGCGTGCGGCACGAGACAATCGATGAACTCTACGACGCGCGCCTGCTGCACGTGCTACGACACGGCATCGTGGACCGGAAGAATCCGGGCACGCTCTACGACGGATTCGCCATCGACTACGGCTGCTATGTCAGCCTGCTCTTGGAGGGCGACCAGCACTCCAGGCCCCGCGACCGTGGCGGGTGGCTGGACTCACCGAAGGGTATCCCGCCGGACGAGTTCAGCCTCGCCAAAGAAGCTATCCAGCTGGCCAAGCTCGAATGATGCCACGCGGCTTCTGCGGCGCTCATCGCTTGGTCTGTTCGTCCCGGGTCAGGGCCGCGCGAGCCGCTGCCAGGGCGGGCTGCCAGTAGCCCCGCTCCAGCAGGAACCGCACGTCCTCCAGCACCTGCTGCAACCGGGCCGTCTCCGGGTCGGAAAGAGCGGGCGGGGCAGTCATCACTCGTTCTCCCCGATCTCTTTCAAGCTTTCGATCTCGGCGCGTATCGCCCGCTCCCGCTCACTGATTCGCCATGCTTCGCGACCCAGCTCCACCAGCTCGGCCAGTAACACGGGCAGCGACGGGGCCGGCGCGAGGGTGGTCATGGTGGGGGCCCCGTGGCGAACGACTCGGGCCTGCGCTTCCGGGACGAGGCTGGCCATAGCGCACCTCCGACGGTCTGATCGGGTAAAGGGCTCGGACATCGACGCCGAGATCACGGGTCTGGTCATTCCGGGCGTCATACCGAAACAGAGCGGTAACGCCCTCCCCTACGGACACTCTCCACGCCGTCGTGAGGCGTCTCACACCTCGATACTCCTACCCGCTGCGGGTGGTCCGACCACGCCGACTCACAACCGCCGGGGCACTCTATTTTCGGAGCACGCAGCAAGCGGGTGGTGGAGGGGAGAGCCCAGAGTGAGAGTCCCAGAGTGAGAGTCCCAGTACCGGGACGTGGTGGCCGGATCGGTGCCACGCTGCACCTGCCTGCCCAGCGCGGCAAGCGGGTCGCGGTGGTCGTCGCCGTTCTCGTGCTCGCGGCGGTCGCCGGGATCGGCGTCGGACTGGGCGCTCCGGTGCTCGCCAAGCACTTGGCAGCGGCCGGTGCGGTCATGGCGACCACGCCGCCCCCGGCGCCCGTGGTACCGCATCCGGCGCTGCTCCCGGCTGCCGTCGACGGCCCGGCGCCGACCCGCGCAGGAGTCGGCGCAGCTCTCGACCCCCTCGTCGCGGCTGGCGGGCTGGGCATGCTGTCTGGCCAGGTGGTCGACCCGGCGACCGGCACGGTGCTCTGGCAGCACGAACCGGGCACACCGCTGGTGCCCGGCTCCACCGTCAAGCTGCTCACCTGCGCGGCTGCGCTGCTCGCGCTGGACCACCAGGCCCGGTGGCACACCACCGTGCTGGCCGGCGCGGAGCCGGGCACCGTCGTGTTGCTCGGCGGCGGCGATCCGACGCTGTCCGCGGCGGACGCCGCGACGGTGACCGTCTACCCCGGCGCGGCCCGGCTGGATGACCTGGTCGCCCAGGTGCGGGCGGCGACCCGCGACCCGGTGCGTCGTGTCCTGGTCGACGTGCACCGCTACACCGGTGATGCCTTCGCCCCGGGCTGGTACCCCTCCGATGTGGCCGGCGGATACATCGCGCCGATCGAGCCGGTGATGCTCGACGGGGGCCGCGCCGATCCCACCCAGGAGGTCTCGCCGCGAGCCGCGAAGCCAGCGACTGCCGCCGCGGCGGAACTGGCCCGCCGGCTGGGGGCTGACCCCGACACCGTCGCGGTCGGCAGCGCCCCGCCTGGGGCTGCGGTGCTCGGCGAGGTGTCGTCCGCACCGGTCCAGGACCTGGTCGCCACCACGTTGAGCGCATCGGACAACGTGCTCGCCGAGGCGCTGGCTCGTGAGGTGGCTCGCGCGACCGGTGCGCAGCCGTCGTTCTCCGGGGCAACGCAGGCGGTGCTCACAGTGCTGCGCGACCACGGGTTCGACACCAGCCGCGCCACTCTGGCCGATGGCAGCGGGCTGTCGGTGCAGGATGCGGTGCCAGCGATGCTGCTCACCGACCTGCTGGGCGCCGCCGCCGCCCCCGACGAATCCCAGCGGCAGACCGCCGCACTGCGACCGATGCTGGTGGGACTCCCGGTGGCCGGAAGCAGCGGCACGCTGGCCGACCGCTACGACGGGCCGGCGGCCGGCGGTCGGGGCTGGGTCCGGGCCAAGACCGGCACCCTGACCGGTGTCAACAGCCTCGCCGGCACTGTGCTGGACGCCGAAGGGCGGGTGCTGGTGTTCGCGCTGCTGTCCAACGGGCCCAACCCGGTGTCGGTTCGCCCACGGCTGGACGCCCTGGCCGCGCAGTTACGGTCCTGCGGTTGCCGCTAGTCCGCGTTACCTTCGTAACCATGGGACGTCCCGCGCTTGACATGCCGCCAGTATCCAAGGCCGGTCCGGCCGGTTCCCCGATCGACTGGGCTGTCGCGGCGGTCACCGCCCAACGCCTGCTGCCGGCGGGGCCGGCGGTCCCCGCCGAGGAAGCGGCGGCGGCGGTGCGCCGGTTGCGCGCGCTGTCGGTCACCGCGGAGCAGCACGTGCGGGAGCTGACCGGGCTGGACGACGGTAACCCGCCACGTCCCGCCGATGTGGTGGATCGCCCGGGGTGGGTGGTCGCCGCGACCGAGGGCCTGTCGCGGCTGCTGGTCAACTACCGGGTTCCGGACGGGAGGGCCCGCCGCCTCCTGGCCACCACCGCAGGCGTGCAGACCGGGGTCGCGCTGGCATTCCTCGGCTCCCGGGTGCTCGGGCAGTACGACCCGTTCGGCGGGCCGTCCGAAGACCCGGGGCGGCTGCTGCTCGTCGCCCCCAACGTGATCACCATCGGGACGACGCTGGACGTTCCGGCCGAGGAATTCCAGATGTGGGTGTGCCTGCACGAGGCCACACACCGGCTGCAGTTCAACGCCGTGCCGTGGCTGCGCGGGCATTTCGCCAACCAGGTGCAGGCCTTCGTCGCCGCCGCGGAGGACCCGGAGACGGTGGCCAAGATGGTCGGCAGGCTGCCCGCGGCGTTGCGTGGTGCCCGGCGCGGGGAGGCGTCGGATGCGCTGGGCGTGCTCACCCTGCTGCAGGGTCCGGAGCAGCGGGCGGTGCTGGACCGGCTGCTCGCCCTGGCCACCCTGCTGGAGGGGCACGCTGACCACGTGATGGACGCTGTTGGACCGTCGGTGGTGCCCTCGGTGCGGCTGATCCGCCAGCGGTTCACTGCCCGCCGGCAGGGCGGCAGCCTCGCCGAGCGGGTGCTGCGGGCGGTGCTGGGCATTGACGCCAAGCTGCGCCAGTACGCCGAGGGCGCGGCGTTCACCCGGCAGGTGGTGGATGTGGTCGGCATGGACGGGTTCAATGCGGTGTGGACCTCGCCCGAGACGCTGCCCACTCGCGCCGAGATCATCGATCCGGCGGCGTGGCTGTATCGAATGACCTGACCCCCGGACCGGAGACCTGCTTGCAGGGTCGAAGCATCAGCGCTGGACGCAGGCGTGGATCGCCGCACCCGGCGGTCAGCGAGGTGCGCGCCGCGGTCCGCCGGTTCCTGGCCGCGCACCAGACCGGGGACGCGGTCGCGGTGGCCTGCTCCGGAGGTGCCGACTCGCTGGCGCTGGCCGCCGCGACCGTGCACTGCGCCGGGCGGCTCGGCCTGGCGGTGCACGGCCTGGTCGTCGACCATCAGTTGCAGCCGGGCTCGCGGGCAGTAGCGCAGACCGCCGCCCAGGCGCTGCGCCGGCTCGGCTGCACCGCAGTGCGGGTTCTGCAGATCACTGTGGACGGTCCGGGCGGTCCGGAGGCGGCAGCCCGCCGGGTCCGGTACGCGGCGCTGCGGGCAGCAGCCCCGGCTGGGGCGCTGGTGCTGCTCGGGCACACCTTGGACGACCAGGCTGAGACGGTTCTGCTGGGGTTGGGGCGGGGCTCCGGGCCCCGGTCGGTGGCGGGGATGCGGGAACTGGACCCGCCCTGGGGCCGCCCCTTGCTGGGTGTGCGCCGCGCTGTCACCGCTGCGGCCTGCGCCGCGCTGGACCTGGCCCCGTGGGCCGACCCGCACAACGCCGACCCCCGGTTCCGGCGAGTACGGCTGCGCACCGAGGCGTTGCCGCTGCTGGAGGATGTGCTCGCCGGTGGGGTAGCGCAGGCCCTGGCTCGCACCGCCGGCCAGCTGCAGGAGGATCTCGATCTGCTCGATGAGCAGGCGGGCGCGCTGCTGGCCGCGGCGCGGCGCGACACCGACCTGGAGGTCGCCGCGTTGGCGCAGGCGCCAGCCGCGCTGCGCCGCCGGGTGCTGCGTCGCTGGCTGCTCGATGCCGGAGTGGCCGAGCTGACCGACGCCCACCTGCGCGCGGCCGACGACCTCATCGGCCGGTGGTCTGGCCAGGGCGCGGTGCGGTTGCCGGGCGCTGTCGAGCTGTGTCGAGCACATGGGAGGCTGCACGTCTCCTGAGGTCCTCGACACCCCGAGAGGGATCCCTGTGGTGCATTCGGGTGATGCTGGGTATCCGGGCGATGCTGGGTATCCGGGGGACATTGGCTCTGTGCTGGTCACCGAGGAGCAGATCCGGCGCCGCATCGTGGAGCTCGCCGAGGAGGTGGCCACCGACTTTCGGGCCAAGCAGGGCAAGGGCGACCTGCTGCTCGTCGGCGTGCTCAAGGGCGCGGTGATGTTCATGACCGACTTCGCCCGGGCGCTGCCGATCCCGGTACAGCTGGAGTTCATGGCGGTGGCCTCGTACGGCTCGGCGACCTCGTCCTCGGGTGTCGTACGAATCCTCAAGGATCTTGACCGCGATATCACCGGTCGCGACGTGCTGATCGTGGAGGACATCATCGACTCGGGCCTGACGCTGTCCTGGCTGCTGCGCAACCTCGCGTCGCGGCGGCCTGCCTCGTTGGAGGTGTGCACGCTGCTGCGCAAGCCGGACGCGGTCACCATCGACGTGCCGGTGCGCTACATCGGTTTCGACATCCCCAACGAGTTCGTCGTCGGTTATGGCTTGGACTACGGCGAGCGCTACCGCGACTTGCCCTACATCGGCACCCTCAAACCCGAGGTCTACGCCCCCTAGCGGTTCCCCGGGTGTCCTCCTGTGGTGTACGCCGGGGTACGCCGGTGGTGTAACCGTGGACCCACGGGGAACACTGTGGGCAGGCCCACCGTTGACGCAGCATCGGCTCCGGTTCGTCCGGGACCGGCGGGCAGGCCCGCCCGGTAGGGTGGATCGAACGCAGGGTGGATCGCACGGGAGTGCCCCGCTTTCCTTCGATGGTGGGTCACCATCGCCCGATGTCAGCTCAGGAGGGTTGAGGCCGCCGAGGGCCGTAGCCGAATGGACCGCAAGAAATTACTCCGCAACCCGTTGTTGTGGGTCGTGGCCGGGTTGCTGCTTTACTACGCCTTCAGCTTCCTGCTCGACGACACCCGCGGGTACAGCCAGGTCACCACCTCGCAGGCGTTGGAGCAGATCCGCACGCAAAACGTCAAGCAGGCGACGCTCGAGGACAAGGAACAGCGACTCCGGCTCACTCTGGACCACCCGGTCGAGGGCATCCAGGGCACCAAGGTGCTCACCCAGTACCCGGCACAGAGCACCGACGAGATCGCCCAGGAACTGCGCGGTGCGCCCATCCCGGAGGGCTGGGACACCAAGGTCACCCAACAGTCCCTGCTGTTCCAGGTGCTGATCTACCTCATCCCGCTGGGTCTGCTGCTCCTGCTGCTGCTGTGGATGATGAACAACGCCCAGGGGGGCGGAAATCGGGTACTCAACTTCGGCAAGTCCAAGGCCAAACAGCTGACCAAGGACATGCCCAAGACCACCTTCTCCGACGTTGCCGGCGCCGAGGAGGCCGTCGAGGAACTGGAGGAGATCAAGGACTTCCTCGCCAACCCCAGCCGCTACCAGGCGCTCGGCGCCAAGATTCCCAAGGGCGTGCTGCTCTACGGTCCGCCCGGTACCGGCAAGACCCTGTTGGCTCGTGCCGTGGCCGGCGAGGCAGGCGTCCCGTTCTACTCGATCTCCGGTTCGGACTTCGTGGAGATGTTCGTCGGCGTCGGTGCCTCGAGGGTGCGAGATCTCTTTGAGCAGGCCAAGCAGAACGCGCCGTGCATCGTCTTCGTCGACGAGATCGACGCGGTGGGCCGGCAGCGCGGTGCCGGACTCGGTGGCGGACACGATGAACGCGAGCAGACCCTCAACCAGCTGCTGGTCGAGATGGACGGCTTCGACGCCCGCGGCGGCATCATCCTCATCGCCGCGACCAACCGCCCGGACATCCTGGACCCGGCGTTGCTGCGGCCGGGCCGCTTCGACCGGCAGATCCCGGTCGCCGCACCGGACATCCGCGGCCGTCGCGCGATCCTCGAGGTGCACTCCAAGGGCAAGCCGCTGAGTCCCGACGTCGACCTGGACGGGCTGGCCAAACGCACCGTCGGCTTCTCCGGAGCCGACCTGGCCAATGTGATCAACGAGTCCGCGCTGCTCACCGCCAGGGAGAACGGCCAGGTCATCACCGGCGTCGAGCTGGAGGAGGCGGTCGACCGGGTGATCGGCGGTCCGCGCCGCAAGAACCGGATCATCTCCGAGCAGGAGAAGAAGATCACCGCCTACCATGAGGGCGGGCACGCGTTGGCGGCGTGGGCGATGCCCGACATCGACCCGGTGTACAAGCTGACGATCCTGCCCCGCGGGCGCACCGGCGGGCACGCGCTCGTCGTGCCCGAGGACGACAAGCAGATGATGACCCGGTCGGAGATGATTGCCCGGCTGGTGTTCGCGCTGGGCGGGCGCTCGGCGGAGGAACTGGTCTTCCACGAGCCGACCACCGGGGCGTCCTCGGATATCGAGCAGGCCACCAAGATCGCCCGTTCGATGGTCACCGAGTACGGCATGAGCGCGCGGCTCGGGGCGGTGAAATATGGTCACGAGCAGGGTGACCCGTTCCTCGGCCGCTCCGCAGGCCGGCAGCCGGACTACTCCCTCGAGGTCGCGCACGAGATCGACGAGGAGGTGCGGGCGCTCATTGAGGCCGCGCACACCGAGGCGTGGGATATCCTCAATACCTATCGAGACATTCTCGATGAGTTGGTCGTGGAGCTGTTGGAGCGGGAAACGCTCCATCGCAAAGACCTCGAGCGGGTCTTTGACCGGGTCGAGAAGCGACCGCGGATCACCGCGTTCAACGACTTCGGCGGGCGCACCCCCTCGGACAAGCCACCGATCAAGACGGCCGGCGAGCTGGCCAAAGAGCGGGGCGAGCCGTGGCCGCCGGCCCAGCCCGAACCGCGTCCCACGCCAGTGGGTGTGCTGCCGGGTGCGGGCGACCTGCCCGGTGGCCCGCCGCACACTGCTCCAGGCCATCCCGGTCCCAACGGTGCGGGACCGCATCACTCGGGCCACCCAGCGGGCGAGGCCAACGGTGGGCCGCCCGAGCATCCGGTGCCGGGCTCCCCGCAGGTCGGATACCCGTATCCCCGGTCGTACCCGCCGTCTCCCCCGGCACAGGGGTCGGGCAGTGGTCATAGCCCGCAGAACTCTGGCCCGCCGAACTATGGCGCACCACCGGGGTGGCGTTCGGCTACCGAACTGCCGACTCCGACCTGGCAACCCGCACCGCCGAACGGACCCTCACGGGACCAGTCGGCTGGTCCGTCCAAGGGGCGTACTGACGACGACCAGTCGACCTCCCGGTTCGGCGAGGACATTGGCCGCAACCCACGGGACGGGGATCGCTGAGGCCCACCGTCGACTCCCAGCCCGGCGTGTTCCAGTCCGGTGTGGACTCGCGCCGGGCCTTCGACCAGCCCCGCGCCGAGGCAGCGGTGCGTGAACTGCTGATCGCGTGTGGTGAGGACCCGGATCGGGAGGGATTGCGCGAGACCCCGGCGCGCGTCGCGCGGGCCTACCAGGAGATGTTCGCCGGCCTGTTCCTCGATCCCGATACGGTGCTCGAGCAGACCTTCGATGAGGGGCACGATGAGCTCGTGCTGGTCAGAGACATCCCGATGTACAGCCAGTGCGAACATCACCTGGTGCCGTTTCACGGCATGGCGCATGTCGGGTATATCCCGAACGTCCAGGGCAGGGTGACTGGATTGTCCAAGCTGGCCCGGCTGGTCGATCTTTACGCCAAGCGCCCGCAGGTGCAGGAGCGGCTCACCTCGCAGATCGCCGACGCGCTGATGCGCAGGCTCGAACCGCGAGGCGCAATCGTGGTGATCGAGGCCGAGCACCTGTGCATGGCGATGCGCGGCGTCCGCATGCCCGGCTCGACCACCACCACGTCGGCCGTCCGGGGGCTGTTCCAGACCAGCGCATCCTCCCGCGCCGAGGTGCTGCAGCTGATGATGCGGAGGTGATGGTGCACCCCGCCCTTCCCGATCCCGGCCGCTGCGTCGTGATGGGCGTCCTCAACGTCACGCCCGACTCGTTCAGCGATGGTGGGTGCTACCTGGACCGCGACGATGCCGTGGCGCACGGCGTGAGACTGCGCCTGCAGGGGGCCGACTTGGTCGACGTCGGGGGCGAGTCGACCCGCCCGGGTGCGCAACGCGTCGATGCGTCCACCGAGATCGCCCGGGTGGTACCGGTGCTGCGGGAGCTGGCTGCCCACGGCGTGCCCTGCAGCGTGGACACCACTCGCGCGGCGGTCGCTGAGGCGGCCCTAGAGGCCGGCGCGATCATGGTCAATGACGTCTCGGGCGGTCTCGCTGATCCCGCGATGGCGTCGGCGATGGCCCGCTGCCGGGTGCCATGGGTCCTCATGCACTGGCGCGGGCACAGCGACCGGATGGACGAGCTGGCGAGCTATCCGGATGTCGTTGCCGACGTGCGCGCCGAGCTGGTGGCCCGGGTGGACGCCGCGGTGCTCGCCGGGGTGGACCCTGACGCGCTGGTGCTGGATCCCGGGCTCGGTTTCGCCAAGACAGCAGCGCACAACTGGGCGCTGCTGGGTAACCTCGACGCGCTGGCCGATCTGGGGTTCCCGGTGCTCGTCGGGCCGTCCCGCAAGCGGTTCCTGGGTACCCTGCTAGCCGGCCCGGACGGCATCCCACGTGCTGCGGAGGACCGGGACACCGCGACCGCCGCGGTGTCCGCACTGGCCGCGGCTGCGGGAGTCTGGGGGGTGCGGGTGCACGACACTGCGGCCTCACGCGACGCCGTCACGGTCGCGGCAGCGTGGCGGCTCGGCGCCTCGAAAGGCAGCCGGCGGTGAGCAGTGACCGGATCACTCTCACGGGGTTGCGGGTGCGCGGCAGGCACGGGGTGCACGAGCACGAGCGAACGCACGGGCAGGACTTCGTCGTCGACGTGACGGCCTGGCTGGACCTCGGCCCCGCCGCGGCCACCGATCAGCTGTCCGCCACGCTGGACTATGGCGCGCTGGCCCAGCGGACCGCCCGGATCGTCGGCGGGGAACCCTGCAACCTGATCGAGACCGTGGCCGCCCGGATCGCCACCGACGTCCTGACCGACCACCGGGTGCAGGCCGTCGAGGTAACCGTCCACAAACCCACCGCCCCCCTCCCGCACCCCTTCACCGACATCACCGTCACCACCCGGCGGTCCCGTTGACCCCCACCCCAGCCGCGTTCTGCATCCAGAACGCGGTCAAGGGCGGTGGTGCCCGGTGAGTGTGGCGGTGTTGTCGATGGGGTCGAATATGGGGGATCGGGTTGGGTACTTGCGGGGGTGTGTGGGGTTGTTGGGGCATGTTGTGCGGGGGGTGTCGGCGGTGTACTCGACGGCGCCGTGGGGGGGCGTCGAGCAGGACGAGTTCCTCAACGCCGTCCTGCTGGTGGACGACCCGGACGCGGACGCGCCAGAGTGGCTACGCCGCGCGCAGCGTTGCGAGGCCGCCGCGCAGCGTACCCGTGACGTTCGGTGGGGGCCGCGCACCCTGGACGTGGATGTGATCGACGTGGATCAGACCCGCTGGGACGATCCGTGCCTGACGCTGCCGCACCCGCGGGCCCACCAGCGTGCCTTCGTATTAGTGCCCTGGCTGGACGTGCAGCCGGGCGCAGTGCTTGCCGGCCATGGCACGGTGGCTGAGTTGGTCGCCGCCCTGCCGTCTGCCGAGAGACGGGGTGTGCGACGTCGCGACGATCTGGAGCTGAGATCGCCGTGACCCCCACTCGGGCGCGTGACCTGATCGGTGCTGCCGCCGTCGCGGCGGTACTGGTGAACCTGGTCCTGCAGCTGTCCTACGGCGACCTGCCCGCGTTGCCGACGCTCGCCGGGACCACGCTGCTTGCCTTCGCGGTCGCCGAGGTGGCACTGGGAACGACGCTGCGGGCGCGGATCCGGCAGCGGCCGAGAACCCGACCGGTGCAGGCGCTCACCGCGGCGAAGGCGGTTGCGTTGGCTAAGGCATCCTCGCTGGCCGGCGCCATCACCGGGGGCGCCTGGCTGGGGGTGCTCGGCTATGTGCTGCCGTTGCGCTCTCAGCTGCAGTCCGCCGCTTCGGACACCGTCACCGCCTCGATCGGGGCGATCTGCGCGGGGGCGCTGGTGGCGGCCGGACTGTGGCTGGAGTACTGCTGCCGAACTCCGGATGGCCCAGCGGACGCCGAGCTGGACCGTTGATCGACATCGGCTGTCAGCCCAGCGTCCGACGAACCTCCCTGTCATCGCACGATGGCTGCTTGTCACCGCCGGAGCTCTCCTCCAGGTGTGCTCGGGCCGGTACGGTGTGCGCTATGTTCGGGTCCGACGGGTGTCCGTTGCCGTGCGGGAGCGGTCGGGTCCTGATGTTGGGTACCGCCGTCTTGGCTGCGGCGGGAGCGGCGGTGCTCGCTCTCGGTGCGCAGGACGCCCGCCTGCTGCGGCTGGGCCTCGTCGCGGCGCTGTGGGCGGCGCTGCTCGGCGCCTTCGCGGTAGCCCGGATGCGGCGCGAGATCAGCTCGGGCGCCTCTCGTGCTGACGAATTGCGGACGATCTACCAGCTCGAACTGGAGCGCGAGGTGGCCGCCCGCCGGGAGCACACCTTGACCGTGGAGCGCGAGCTGCGTGAGCAAGCCCAGCAGGCTGAGCAGCGTGAGATCCTGGCGCTGCGCGCCGAGCTTGCCGCCATGCGGGCGAACCTCGAGAAGCTGATGGGCGGGGAGCCGCTGGGGGAGCGGGTCGCGCTGCGGGCCGAGTCCGCCCGCCTGCTCCCCCAGCCTGCCCACCCTCACCACTTCGATGACAGCCCCAGCTTCGACGACAAACGCAGCACAGCCGCCGCGCTGGGAGCGACGGCCAAGGCGACCGGCAGCCGCACTGCTGCTGGATCGTCGGTGCGGGTACCAGGGGGCGCAGGCGCAGGCAGCGCGCTGCCCACCTCGGAGTGGCCGGTCAACGGGCGCAGCGAGACCGTGCTAACCCGGCGCGAGGATCCCGACCTGGACACCCACGCCCGACCGCCGGTCGAGCCGGCCAGCTCCGGGGACCGGCCGTGGAATCCCGCGGTGCCATCGACGCCGGTCTGGGAATTGGCACCGACCCGGTGGGACGTCGGGATCTCCCACGCGCAGGGCAATGGCAGGCACGGTGCGCCGAGGCGAGAATCGTCGGGACCGAGCAGTAACGGGTCCCACAGCTCCCACAGCAACGGGTTCCACAGCAACGGGTCCCACAGCAACGGGTCCCACAGCAACGGGTCCCACAGCAACGGGTCCCACAACAACGGGTCCCACAACAACGGCGGTGGCGCCCGGCGGGAAGCTCAAGAGGCACCTGTGGTGGGGGCACAACGGTCAGTGAACGATCTGCTGGCCGCCCACGGGGAAGGTTCGGTACCCCGGCGCAGACGTAGCCGCGAGGCCGGCTGACCCTAGGCTGCGGTGCCATGATGGGGCTCGGACCGGCTGCCTCCCACCCCCCGGGAACTCCAGTGGCGCATGAGAGGTACCAGCCGTGGGGCCAACAGCACAACAGGCGGGTGCTGCTGCCGGTGCTGGGTCTGGTCGCGCTGGCCGTCCCGGGCCTGATCGTGCTCGGCTTCATCAGCACCAACATCGGTGGTGGTGCTGTGCTGGTGGGCGCGATGGCGGCGGTGCTGCCGGTGATTCCGGTGGCAGCGGCGTTCCTGTGGGTGGATCGCTGGGAGCCCGAGCCGTCGCGGCTGCTGTTTGCCGCGTTCCTGTGGGGCGCGGGGGTCTCCGTGCTCGGCGCGGCGATCGTCAACGACACCGCGGCGGTGCTCGGGGAGCAGGTGCTCGGCAAGGGTGGTGGCGATCTGGTCGGCGCGGTGATTTCCGCCCCGATTGTCGAGGAGGCATTCAAGGGCGCGTTCCTGGTCGGCCTGCTGTGGCTGCGGCGCCGGGAGTTCGACGGCATGGTGGACGGGATCGTCTATGCGGGACTGGTCGCCGCAGGTTTCGCCTTCACCGAGAACATCCTCTACTTCGGACGCGCGTTCGCCACCGACGGGCTGGTCGGTGAGAGCGGGAGCGTGGTCATCGTGTTCATGATTCGGGGGGTGCTCTCGCCGTTCGCGCATCCGGTGTTTACCGCGATGATGGGCATCGCCGTGGGGCTGGCGGTCCGTCGGCGAAATCCGGTGGGGAGGGTAGTGCTGCCCTTGGTCGGGTATCTCGGAGCGGTTGTGCTGCACGCGCTCTGGAACGCCTCAGCCGGTCTCGGCTTCCTCCCCGCCTTCTACGCCGTGATCATGGTGCCGCTGTTCGGCGGGCTGGTCGCGCTGGTGGTCTGGCAGCGTCGCCGGGAGCAGCGGGTGGTCGCCGGACAGCTGGCGGGGTTCGCCAGCGCGGGATGGATCGCGCCCAGCGAGGTCCCGCTGCTGGCCAGCCTGGCCGGTCGGCGGGGTTGGCGCTCAGCGGTGCGCCGTCGCGCGGGAGAGCAGGCTGCTGACGCGGTGCGGGACTACCAGAATGCGGTCACCGAGCTCGCGTTCCTCTCCGACCGCATGCAACGCGGCACGGTCGGTTCGGAGACCGGACGGTGGCACCACGACACTCTGGCTGCGCTGATGGCCGCCCGGGAGCGCGCGGTGTGCGCCCCACCTAGGGTGCGGTGGCCGGGCTGACTCGGTGCTCGGCAGGTGAAGCTGCTCACCTGGACCGGCGCGAACCGCCTCAGCGGGGCTAGCCTGCGCCCACGGAAGTCCGGTACCCGCGACGACGGCGGGACTGGAACGTCTGGAGGACGGCGATGGCGACGATGCCTCGGTCGGGGACGTTCATGTCCCGGGGCGTGACCGACCGCCCTGCCCGGCTGGCGGTGGGTGTGGTCTCCGCCGGCCGGGTGGGGTCGGTGCTCGGCGCGGCTCTCGCGGGTGCCGGGCACGTGGTGGTCGGGGTCAGCGCGGTGTCCCGGCCGTCTCTGCGTCGCGCTGCGGACCTGCTGCCCGAAGCACCGGTGCTACCCCCCGATGACGTGGTGCGGCGGTCGGATCTGGTGCTGCTGACCGTCCCCGACGACGTGTTACCGGGCCTGGTGCGCGGGCTCGCTGCGACCGGGGCGTTCCGGGCCGGTCAGATCGTGGTGCACACCTGTGGCGCTCGTGGGGTGGAGGTCCTGGAGCCGGCAGCCGCGGCGGGTGTGCTCCCGCTGGCGCTGCATCCCGCGATGACTTTCACCGGGCGCGCTGAGGACGTCGCGAGGCTGGCTGCCGCCTGCGTCGGCGTCACCGTGGCCGACGAGACCGGCTGGAGCGTCGCGGAGGCGCTGGTGCTGGAGATGGGCGCCGAGCCGGTGTGCGTCCCGTCGAAGGCCCGACCGCTCTACCACGCGGCGCTGGCGCACGGGGCCAACCATCTGGCCACCCTGGTGCGGGACGCGGTGGACGCGCTGGAGCAGGCCGGTGTGGTGCCGGCTGAGCGGCTGCTGGGCCCGCTGCTGGAGGCGGCGCTGGACAACACGCTGCGCCACGGTGACCGCGCCCTGACCGGGCCGGTAGTCCGCGGCGATCTCGACACCGTCCGGCTGCACCTGCGGGTGCTCGCGGAGTCCGCCCCGGAGCTGCTTGATTCCTACCGCGCGCAGGCAGCCAGAACCGCCGACCGAGCCGAGACGGCCGGGTTGCTGGCACCGGCGGCTGCCAGCGAGATCCGCGAAACCCTGCGGGAGGGGCGGTGACCGGCTCCGCCACCGGTGGGCTGACCGTTCACGACGACCCCGCCGCACTGTCCGCGGTGACCCGCACGCTGCGCCGGACAGGGCGCGGGTTGGTGCTGGTCCCGACGATGGGAGCGCTGCATGCAGGCCACCGGGCACTGATTCGAGCCGCCCGGGCCACCCCGGGTGCCAGCACCGTGGTGTCCATCTTCGTCAATCCCCTGCAGTTCGGGCCGCAGGAAGACCTGGACAGCTACCCCCGCACGTTCGACGCCGATCTCGCGATGTGCCGGCAGGAGGGCGTGACGTTGGTGTTCGCGCCCAGCGTGGCGGCGATGTTCCCGCCCGGATCGGACACCACCGTGGCACCCGGAGCATTGGGCGCCGAGCTGGAGGGCGCCAGCAGGCCCGGCCACTTCACCGGAGTGCTCACGGTGGTGGCCAAGCTCTTCGGAATCGTCCGACCGGACCGGGCGTTCTTCGGTGAGAAGGACTACCAACAGCTCGTGCTCATCCAGCGGATGGTGCAGGACCTACGGCTGGGCGTGCAGGTGGTGGGGGTGCCCACGGTTCGGGAAGCGGACGGGCTGGCCCTGTCGTCCCGCAACGTCCACCTCGACGCCCAGGCGCGGGCCGCGGCGGCCACCCTGTCGGTGGCCCTGACGGCCGGATCGCATGCCAGCGTGCATGGTCATGATGCGGTGCTCACCGCGGCCCGACAGGTGCTGGCCGCGCAACCCGCCGTAGCGCTGGACTACCTGGCACTGCGCGGTCCCGGGTTGGGCCCCGCCCCGCCGCGGGGACCGGCCCGATTGCTGGTGGCCGCCACCGTGGGGACCACACGGTTGATCGACAACGTCAGCCTGGACCTGGGCGTTGCAGCGCACAACTCGAGCAGACGAGGAGGTCCGTGATGTTCCGGACCATGTTGAAGTCCAAGATTCACCGGGCCACGGTCACTCAGTCTGATCTGCACTACGTGGGGTCGGTGACTCTCGACGAGGACCTCATGGACGCCGCCGACCTGCTCGCCGGGGAGCGGGTGGCGATCGTGGACATCACCAACGGGGCCCGGCTGGAGACCTATGTCATTCCCGGTGCCCGGGCCAGCGGCGTGGTGGGGATCAACGGCGCCGCCGCGCACCTGGTGGCCCCTGGCGACCTGGTGATTCTCATCTCCTACGGCACGATGGATGAGGCCGAGTCACGGTGTTACCAGCCCCGGGTGGTGTTCGTCGACGCTGGCAACCGGATCGTGGAAGCGGGCAGTGACCCGGCGCACGCCCCGGCAGGAAGCACTCTGATGAGGGGTAGCGAGTGCTGCTCGCGCTAGACATCGGCAACACCAACATCGTCCTCGGGCTGTTCGATGGCAATCGGGGAGGCACGAGGGCAGACGCCATGCTGGTGCACGACTGGCGAATGCACACTGACGCCAGGATGACCGCCGACGAGCTGGCGCTGACCGTCCGCGGCCTGCTCGGCGAGTACTCCAGCAAGGTCACCGGTATCGCGGCACTGTCCACTGTGCCTGCTTTGCTGCGCGAGCTGCGGGTGATGCTGGGCCGGTACTGGTCGCAGCTGCCCCGGGTGATCGTGGAGCCCGGGGTGCGCACCGGGGTGCCGCTGCTCTACGACAACCCGCGCGAGGTGGGCGCCGATCGGATCGTCAACACGCTGGCCGCCTACACCCTCTACGGTGGCCCGGCGATCGTGGTGGACTTCGGTACCTCCACCAACTTCGACGTGGTCAGCGCGCGGGGGGAGTTTCTCGGCGGCGCGCTGGCCCCGGGTATCGAGATCTCCGTCGATGCACTCGCCGCCCGGGCGGCCCAACTGGTCAAGGTACAGCTCGTCCGGCCCCGGTCGGTGATCGGCAAGAGCACCGTGGAAGCCCTCCAGTCCGGGCTGCTCTTCGGCTTTGCCGGGCAGGTCGACGGCCTGGTCGCCCGGATCGCCACGGAGCTGGCCCCAGGCGCCGAGCGCGACGTGGTGGTGGTCGCCACCGGGGGGCTGGCCCCGCTCCTGATTGCCGAGTCTCAGACCATCACCCACCACGCGCCCGACCTCACCCTGCGTGGATTACGGATGGTCTACGAACGCAACATCGGCTGATCACGACGGGTTGCTCGGTGCACCAGTGTCTGCATCGGCAGCTCGAATGCGCCGTCGCGGGTAGCGGGGTGCTGCTCGAGAAACCGGCGGATCGCCCTTAGCGCGGCGGCCCGCTCCTCGGGTCCGCTGACCAGCGTCCATGAATGAGTTGACACGGTCGCCAGCAGCGAGTCGGTGGTGCGCGGCCAGCGCCAGTGGAATCGACGCTGGGTCGGCTTGCCGAACGCGGGGTGGTGGGGTACGTCGGCAAATCCCAGCCCGATGCTCCCGACCGACCGCACCGTCTGGGTTGCCGCGGCCAGCTCGGCCACCCAACCAACCGAGTCGTCCTCGGTATTGCTGATCACGGCCAGCACACCACCCGGTCGCAGTACTCGGGCGATTTCCGGAAGTGCCCGGTCGGGGTCGAACCAATGGAACGCCTGTCCGACGAGTACCGCGTCCATGGCCCCTTCTTCGGCCGGGATCTGCTCCGCCGACCCGCGAAGGACCGCGATCTCGGGCAGCCGTTGGGAGAGTTCCGCGCGCATCCCGTCGTCCGGTTCGACGGCGAGCACCCGAGTCGCGGGTACCCCGCACCGCACTATCGCCGCGGTGAGCTTACCGGTGCCTGCGCCCAGATCAAGCACTGTTGCGCTATTGAGGGCGCTAGTGGGCACCGATGCCAGCGCCCATGCCACCGCCTGGTCCGGGTAATCCGGCCGGTGCATTGCGTACTCGGTGGCCACGGAGCCGAAAGAAGCGGCACGACGAGCGTGTAGGTCGTCCACGGCACCGACGGTACCGGTGGTAAGCCCGCGCCCACCCCCGATCTCAATGCGATCCAGCACTAGGTTGTTCGGCGTGACCACCCACCCACCTCTCGCGACCGACGACCTGCCCGAGCAGATGCGGGTGCGCCGGCACAAGCGGGAGCGGATGCTAGCCACTGGGCTGCACCCGTATCCCGTCCAGGTGCCGCGCACTCGGACCCTGCGCGAGATCCGCGACGCCTACGATGGGCTGGCCCCCGACGTGGGCACCGGCGTGCAGGTCGCGGTCACCGGTCGAGTCATTTTCCTGCGCAACACCGGCAAGCTTTGCTTTGCCACACTGCGCGAGGGTGACGGAACCGAACTGCAGGCCATGCTCAGCTTTACCGACCTGGGCGCCGACGGGCTCGCCGCCTGGAAGGCCGACGTCGACCTCGGGGATCACGTGTCCGTGGTCGGAGAGGTGGTCAGCTCGCGGCGCGGGGAGCTGTCGGTACAAGCCCGGGAATGGCGGATGGCGGCCAAGGCGCTACGCCCCCTTCCGGTCGTGCACAAGGAACTGGCCGAGGAAACCCGGGTCCGTCAGCGCTACCTCGATCTCATCGTCCGTGACGCGGCCCGGCGGACCGCGCGGGTGCGCGCCGACGCGGTCCGATCGATCCGCGACACGCTGCATTCCCGCGACTTCATCGAGGTCGAGACGCCGATGTTGCAGGTGGTGCCTGGTGGTGCCGCGGCGCGACCGTTCATGACGCACTCCAACGCCCTGAACACTGACCTGTACCTGCGGATCGCCCCGGAGTTGTACCTGAAGCGGTGCGTGGTGGGCGGCATCGAGCGCGTCTTCGAACTCAACCGCGTGTTCCGCAACGAGGGCACGGACTCCACCCACTCACCCGAGTTCACCATGCTCGAGGTGTACCAGGCATACACCGACTACGACGGGATGGCGGAGCTGACCCGCACGTTGTACCAGACGGTGGCTCGCGATGTGTTCGGCTCCACAACACTTCGACTCGCCGACGGCAGCGAGTACGAGATCGGCGGGGAATGGGCGCAGATCAGCCTGTTCGGCGCGGTCTCCGAGGCGCTCGGCGAGGAACTCAGTCCGGCGATGTGCCGCGCCGAGTTGCTCCGCCACGCCGAGCGAGTGGGACTCGAGGTGCATCCTGGCTGGCTCCCCGGAAAACTGGTCGAGGAGTTGTTCGAGCATCTCGTGGTGCCTGACCTGCATGCTCCGACCTTCGTGAAGGACTTTCCGGTGGACACCTCGCCGCTGACCCGGGAGCATCGCAGTGCTGGGGGTCTGGTAGAAAAATGGGATCTCTACATCCGCTCTGTCGAGTCGGCCACGGCCTACTCGGAGCTGGTCGACCCGGTCGTGCAACGGGAGCGTTTCGAGGCTCAGGCCGCGCTCGCCGCGGCCGGTGATGACGAGGCGATGCCGCTCGACGAGGACTTCCTGGGTGCGATGGAGTACGGAATGCCGCCGAGCGGCGGCATGGGAATGGGGATCGACCGGCTGCTCATGGCGCTCACGGGCGCGGGTATCCGCGAGACCATCCTGTTTCCGCTGGTACGGCCACAATGAGCTGACTGGGCGGCGGGGCATTTCGCAATCCGACCGGAAATGCGCTAACCTGCTCGTTGTCGTTGTGGAGTCGTCGTGCGATGGCTCCGTCCACCACAGTGTCCCAAGGAGGACGACGCGCATGGCGCAGAAGGTCACCGTTACCTTGGTCGATGACCTCGACGGAGGTACGGCCGAAGAGACCGTTGAGTTTGGTATCGACGGTGTGGCTTACGAGATTGATCTGTCGGGGGGTAACGCGAGCAAGCTGCGTGACTCACTGGCTGACTACGTCACCAACGCCCGCAAGGCCGGCGGGCGCCGTAAGGCCGCCGGCCCGGCTCGCCGGGCAAGTGCTGGTGGCCGGGCCACGGTGGATCGCGAGCAGAACGCCGCGATCCGCGAGTGGGCCCGCAAGAACGGTTACAACGTCTCAGACCGTGGCCGCATCCCGGCTGAGGTGCTGGACGCTTACCACAAGGGAAACTGATGTGTCCAACACGTCGGTGTTGTCCGGATAGGACAACACCGACGTGTTGGGCTGGTTAAGCAGGCGTGGGCAACTCAGATTGAGCGTTGGGGCCCGTATGGAGTTCCGGTATGCAGCGCAGTGCCGCCGGGCCCTGAAGATACGGCCTGCGACGGGCTCAGTTCGAGTCGAGCGTGCCCAGGATCCGGAGCCGTTCGGCGTCACATACCCGCGGGCAGCTGGCGCACGGATGCTCGACGCCGGGCAGCGCGTAAGTGAAACAGCACCAGCCACGCCGACGAATCCAGTGTGTGCGACCGTGTTCATCGGTCACCTCGCAGGTCGTCGACGCCGACGTGAGCGGTTCCTCACGCTTGGCAAGAACCAGCCGCGCATCGGTCGCACCGGCCTGCGCTGACCCGAATGAGCGCCCCGCTATCAGCAGGGCGACGTCCAGCATGTCAGTCACCGCGGCCCACAGCGTGCGGCGCCCGAAGCGCACCAGCGGACCGTAGACCTTCAGGAAGCGGGCGGCGTGCGTCACGACCTGATGGCGTAGTACGGCGGCCAGTGCTACCTCGTCGCGCACCCGTATCGCGTCGGGATGTCCGGCGTCGGGATCATCAGGCAGGCACCAGAACAGGCCGGGGCGCAGCGCCACCTCCTGCACCCACGCCAGGTCGAGCCGGAAGGCGAGCTGTGATGGCTGCAGTGATGGCACCCGCCGGGCGGAGTGGAACAGCATCGCGCCGAGGTAGGTCGGGATACCCAGGTACCACTGCAGCACGTGGGCGGCGGTGGTCTGCTCGGGCACGTGGGCGTGCTGCTGCGCCAGCCGTTGCGCGGCTGCCCCGTGCCACCGTGTGAAGCATGCCGGATCGGATAGCGCCTGGTCGCAGGTGGTCCACTGGCCACAAGGGGGCAATGGGGCAGCAGGGGTGTCCAGCAGCCGGAAGGACATCCAGTCCACCGCACGGTCTACCGCCGCCACCGACGCGGCCAGCGGGTGCGCAGCGCCAACCCCTGCCGGCTGGCCGGCTGGCCCCGTCTCCGCGGACAGCGCGGCTCGCGGCACGACCTCTCCTCCGTTGTGGTCCAGGGCCCAGATCCCGTGATTCAGGGTTGCCTTACCTAATGCGACGTAACGTACCGCAGGGTTGGTTCGGAAGCGCAGTCCGGGGACCGGGACCACCCGAGAGTGGCGGCGAGTCTCGTTCACCCTGAGCGGACGGGCGTGCCGTTCCGGAATCCTGACCAGCACTAGCACGTTGGATCGGGTGTCGGGGAAGAAGTTCGGAACGCGATGTTCATCGCCCGGCAGCTACAGTGGCCGCACGGCGGGTCTCGTACCGAGCAGGGATCACCAGTACGGCCGCGTCCGACGGCGCAGCAGTCAGGAGTGCACAATGTTTGAGAGGTTCACCGACCGCGCGAGGCGGGTGGTTGTGCTGGCCCAGGAAGAGGCCAGGATGCTCAACCACAACTACATCGGCACCGAGCACATCCTGCTGGGTCTGATCCACGAGGGTGAGGGCGTCGCGGCCAAGGCTCTCGAATCGCTGGGGATCGCCTTGGAGGGGGTTCGCCAGCAGGTCGAGGAGATCATCGGCCAGGGTCAGCAGGCGCCATCGGGTCACATCCCGTTCACCCCACGGGCCAAGAAGGTGCTGGAGCTGTCACTGCGCGAGGCGCTGCAGCTGGGGCACAACTACATCGGTACCGAGCACATCCTGCTCGGCCTCATCCGGGAAGGCGAGGGGGTGGCCGCGCAGGTGCTGGTCAAGCTCGGTGCCGACCTCAACCGGGTGCGCCAGCAGGTGCTGCAGCTGCTGTCGGGCTACCAGGGCAAGGAGCCCACCGAGTCCGGCTCAGGTCGTGGCGAAGGCACGCCGTCCTCCTCACTGGTCCTGGATCAGTTCGGTCGCAACCTCACCGCCAGTGCCCGCGAGGGCAAACTGGACCCGGTGATCGGGCGCGGCAAGGAGATCGAGCGGGTCATGCAGGTGCTGTCCCGGCGCACCAAGAACAACCCGGTGCTGATTGGCGAGCCGGGTGTGGGCAAGACCGCCGTGGTCGAGGGGCTGGCGCAGAACATCGTCAAGGGCGAGGTGCCCGAGACGCTCAAGGACAAGCAGCTCTACACCCTGGACCTGGGCTCGCTGGTGGCCGGTTCCCGGTACCGCGGTGACTTCGAGGAGCGTCTCAAGAAGGTGCTCAAGGAGATCCGCACTCGCGGGGACATCATCTTGTTCATCGACGAGATTCATACCCTGGTCGGTGCAGGTGCCGCGGAGGGCGCGATCGACGCCGCGTCGATTCTCAAGCCGATGCTGGCCCGTGGTGAGCTGCAGACCATCGGTGCGACCACCCTGGACGAATACCGCAAGCACGTCGAGAAGGATCCCGCGTTGGAGCGCCGATTCCAGCCGATCCAGGTCGGTGAGCCGGGGATCGACCACACCATCGAGATCCTCAAGGGCCTACGGGACCGTTATGAGGCGCATCACCGGGTATCGATCACTGACGGCGCGTTGGTGGCGGCGGCCACGTTGGCCGATCGCTATATCAATGACCGGTTCCTGCCGGACAAGGCGATCGACCTGATCGATGAGGCCGGGGCCAGGATGCGGATCCGCCGGATGACCGCTCCGCCGGACCTGCGCGAGTTTGATGAGAAGATCGCCGCAGTGCGCCGGGATAAGGAGTCGGCCATCGACGCCCAGGACTTCGAGAAGGCTGCGAAGCTGCGGGACTCGGAGAAGCAGCTGCTGGTGAAGAAGTCCGAGCGGGAGAAGCAGTGGAAGGCCGGTGACCTCGATGTCGTCGCCGAGGTCGATGACGAGCAGATCGCCGAAGTGTTGGCGAACTGGACTGGCATCCCGGTGTTCAAGCTCACCGAGGAGGAGACCACTCGGCTGCTGCGCATGGAGGACGAGCTGCACAAGCGGATCATCGGTCAGCATGAGGCAGTCAAGGCTGTTGCGAAAGCGATGCGCCGTACCCGGGCGGGCCTGAAGGACCCCAGGCGGCCGTCGGGCTCGTTCATCTTCGCCGGTCCGTCCGGTGTGGGTAAAACTGAGCTGTCCAAGGCATTGGCAGAGTTCCTGTTCGGTGATGACAACTCGCTCATCCAGATCGACATGGGTGAGTTCCACGACCGCTACACTGCTTCCCGGCTCTTCGGTGCCCCGCCCGGGTACGTGGGTTATGAGGAGGGTGGCCAGCTCACCGAGAAGGTGCGGCGCAAGCCATTCTCGGTGGTGCTCTTCGATGAGATCGAGAAAGCCCACCAGGAGGTCTACAACACGCTGCTGCAGGTGCTGGAGGACGGTCGGCTGACTGACGGTCAGGGCCGCACGGTGGACTTCAAGAACACCGTGATCATCTTTACCACCAACCTCGGCACCGCGGACATCTCCAAGGCGGTGGGCTTGGGCTTCACGGTGGGCAATGACGAGGGCTCGAACTACGAGCGGATGAAGAGCAAGGTCAACGACGAGGTCAAGAAGCACTTCCGTCCCGAGTTCCTCAACCGGATCGACGACACCATCGTCTTCCACCAGCTCACCGAGGACGAGATCATCAGAATGGTGGACCTGATGATCGCCCGGGTGGAGGTGCAGCTGCGCAACAAGGACATGGAGCTGGAGCTCACCACCTTGGCTAAGAAGCTGCTGGCCAAGCGCGGATTCGACCCGGTGCTAGGAGCCCGGCCGCTGCGCCGGACCATCCAGCGTGAGATCGAGGACCAGCTGTCGGAGAAGATCCTGTTCGGTGAGATCGAGGCCGGGCAGATCGTCATCGTCGACGCCGAGAACTGGGACGGCGAGAGCCCGACCGAGGACGTCAGGTTCACCTTCCGTGGCGCGGCAAAGCCCTTGCGGGTGCCCGACGCCCTGCCGGTCGACCTGGACAGCGCATCCAGCGCAGACTGATCCTGTTGTCCGCCTTGTGGCCGCCATTCGACTCCGAATGGCGGCCACAAGGCTGCAGGGGACCGCGATGCGGAGCCGAATGGCGAGTCAGGAGGTACCGGGGGACGGCTTGGCGGATTGGACTACCTCGAACTCTAGGAGGGAAGAGCCGCTGGCTACCGGTTTTGCCCGTTCGCCGGAGTGGGCCTCCATCGCTGGGCCGTTGCGCCAGGCCTGGAAGTGTTCCTCGGTCTCCCACTTGGTGTACACGAAGTACCGGTCGTCTCCGGCCACGGGGCGTAGCAGCTCGAAGCCCAGGAAGCCCGGCGCGGACTCCACCGACCCGTGGCGGGCGGCGAACCGGCGCTCCAGCTCGGGACCCGCGCCTTCCGGTACCTCGATAGCGTTGATCTTTACGACGGCCATGCCGCCAGCCTACGGGCGTTCCTGCCGCTCAGCGCTCCCCGGGCAGGGCGAAGCGGCCGTCGAAGGTCTGCTCCACGAGGCCGTCGACGAGTAGCGAGCCCAGGCACCGATCGCGTTGCAGTGCGTCGACCCAGACCGCGTCCAGCCGGGCCCGGGGCACGGGGTCGGCCGCTGCCCGCAGCACGTCGAGCAGCAGCCCGCGCACTTGGCGGTCAGTGCCCGCGAAGCGTTGCGAGGGTCGACCCGGGACGGTTCCGGCGGGCTTGCCGGCGCGCACCCAGGCGCACTCACCGGCTACCGGGCAGTCGGCGCAGCGCGGGCTGCGAGCGGTGCACACGAGGGCGCCGAGCTCCATCAGCGCGGCGGAGAAGCGGGCAGCCTGCGCCTCAGGCAAGACACCCGCCACATCGGATAGATCACGGGAGGTGGACGGCGCAGCGGGGTCGGCCATGCCGCGCACCGCACGAGCAACCACCCGCCGGACGTTGGTGTCCACCACCGGCACGCGATGTCCGTACCCGAAGGCCGCTACCGCCCGGGCGGTGTATGCGCCGATCCCGGGCAGCGTGAGCAGCACGTCCACCTCCGCGGGGACGACGTCGTCGTGCCGCGAGGCGATGGCTGCGGCGGCCCCGTGCAGCCGCAGTGCCCGCCGTGGGTAGCCCAGCTTCCCCCAGGCGCGGACGGCGGCGCCGGGCGTCTCGGCGGCCAGGCTCGAGGGGGTGGGCCAGCGGGCCATCCACTCGGTCCACACTCCGGTGACGCGATGCACCGGAGTCTGCTGCAGCATGACCTCGCTGACCAGCACGCCCCACGGCGTGGTGCCGGCTTCACGCCAGGGCAGGTCGCGCGCGTGGGCGTCGAACCAGGCAATCAGTTGCGCAGCGTTCACGGTTGCGACGGTGCTACCTCGGCGAGATCGCCGGTCTCGACATCCACCACAAAACCACGCACCGCGGTGGTATTCGCCAAGAACGGGCTCCGCCGAACCTGTTCCACTGACTGCCGCACATCGGCTTCCGTGTCGCGGAATGTCCCGACCGCCCAGGTGGGCCGCAGGCCGGTGGCCTCCTGCAGTTCGGAGCAGAAGTCCTCATCGGTGAACGTCGCCATCCCACACTTGGTGTGGTGCAGCAGCATCACCTCAGTGGTACCCAGCTTTCGCTGACTGACCGCCAGGGAGCGGATGACGTCATCGGTGACGACGCCACCCGCGTTGCGGATCACGTGCGCCTCGCCCGGCCGCAAGCCGAGCAGCTGGACCGGGTCGAGCCGGGCGTCCATACAGGCCACCACCGCGACCTGCAGGCTAGGTCGGCCCGCCAGCGCGCCGGGGCCGGTACCCGAGCGAAGCTTGTTGCGGTCCACCAGGTCCTCGACCGCCGTCATCGGCGCCTCCTTCGCTGCGATCTGCGATGGGAAGCATTGTTGCGGGCGGCGGATCACACCGCGCCGCTCGGGGCCGTTCGTAGCACCCGCCGCCCCCACGTTCAGTGAGCTGAGCGGGGCTATCGGCACTCGATTTACCCCGTTCAGCCCGCTGAATGCGGGTGTTTGAACAGGTTTTTGGTCGCAACCTGCTGTGAGAGCAGTCAATCGGGTTGTCACCGCCGGGTTCACTACCTACGCTGGGTAACGGGGCGAGGCGCGGTGATGATGCCTGCCGATCCGTCGGCAGGCATACGTTGCTGGTCGCATCGAGACGAGGTGGTGAGTGTGGTCAGTTCTCGCTCCGCCGACGAGTTTGCACACCCGGCGTTCCTTTACCGCGGCACCGCGGAGTACCTCACAGGCACGGTGCCGTTCATCCGGGAGGGGCTGGCGGCCGGCGAACCCGTGGCCGTCGCCGTGCCGGGCCCGAACCTGCGGCTCATCCTTACCGAACTGGGCTCCGACGCCGGGCGGGTGCGCCTGCTCGATATGACCCGCGCCGGCCGCCACCCGGGGCGGATCATCCCTAGCGTGCTGTGTGCCTTCGCCGATGCTCATCCCTGCGGGCGAGTCCGGATCATCGGCGAACACCGGTGGGCCAGCCGCGCCGCCATGGAGTACCCGGTCTGCGCCCAGTACGAGTCATTGATCAACATCGCGTTCGCCGGCCGGCCCGTCACCATCCTGTGCCCCTACGACGCCGCCAGGCTGGGCCCGCAGACTCTCGCCGATGCGCAAGCCTGCCACCCGCTGCTGATCGACGCCAAGGGGGAGCGGGCCAGCACCGCCTACGTGCCTGAACGCATCGTTGCCGACTATGACCAACCCTTCCCGCCGGCGGGGCCCAGCCTCGCCTTCGACGCCAGTAACCAGGCGCTCGCCCGACAGTTCGCCAGTGACCACGCCACCCGCCTCGGCCTGGACGGTGATCACGCTGAGCTCAAGCTGATCGTCGGTGAGCTGACGGCGAACAGCCTCGCCCATGGCGGGGGGACCGGCACGCTGTCTCTCTGGGCCGAGCGGGGCTACCTCGTGTGCGAGGTCCGCGACGCCGGACACCTCGTCGATTCGCTCGTCGGCCGCCAACCGGCTGATCCCAGTCGAACACACGGCCACGGCCTCCTGCTGGTCAACTACCTGTCCGACCTGGTTCAGCAGCGCACCTGCCCGCAGGGAACCACCACCCGGGTGTACCTGAAGCTCCCGTCTCACGGTGAGCCTTCCCACGACCTCAGCGAACCGATTCCTGCGGCGCTACGCGCTCGAGGTGAGCCGCCTCGCTCGACGCCGTTGCCATGGCAGACCTACGAGGCACTGCACGCCGCTGAGCGCTTCGGGCGATATCTCCCGCAGGACGCCACCGCGAGCACCGAGCGACCCACCGCTGTGAGCACCGAGCGGCCCGAGGACGGGCGCCCGGTCGAACCGGTACTTGAGGCATTGACTGCGGTGGAGACGCTTGCTCGGGTCGTGGACCGGTGGCGGGCCAGGCTGGTGCGGCTGGCCCGGACACGTGGCGCGCCGTGGACTGAGATCGGTCACTCGCTCGGGGTGAGCAAGCAGGCGGCGCATGAACGCTACGGGCGAGCACGCAGGCGGAGGGTCGGTGGGGAACTTCCTGGCCACCTCGGTCCGCTACCACCCGTCCAGGGCACGTAACCGGTGTTACCAGGCCCAGTCGGTATGCAGTTCGGCATGCCACGAATACGGGTACGACTGGTCGATCACGAAGCCCATCCCGACTCCGCGGGCGAGTGACACGCTGCGCTCAAGCTTGCGGGTGATCGGGGTACCGGGGGCGTCCTTGTTGTCCCACCACGATTCCCACTGGCGGATGCAGGTTCGGGTACCGAGGTAGGTGTTGTGGCAGCTGCTAGGCGGAGACCACACCTGGGTATGGGTGAAGTCCACGGTCTTGCCGGTGAGCTGCTCGGTGATCGTGCCCCACGCCTGAAGGCAGTACGCCTCTGGTGGGATCGTCCACTGCACGTAGTGCTGGCGGCCTCCCTCCGACGGCAGCGGCACCAGGTTGCGGCAGGACCCGTCGCCGATCAACTCACGGTGCACCCGCTGCACGTAATACGTGCCGTGGTCGCGCCAGCCGTCCAGCAATACCCAGTCGCCGGAGCGGAGGAACCGCTCCGCGTTGGCTGGTGGCCACTTCGACGGGTCACTCCACAACACCTCCGACTCGTTGCCCTGCGGTGTCCACGACCACTGGCCCGCCAGGCTCCCACCGGAGTAGAACTGTCCGGCATGACGCTGATTCATCAGCGAGTACTGGCCGTAGTCCTCCGCTGCGGCGGTGGCGACAGACTCTCGCGCAAACAGCAGCGAGGCCAGCAACACGAAGGCCAGCACGGCGCCGAAAGCGGACCCGATCAGCGACCGACTGGTGACTCTGAGGCGTATCATCGGTCCCCCGCGCACGATAGTGTGGCAAACCCGCCTATTTCATCGCTGGGGAGTAACTAGACGTTACCAGACTGTCACGGCATGGAGGCTGAGCAGCGGACCTCTCACGTGCCGCCGGCGGCAAGCAGTAGGCCGGGCACGTCGCCTCTGACCGCATGGCCTCGACCGTTCAGGGTCGATCCCCGCCGTCAACCCGCTGATTCATATCAGTCATCTAACGGATACTCCGTGTTCGTGGCCGCCCGTAGCGTAGGGCGTGTCCGCAGATCTTCGGGTTTGTGACCAGCCCTCCGTTCCCGAACTCAACAGGAGAGCTGTCCGGGTGGGGGGCCGGACAGCTCTCCTGTCGAGTTCGGGGGGCTGAGAGCACCCAGGCCCACCCACCCCCCGGCCCAAATGATCTCCGAGACATGCCCTAGAAGGACTTACTGACGATGGCGACGCTGGTTTCCTTCCACGCCCATCCCGACGACGAGTCGATCAACTGCGGTGGCACCCTGGCCAAGGCGTCGGAGGACGGGCACCGGGTGGTGGTCGTGACGGCGACCCGGGGCGAGCACGGCCACACGCCGGACGGTCTCCTGCGGCCGGGTGAGCAGCTCTGGCAGCGACGGGTGGTGGAGAGCCGGGAGGCCGGTCGGATCCTGGGTGTGCACCGTTGGGAGTTCCTGGGCTACGTCGACTCCGGGATGATGGGGTGGCCCACCAACACGGCGCCGGGCAGTTTCTGGCAGGCCGACGTCGAGGAGGCGGCCCAGCGCTTGGCGGCCATCCTCGACGAGGAACGCGCCGACGTCCTGACCATCTACGACCCGGTAGGAGTCACCGGGCACCCCGATCACATCCAGGTCCACCGGGTGGGTGTGCGGGCCGCGAGCCTGGCCGGGACGCCCAGGGTCTATGAGGGGACGATGAACCGGACCCAGATTCAGCGACTGGTGCGGCAGGCAGCCGAGTCCGGCATCCCTGAAACCCCGCTCGACGTCGACCTGGATAGCTTGGGGATGCCGGAGGAGCTGATCACCACCACCGTCGACGTGCGTGACTACCTCCCGTTCAAGCGGCGGGCGATGGCCGCCTACGTCAGCCAGATTCCCGAGACCTCGTTCCTCCTGGCCATGTCGCCGGACGCCTTCGTCCAGGTCTGGGGCTACGAGTGGTTCATCCGCCGGGGGGCATCCCCCGGGACCCGGGAAGTGGAGCTCTTCGACACCGTCGCATGAAGTGAGTCCCGGCGGGCGACCTCGGCGGCCAGCTGGGCCCGGCTGTTGATCCCCAGCTTGCCGAACACGTGCGCCAGGTGGGTCTCCACCGTTCGACGGGAGTTGAACAGCCGGTCTCCGATCTGGCGGTTGGTCAGGCCCTCGGCAGCCAGCCGGGCGACGCCCAGTTCGCTCTCGGTCAGGCTCATCCACCCCACCGCCGTCCTGCGCACCCGTCCAGCTCGCCGTCGCCGGACACCGATAGCCCGCAGTGCCGCTTCCACCCTGGCCACCCCCCGCTGTGCGCCAGTCCGCAGGTAGAAATCCAGTGCGTCGTCCAGGACGGGCACTGCTTCGGTTGGGCGACCGGCACGGCACAGTGCCGCGCCGGCGTCCTCGCAGGCCAGCGCTAGCTCAACAGTCGGCGACAGCTGGCGGTAGGTCTGCACCGCAGCCAGCAGCACGGCGGGATCGTCCTCGACCAGGCCGCGGCAGCGCAGCGCGGCTCCGGTTGCGCTGGCCATGCCGGCACGAGAGGCCCCGTCGGTTACCTCCTGCGCCACGGCTGCTGCGTGCTCGCGGTCTCCCATCGCGACGGCCAGGCGGACCAAGTCGGGCCCCAAGAACCGGTAGGACAGGAAGAAGCGCAACGGAGCGGCCTTCTCCCAGGCCTCCTGCAGGAGTGCCCGTGCCTGGCCGGTATTTCCCCGGGCTTCGTAGAGCAGCGCCTGGATCCACTGGCCCCATTCCAGGGGCCAGCGGGCTCCGGCCATCCGGGTATCACCGGTGGCAGCGGTGAGCTGCCACTCCTGGCTGGCCGATGCGGTGAGCTCCGCCGCAGCGTCGACCATGTGGGCCTCAGCAGCGGCGATGTCGCCCCGCTGGAGGGCGACCCAGGAGACCACGCCGTGCAGGAGGGGAGCGTGCAGGCGGGTCCCGACCTCATCGGCGAGCACCAGGCCGGCCTTGGCCTCGGCCACGGCGTCGGTCAACTCGCCGCTCACCACTCGATGCAGGGCCAGCATTGCGTGGTGCAACGGCAGCCACATCACGTTGCCTCGTTCCTCGCCCAGCTGACGGCCCAGCTGAAGCGTGGCCAGGGCTTCGTCTGAGCGGTCGGCGCCCAGCAGCGCCAGCCCGAGATGGAGGTGCGGGTGCAGGTGGCCGACCCGGGGGTCCCGGCTGCGAGCCGCGACCTCGACGGCCTGTTGCGCCAGCTCCACCGCCTCCGCAACCTGGCCCTGGGCCTGGGCAGCCAGGGCCAGGGTCTGCAGTGAGAGGCAGGTCGCGAAGTCGTCGTCGGGCCCCAATACCCAGGCCTGCTGCGCCTGAGCGTAGGCCCCCTGCGGGTCGCCGATGAACATCTTGATGTTGGCTGCCAGGGCCAGCGAGCCGGCTCGGTCGCGGTCCGACGCGCTGGGGACCCGCGCGACGGCCTCGAGCTCGGCCACGGCTGCCTCGCGCCACCCGATCGCCCACAGAAGCTCCCCCAGTGCCCGCCGCAAGGCAACCTCGATGGTCGCCGTCGGGCCACGAGCGAGAACGCTCCGGGCGACCTGGTCGGCGTCCGTCGGTCGACCCGCTTGCAGCAGCAATGGCGCCAGCTCCGCGGCCACCGCGTCCCGGTCTGGATCGTCCGGACTGGTGAGCTCGAAGGCCCGCTCGCAGAGCTTGACTGCCACCGCCAGCGATCGGGGGGCGGCCTCGGCCGCCGCCTGCCGCAACCATCCTCTCGCTTCGGGATCTGCGGCCGACGCCCCCAGGAAAAGGTGGTCGGCCACCCGGCCCACGGGGGCGCCGGCCGCGGTCAAGACCCTCGCCACCTCCCGGTGCAGACCTTGGCGCAGCGCCGGGGTGAGGTCGTGGTAGATCGCCTCCCGCATGAGCTCATGACGGAAGACCAGGCCCGCCGGAGACTCTGCCAGCAGGCCTGCCCGCAGGGCTCCCTCAAGCTCGGGCAGCAGCGTGACCGCGCTGCGGCCGGTGACCATGGAGAGCTCGGCCACCGAGAACTCCCGTCCCAGCACCGCCGCAATCTTGAGGTCCTCCAGCGTTGCCGGCGGCAGGAAGCTCATTCGCCGCAGGATGGTCAGCGGCAGGGTCTGCGGCAGCGAGAGATCGGCGACATCGGCCCGTCCCTGGTGAATCGTGAGGCTTCCTTGCTCGAGCAGGGCCTTGACCAGCTCGATGACAAACAGGGGGTTCCCTGCCGCCCACGAGAGCTGCCCGGACAGCACCGTCCCGGGGGGTGCGCTGGCCACCGCTTCGGCCAGCGCGGTGACCGTCGGGTGGTCCAGAGCCTCCAGCGTCAACTGTGCCGCTCCGTGGCTTACCAGTTCGCCGATCACCTGTGCCAGCTCGGGGCGCTCGGGGAAGGGCCGCAGCGTGATCAGCAGGGCCACCGGCAGGTGGGGCAGGGCTCGACCGATGGTGCGGACGGCGCGCAAGGTCGACGGATCGGCCCAATGCAGATCCTCGAAGGCGACAACGACCGGCTGGTCGGCGGCCAGTCGCTCCAGCAGGGCCACCGACTCGTCGATGATGCGAAAACCGAGATCCGCCACGACGACGGGGGAGTGGGGCATCAGCCGGCCAGCTTCCCCAGTGATCAGCCGGCCGATCGCGGCCCGCTCCGGATCGGCCGAGTCAGCCCGCAGCCCGAACGCCTCGATCAGCGCCCCGAGCGGCCGGTCAGAAGCCAGCTCGTCGGTCGCACCCGAGAGGACCTGGAAGCCTTCCTCCTCGGCGTAGGCCACGACCTCACCCAGCAGCCGGGTCTTCCCGATTCCGGCCTCGCCTTGCACGACGGCGGCCGTGCCGCCGTTCTGGCGGGCATCGTGGAGCACCGCCCGCAGGGCCGCCAACTCGCCGGAGCGACCAAGGAAAGGGAAAGGATCAAGCCTGCTTGATTCCGCGCCGTCGGTCACGTTGCGCAGAGTACGCCGTTTCGCGAGGGGTTAGGGATTGCGTATCAGGCTCCTGAGCTGAGGGCCCAGCCACGGTTTGCGGCCCCAGGCCATCAGCTTGCCCTTGCCGATCGCGGTCCACTGACTCTGCCTGGCCCAGATCACCATGAGGAACGCGACGGGGTCGGCCGAGATATGGCAGTCAACTCTGCGGGAGGACGGTTCTACGATCTCAAGCGTTCCGTCGTCAAAGATGAAATAAAAACTATCTCCGCCCCGGATGCGGACGTCGTAGGTGGCCTGGAGGCCGGCCGCCTTCGCACCGTTCACCATTGCGTGGGCATCGAGTGCCTGCAGGACCGGGACAATGAACCGTCCCAGCACCATGGCCGCGTGGGCCGGCTCGATCCGCCACGGGCGCCCCGCCGCATGAGCGATGTCGTAGGCGTGCATGAGCGTCTCGTTCAGCAGGTGGTAGGTCAAGGTCGACTGCCGCATGGTGGTGCCTTGAACCAACCAAGGACGTGGGGCATCGGGGTCTGCCCCCACGCAGTCGCTGAAGTACTCTTGCGCCCGGGCCTCGATGCGGTCGGCCAGGACAGCCAGATCACGCTCGGGGTCGGATTTCACCCCGCGGATGGTCGTGTCGGCCAGGTCCCCCATGTCCCGGACCAGCGAGTCACCGGCCACGTCGACAAAGCCGGGCACCACCTCGTAGGCGCCGGAGAGGTCCCGCCTTGCCAGGCCGGGTATGACAACCCAGGCCTGCGAGAGATGCATGGCGACCTCGCCGAGGTTCCACTGCCCCACTGCATGAGGCTCCGGATCGTGAATGGATCGCAGTAGGGTTGTCACCCGCGCAACCTCGTCGCGGAGTGCATCCTGACCCTGCTGCCAGTCGACTCTCGATCTACTTGCGACCACGTCAGCCCCCTGGCTGGTCAACTTGTCGTTGGCTCGGGTGTGCGCAGTGACCATAGAGACGGCTCCGGCTCACCCGCATCGGTCACATGACGGATCCCGCGTGAGGTTGATCCATGGCCCTCGCTTGGTGGCGTCCGCCGGTGGACGTCGAAGCACTGGCGCAGCTGGTGGGGGACAGCTCAACGTCGTTATTACCCTGTGCGCACCAGGGTGTCGCTTGTCGCGTGTCACTGTCACTGGTTGCCTCCTCCCCCCAGCGTTACAGGCGATACTGGACCGTACACGCTCCGCAATGAACGTCAACCGGCGCGTCAGGTAGCCCTGACAGCCGGCCGCGGGGGCAACTTTCGCCAGCCACCCGCGTAAGGTCACGCCGCTGTGCCCACACATCATCTCGCTGTCAGTGACGTTTTAGGGAGTCGGCGTAGCGATGTCTTGTTCGCTAGGATTGTGGCTGTGGAGCGCACCGATGCCGCACAAACCCGCGCGCGGGGAGATCGTCGTTCGCTGTTTGATCGATTCGTCCAGACGGCATATCTTCGGGTCAGCCAGGCGCCGTTTTTCTTCGTGTGTGCCGGTATCGTCGTGGTTTGGCTGGTCAGCTTGCCCCTGTGGGTGGACCTCAAGGAATGGCAGACGGCTATCCATACTGTCGCAAGCGTCCTCACGCTGCTGCTGGTGGTGCTGCTCGAGAATGCCGGTCGCCGCGCGGAAGAGGCCGCGCAGGAGAAGATCAACGTCATCGCCGAGGCGTTGGCCGAACTGATGGCATCGGGCGCGCGTCACGATCCCCCTCTCCGGGACGCTGCGGAACGCTTGCGTCAGGCCGTCGGTCTCGAGGAGCGCCATTGACGATCGGGGTGCCCCTCAACGTCGCGCGACTTAGCGACCGGTGGCGCTGTGGCCGGGCAGTCCGGGGGCGTTCATCGCGCGGACCAGGTCTTCCCGGGCCCGGGCCACCCGAGAGCGGATGGTGCCGACGGGACACCCACACACCTGCGCCGCCGCTGCGTAGTCGAGACCCAGCATCTGGGTGAGCACGAAGGCGTCCCGGCGGTCGGGTTCCAGCCCAGCCACCAGTTCGCGGAGCAGAACGCCCTCGTCGAATCCGGACCGCCGGTGTGCCGGGTTCGCGGCCACGACGGTGTCCCAGTCCTCGACGGCAGCGGTGCGGGGCCGCGTCACGGTCCTCCGTACCTGGTCGGCGGCGACCCGCCGCGCAATGGACAACAGCCAGGTGCGGGCAGAGGAGCGGCCGGCGAAGCTCGGCAGCGACCGCAGGGCCCGTAAGTAGGTCTCCTGGGTGAGATCCTCGGCCTCGCCACGACCACCGATATGAGTGTGAAAGCGGTACACATCGCGCTGGGTAGCACGGATGAAGGCCGCAAGGTCGTCACGGTTTCCAGCACCGGCCGAGAGCGCCAGCGCAGTGATCCACGGATCATCAGATCGGGGGTCACCCATGCGGGCAGGGTAACTGACAGTTTCCCGGAACCCCAGGGCTCGCGAGGACGACAATTGTCATGTGGACTGCACACAGTGTAAGGAAGCTCTCTCGGCGAGACTGGACGGCGAGGAGAGCGCGGCGCAAGGATGCACGATCGACGCGCACCTGGCGACCTGTGCGGCGTGCCGCCGGTTCGCTGACGAGGCGGCGCGGGTCACCCGGCTGGCCCGGACCGCCGTGGCCACCCAGGACCCCGACGTCGTCGAGACGGTCCTCGCCGCCGCGCCCCGATCACGCCGCCCCCGGCTGGCTACCGCCCTGCGGGTAATGCTCGGCCTGGTCGGCCTTGCTCAGCTTGACGTCGCCGTGGTTGGTGTACTCACAGCTCAGTCCGGTGGGCACGGCTCCCAGGGGATCGTGCTGGAAGGCGCCTCGGTCGCGCATTTCGCGCACGAGAGCGCCGCCTGGAACCTGGCGCTGGGAGTCGGCTTCCTCTGGATCGCCTGGCGCTCGCCGCGGACGTCGGGGATGGTGCCCACGCT
>DATHTJ010000176.1:0-7404 GCA_035463315.1 Pseudonocardiaceae bacterium
CACACTCCCGGATCGATGTCGCTCCTGGTACGCCGACCCCATCACGCACCGTTGATGCTGGTAGCGCGCCGACGCGAATGCAGCGAGTAACACCCGTCGGTGCGACCATTAGTGGTACACCAGGCGATGATGACTGCGGAAAGTGACCATAAGGCAGTTACTTAGCGCTTACCTGGGTGCTAGCCTACCACCCATGTGGGTTAAATTGATCTTTTTCGCGGCCTGCCTTGCGGTAGCGGGCTACTACGCTGCGACACTGATCACCCACAGCCTGGGCACCCGGGATGGCGCGGGGGCGCGGCGAAGCGGCGGGTACGAGCTGTCTCATCTGGGGATGGCGCTCGGGATGGCGGCGATGTTCTCACCGCTCGGTGATCCCGTGCCGCGACTGGTGTGGTTGATCGTTTTCGGCATGGCGGCGGCGTGGTTCGTGACCTGCTTGTTGCATGCGGGCACGCCTGCCGACGGCGCTGCGCACCATCATCTGGTGGCCAATCTCGCGATGCTCGTCATGGTGGCCAGTGACCACCGTCAGCACGGCGCTGGCAGAGCAGCGGGTGGACCCGTCAGTGCGGGTCATGAGGGGCACACAGCCGTGGCAGGCGGCGGGTGGATCGAGGGGCCGATCGGCACCGTGCTGACCGTGGTGCTGGCCGGTTACTTCGCAGTGCACACCGTGCGATCACTTCGGGTGCTGTTCAGCGCGGCAACGCAGGCGGAGCCGGCACCGCAGGCCACGGCGGCCAGGATCGGGTCGGTCGCGGTTGCCGTCGCACCCAGCGGCACGAAGCAGGTGCAGGCCGCCTGCCAGGTGGTGATGGGGACGGCGATGGTGGTCATGTTCGGGCTGATGCTGTGATCATGACGCCGGGCAGTGGTGCTCCCAGCCGGGCGGCCCGCACGGGCGCGGCGGCGGGAGTAGCGCTTGCTGCCGCTGCCGGCGGGCACCTGTGCTCCGGAGGAGCGACGTTGTCGGCACCCGGTGTGCTGGCGGCGGCGGCCGCGTTGGTAGCGCCAGCCTGGTGGTTGACCGGAAGGGAACGCGGCTGGGGCCCGCTGGCGGGTGCCCTCTTCGCCGGTCAGCTGGCCGCGCACGCGCTGTTCACCGCGACGTCGCCGGATGGCGACGGGGACATGCACCGGAGCCCAGGACACCATGCGGTCGGCTGGCTACCCGTCGATCTGCTGCTGCTGGGCCACCTGCTGGCCGCCGCGGTGGGAGCGGCGTGGTTGCGGCGCGGTGAGCGTCGAGCCTGGGCGGCAGCCCGACGAGCCGCTGCAGCCCTGCATCAGACCCTGTCGATGTTGCTGGGTCGCCCCGTCCAGGTGCCCGCTGGCGGTGGCGTGCTGTGCTGGGACGCGCGGGAAGGCCGGCCCACCCAGCAACGGGTGGTGCTGCGACACACCATCATCCGGCGCGGACCCCCGCTGGGCGGATAAGCACCCGACGTCCTACTCCCGGCCGCCTCAGCGCGGTCGCGGTAATCCGCGCAGTCGCGCGGATCAGATGGCATCCGGCCATCACCTCCAGCGCCTGCCACCCGGCGTGCCGGGCAGGCGGGTGCCGCATGCCGTGCTTTCCCCACTTTCTCCCACGGGAGTACTTGTCATGACGACTACCTCCGATCCTGCGGCAAGCCCATCGCCGCAGACGATCACACCGCTCGGCCCGCAGGGCGGCCCCCCGCCCACGCGAGGATCGACATGGGCGCTGCTGCGCCCTGTGGTGTTTCGGGTGCACTTCTTCGCCGGGGTGCTGGTCGCCCCGTTCCTGGCCGTGCTGTGCGTGACCGGCCTGCTCTACGTGTTCAGTCCGCAACTGTCCGATCTCGTCTACCAGGACCGGTTCTTCGTTAACGAGCTGGGGAGCACGCCCCGGCCGCTGGGCGACCAGGTCGCTGCCGCGCTGGCGGCCACCCCCGGCGCCAGCCTGTCGGCGGTCGAGCCGGCCACCGCACCGGACCGGACCACGAAGGTGGCGTTGTCACTGCCGGGGCTGGCCGAGGGTCAGACGCGAGCGATCTACGTGAACCCCTACACCGCCGAGGTGCAGGGTTCCCTGACCTTCGCGCACAGCGAGCCCCCGCTGCAGGCGACGCTACGGAACCTGCACGGGGACCTGTTGCTGGGCGACGTCGGCCGGTTGTACTCCGAATTCGCCGCCAGTTGGCTGCCGGTGCTGGTCATCGGCGGTCTGCTGCTGTGGTGGTCCCAAAGCCGAGGAGCACAGCGCCGCAGCAAGCGGCGGGCCCGGGTCCTGCTGTTGCCCCCGCGGGGTGTCCGGCCGGGCCGGGGCCGGATCCGGGGCTGGCACGGCAGCGTGGGGGTCTGGCTCACCGTGGCGCTGTTGTTTATCAGCGTCACCGGCCTGACCTGGTCCCAGCACGCCGGTGGCCGGTTCGAGGCCATCATCACCGCCCTGGACGGGCGCACCGCGAAGCTGGCGGCCGACCCCGTCGACGGCACCGGGCAGACGGTATCGGTGGATCAGGTACTGGCCAGCGCGCGGGCTGCAGGACTGTCCGAGCCGGTCACCATCACCGCTCCGGACGAGCCCGGCGCTCCCTACACGGTGGTGGAGAGCTCGCCGTCCTGGCCGATCCAGCGGGACCAGGTCGCCATCCACCCCTACACCGGACGGGTCACCGAGCAGGTCAACTGGTCGGACAATCCCCCGCTGGCCAAGCTGACCACCATCGGTATCCGCGCGCACACCGGCACCCTGTTCGGGCTGGTCAACCAGCTCGCCCTCGCAGCGATGGCGCTGGGCCTGCTCACCACGTTGTGCTGGGGCTACCGGATGTGGTGGTTGAGGCGCCCGACCCGGGCCACCCCCACCACCGGCGCCCCAGCTCCGTGGAGCGGGCTCACCACGCTGCCCCGCCCGGTGCTGCTGGTGATCGTGGTGGTCACTGCCGGGCTCGGATGGCTGATCCCGGTCCTGGGCATCAGCCTGCTGCTATTCCTCGCCGCAGACCAGGCCTGGACCAAGATCACCCAATAGCCCCCACCCACTCCCGCACCACTGCAGTCTGGATGCAGACTGCAGTAATTCAGGGACGCGCCCTGCCACCTCGTAGGCTCGGACTCTGTGAGCACGCCGCAGATCACCCTGACCGCCAGGCTCAGCACGTCAGCGCTGGACGCCCGGCGCGGGGTGGTCCGGCTGCACCCGGAGGTGCTCGACGCGCTGGGCCTGCGGCCGTGGGATGCCGTGCGGCTCACCGGTGCTCGGGTCAGCGCCGCACTGGCGGCAGCCGGGCAGACCGCCCCCGGGACGGCGCTCCTGGACGACGTCACGCTGTCCAACCTGGGGCTGACCGAGGGCTCGGAAGTGGTGCTCACCCCGGTGCGGGTACCCGCAGCCCGCTCGATCACCGTCAGCGGTTCGGCGCTGGTCAGCCATTCGGTGAGCCCCGAGACGTTGCGGCTGGCGCTGGCCGGCAAGGTGCTCACCACCGGGGACGCGGTGTCCCTGCTCCCGCAGGACGTGGTGCCTGGGTCGGACGCGACAACGGTGCGCGGCCGGCTGGCCGCGGCGATCGGGATGACGTGGACGAACGAGCTGCTCACCGTGACGGCCACCGATCCCGCCGGGCCCGTGGCCCCGCACCCGTCCACTGTGGTCGGCTGGCGCGCCGGCCCGCGCACCGGGGATCTCCCCGCACCGGTGCAGTCCCAGAACCTGACGCCGACGGCGCCGGTCGTGCCGGCTACCGCCGACCTGGTGGGCGCCCAGGACGCCGCCCGGCGGCTGGCGGAATGGTTCGAGCTCACCTTCCGCCGGCCCGACCTGCTACGCCGGCTCGGCGGCAGCACCCGGCTCGGGGTAGCGGTGCACGGCCCCGAGGGTGTCGGCAAGGCCACCATGGTGCACGCGGTGGCCCGGGACGCCGGAGCCCAGGTCGTCGACCTGGCCGCGCCGAGCGTGGCGGCACTGGAGCCCGGCGCGGCCGCCCAGCGGGTGCGCGACGCGGTGGCAGCCGCCCGCACGCACCAGCCCAGCGTGTTGCTGATCACCGACGTCGAGGCGCTGCTCCCGGCCACCGATCCGCCACCGCTGGCCACCGTCGCGCTTGACGCGCTGACGTCGGCGCTGGACAGCGTCGCGCTCGTGGTCACTACCGCGCACCCGGAGGCGGTGGATCCGCGGCTGCGCGCGCCGGACCTGATCGATCGCGAGCTGTCGCTTCCGCTGCCCGATGCCCGGGGCCGCACGGAGCTGCTCCGGGTGCTGCTTCGTGCGGTGCCGCTGGCGGTGGGCATCAATGTCACTGCTGTCGCAGAACGCACCCCGGGGTTCGTTGCCGCTGATCTCGTCGCACTGCGCCGCGAGGCCGCCGTGCGGGCCGCACTGCGACACTCGTCCGCTGGGCAGTCCGAGCTGGTGATCACGCAGCAGGATCTGATCGGCGCGCTGGACACCGTCCGGCCAATCTCGATGTCCACCTCGGACACCATCGCCACCGGTGGGCTGACGCTGGACGAGGTCGGCGACATGATCGAGACCAAGCAGGCGCTCACCGAGGCGGTGCTGTGGCCACTGCGATACCCGGACTCGTTCACCCGGCTCGGCGTCGACCCGCCGCGCGGCGTACTGCTCTACGGCCCACCCGGCTGCGGCAAGACCTTTCTGGTCCGCGCGCTGGCCGGGTCCGGAGCGCTCAACGTGTTCTCCGTCAAGGGCGCCGAGCTGTTGGACAAGTGGGTCGGCGAGTCGGAACGTGCGGTGCGCGAACTGTTCCGCCGCGCGTCCGACGCCGCGCCCGCGCTGGTGTTTCTCGACGAGGTCGACGCGCTGGCTCCCCGGCGCGGTGGGTCTTCCGACACCGGCGTCACCGACCGGGTGGTGGCCGCGCTGCTCACCGAGCTGGACGGGGTGGAGCTGCTGCGCGACGTGGTGGTGCTGGGTGCCACCAACCGGCCTGAGCTCATCGACCCGGCACTGCTGCGGCCCGGCCGGCTGGAGCGGCTGGTGTACGTGCCGCCGCCGGACGCGCCGGCCCGCGCGGCCATCCTCCGGTCCACCGCGCGCAACACCCCGCTGGCGGCCGACGTGGACCTCGACGCACTAGCCGGTGAATTGGAGGGTTACTCCGCAGCGGACTGCGCGGCGCTGATCCGCGAGGCCGCGCTGACGGCCATGCGGGAGTCCCTGGAGGCCACCGAGGTCACCGCGGCCCAGCTGGCCGCCGCGCGCAAAGCCGTCCGCCCCTCTCTGGACCCGGCGCAACTCGCCGCGCTGGCCAGCTACGCCTCCGGGCGTAGCTGACGGGCGCGGCGCGCTCTCGCGGGCTGATCCCACAGTGGTCCCTCTCGAGTGACCGCCACAGTCACGCGGCCTCAGGTGTCCAGTCCACGCACATCGGCCGTCGGCCGGTGCGAACGTACTCCTCGACCGCGGCGAGCACATCCGCGAGCGGCAGCTCAGCACGCGGAGGCATCGAGTTGTCGTGCAGATGGACCGTGTAATAGGTGACCCACTCGGGATTCACACCGTTGGCTGGCACGAATCGTTCATTCTCCCCCGGTGCTGAATCGGAAGCGGCTCTCACATCGTCAGCTTCATGCATGCAAACGATCTCGACAGCGACAGCGATGTCTACGTCGAGCGACTGGCCTATGCGAACCCGGACGTCCTGATGCAGTAGTCATGTTTGTCGCGTAGATCGGGCACTCACGGGGAGACGTAGTCGTTCGTGACGATCACGATCAGGCCCGGGCTGGCGTCCGCAATGCCCGGGAAGCGAGGCTCGACCCGCATCCCGAACTCGGAGCCGAGGGCCTCAGCGCCGTCGCGCTGGCCGGTGCCCTCCTGGTAGTACGCGGTCGTCGTGGGGATCGTCCCCCGTGCGTAGTTGCCGACCTCCACCACCGTCCAACCCGCGGCACTGAGATCATCCGCGGCTTGCGCGGCCAGACCCCGGATGGTGCTGTTGTTGTAGACCCGCACCTCGCCGCGGCTGATTCCCTTGTCGCTGCCCGACGCGCCCTCAGCGGCATCCGGGATACCGGGCGGAGAAGCTATGGGCGCCTCAGCGGGGCTCGAGGTCACTGGCGGCGGATACGGGATGGTGGAGGGTCTGCTGTCGGGAGTCGAGGTGACCGCTGGCGGCGCAATGGCCGAGGTCTCCTCTTCACCGGTGGTCACCACCACCAAGCCGATCAGGACGGCGATCACCGCTAGCCCCAGCAAGGCCAACCCGGCAGTTCGCATCCGCCTGCTCGCTCCGGTCCCGTTCGGGGTGCTCATGGCGCTAGATCCGGTTCTGCTGGGTCTGGTTCTGCTGGGTCTGGTTCTGCTGGCGCAGGTCGACGCCGAGCCGGCGAGCAGCCCTCGCTCGCTGGCGACCGGACCGCAGCCGGCGCAACCGCTTGATCAGCATCGGGTCGGCGGCGAGCGCGTCGGGCCGGTCGATCAAGCCGTTGAGGAGCTGGTAGTAGCGAGTGGCGGACATGTCGAACAGCTCACGGATGGCCTGTTCCTTGGCGCCGGCGTACTTCCACCACTGACGCTCGAAGGCCAAGACCTCGCGCTCCCGGCTGCTCAGGCCCGCGGGGTGGTCATCGATCGGGGGCAGCGCCGCTGCGGCGTCCATCGCGCTCCTCCTCGGTTCACGATCCCGCAACTGCATCCGGCGGGGTGACGGTCCGAATCACAGCACTGTGATTCGGACGCTATTGAACCATGCGGAGGCCCGGCGGAACCGGCGGCGCATCCATGACGCGTCCCAGGGCAGGGGGGTGAGGGCACGGAGCCGGCCACGATTACTGTGCCTCATCATGGCTGTTCGCCCGATCCGGATCGTGGGAGACCCGGTGCTGCACACCCCGACCAGGCCCGTCACGGAGTTCGGCGGCACGCTGCACGTGCTGCTCAACGACATGTTCGACACGATGGCGGCGGCCCAGGGTGTCGGGCTGGCCGCCAACCAGATCGGCGTGGACCTGCGGGTGTTCGTCTACGACTGCCCGGATGGGGAAGGCGTTCGGCGTCGAGGTGTGGTGGTCAACCCCGTGCTGGAACGCGGTGAACGGCCAGACACCATGCCCGATCCCGACGACGACTGGGAGGGCTGCCTTTCGGTACCGGGTGAGTCATTCCCCACCGCGCGGGCCAGCTGGGCGCAGGTCACCGGATTCGACCCAGACGGCGCACCACTCACCGTCGAGGGCACCGGCCTCCTGGCCCGATGCCTGCAGCACGAGACCGACCACCTCGACGGGATCCTCTACCTCAACCGGCTGATCGGCCGGTATGCCCGCGAGGCGAAGAAGATGCTCAGAGCCCAGGGGTGGGGCGTGCCCGGCCTGACCTGGGACCCCGCCGCAAAGCCCCCCGAGGATTGAGCTCACAGGTCGAGGTGTAGCCGCAGCGCTCCGTCGAGCTGGGCCAGCAGATCA
>DATHTJ010000177.1:0-12301 GCA_035463315.1 Pseudonocardiaceae bacterium
CGGTTGCGGGCGATCAGTTCAGCGCCGGTTCGGCGGGATAGGTGGCCAGCAGCGCTAGCGGCATGCCCTGGCGGCGCAGCGCGCGACCCCACAGATCGGTGCCCGGCGGCGCGAGCACATCGTCGGGCAAGGCGGGCACCACGATCCACTCACCGCGCTTGATCTCACCGGCAAGCTGGCCTTCGTCCCAACTGGCGTAACCGGCGAACACCCGCAACCCGCGCAGTCGGGGGGCCATCAGGTCCGGATCGCCACCGAGGTCAATCAAGGCCAGCGATCCCCGCACCCTGGTCACGCCCTCGGTGTGCTCGGCATCCAGCCCGGCGGGCAACGCAGCCACGCACAGCGCCGCGCGCTGTGCGATCGGACCGCCGAGATACAGCGCCTGCGGCATCGTGGTGTGCGGACCCCACAACGGCAGTACATCGCACACCGGCACATCACTGGGCCGGTTGAGCACGACGCCGAGCGTGCCCGCGGCACGGTGGTCGATGACCAGCACAACGGTGCGGCGGAAGTTGGGATCCTGCAGCGCCGGAGCCGCGACGAGAGCCAAGCCCGCTTCCACTTCATCCACCTCGACATCGTCTCGCACACCACACCGGTGTTGACAAGCCCTCCAGCTACTGACACCGAACCCACACCACACCGTTAGCCTGCGTGGTCGTGACGTCGTTGCAGGCTGTTGACCTCGCCAGCCGGTCCGACCGGTTAGGGGTGCGGCGACTGCTGGGCACCCGCGGGTTCGGCCGGCTGCTGACCTCCCGCTTCGCCGCCCAGTGGGGTGACGGGATGTTCCAGGCCGGGTTGGGCGGCGCCGTGCTGTTCAACCCCGAGCGCCACGCCGACCCGATCGCCGTGGCGGCCGCGCTCGCCGTGCTGCTGCTGCCGTACTCCCTGGTGGGGCCGTTCGCCGGGGCGCTGCTGGACCGCTGGGACCGTCGGGCGGTCCTGGTCATGGCGAACCTGCTGCGCGCCGCGCCGATCATGCTGGTGGCCCTCGCGGTCGGGGCTGGGGTGGCGGGGGTGCCGCTGTACCTCGGAGCGTTGCTGGTCACCGGGGTGAGCCGGTTCGTGCTGGCGGGGCTGTCCGCGGGGTTGCCGCATGTGGTGCCACACCGGCACCTGATCGAGGCCAACGCGCTGGCCGCCACCGTCGGCGCGGCGGTCACGGTCCTCGGCGGGATCTGCGCGGTGGGGCTGCGTGGCCTGCTCGGCTCAGGCGACAGCGGATCGGCCTGGGTGACGGCGGGTGCGGTGGTGGGCTCGCTGGTCGCGGCGGCGACAGCGGCTGGCTTGCGCCGCGGCCAACTCGGGCCGGACTCCACCGACGAGCCCAGCGAGACAACCCGCGCGGTGGCCAGGGGGTTGCGCGACGGCCTGGCCGCGGCAGTCCAGGTGCCCAGCGTCGCTGCGGGCCTGGTGGCACTCATCGCACATCGGCTCTCGTTCGGCATCACCACCCTGGTAGCGCTGCTGCTCTACCGCAACTCCTTCACTTCCGAGGGACTGCTTCGGGCCGGGTTCGCCGGGATCTGCCAGCTGCTGGTCGCCGGGGCGCTCGGGTTGCTGCTGGCGGCGGTGCTCACCCCGCTGCTGGTGGCCAGGTTCGGCCGGCAGCGCACGGTGCGCGGCGCGCTGCTGGCTGCCGGGTTACTGATCGTCACGCTCGGCCTGCCAATGATCATGATCACAATGCTGGTCGCCGCGTTCGCCCTGTCCGCAGCAGGGCAGGTGGTAAAGCTGAGCCTGGACGCCACGGTGCAGGGCGACGTCGGGGACGAGGCACGCGGTCGGGTCTTCGCGCTCTACGACGCGGTCTTCAACATCGGCTACGTGCTGGCGGTCGCGCTCGCCGCAACCGTCGTGCCCGCCGACGGCCACGCCCCCGAGCTGCTCCTCCTCGCCGCCGCCGGCTACCTCATCGCCGCCGCCCTCTACGGCCTCATCGACCGCACCCCGGCTCCTGCCTCCCGACATGGAGACTTATCGCTGTCACGAGGCGCCAGTTGACAGCGATAAGTCTCCATGTCGCGCGAGACGCGGCGGTCAAGCGTCGAGCAAGGACCATGGGGAGCGGCTTAGGGCGGCTAGGTGGGGGATCTGCAACGCCGCCCAGGGGCTGAGCGCCCAGGGGGCTGCGGCCACCAGAGCCACCACCTGGTGCCAGGGTGCCCAGCGGTATTCGAGAACCTCGGCCGGGTTGGGCTGGAGCTGACCGTCGATGCTGGCCACCAGCACCGGGCAGAACTCGTTCTCCACCACACCGTCGGGTGCCACCGCCCGGTACCGGAAATCGGGCAGCGCCACCGCCGAGCGCACCAGCCGCACGCCCAGCTCCTCGCGCAGCCGCCGCGCTGCCGCCTGCGCGGAAGGCTCACCCGGCAGCGGGTGCCCGCAGCAGGAGTTGGTCCACACCCCCGGCCAGGTCCGCTTGCTAGTGGCGCGGCGGGTCATCAGCAGCTGCCCGGAGGCGTCAAAGGCATAACAGGAGAACGCCAGGTGCAACGGGGTATCGCGATGGTGAACCTGGGACTTGGGTAGCTCGTCAGCCGGACGCAGCTGCTCATCGAGCAGGACGATAGGAGCTTGATCAGGATGCACGCTCCCACGCTAGCGTGAGTCATCGGCCCCTCAGCCCGCTGCAACCACACCACCCCGCTCCAGCGCATTCAGCGGGCTCAGCGGGGCTATCGGACCCCTCATAACCCCGCTGAGCCCGCTGAATGCGGAAAGATCAGAGGTTGTCCTGGGCCCAGCGATGGAGCTCGGCTTCGGCCTCGTCGCGGGACAGGGGGCCGCGGTCCAGGCGCACCTCCTTGAGGTGGCGCCAGGCCTGGCCGACCAGCGGACCGGGCGGCAGCCCGAGCAGCTCCATGATCGCGTTGCCGTCCAGGTCCGGGCGCACCCGAGCCAGATCTTCCTCGGCGCGGATCCGCTCGATGCGTGTCTCCAGCTCGTCATAGGTGCGCTGCAAGGCCGCTGCCTTACGGCGGTTGCGGGTGGTGCAGTCGGCGCGGACGAGCTTGTGCAGCCGCGGCAACAGATCCCCGGCATCGGTGACGTAGCGGCGCACCGCCGAATCGGTCCACTCACCGCGGCCGTAACCGTGAAACCGCAGGTGCAGGAACACCAGCGCGGCGACGTCGGACACGACCTGGGTGGGATAACGCAGGGCGCGCAACCGCTTGCGGACCATCTTGGCCCCGACGACCTCGTGATGGTGGAAGCTCACCCCGCCGGCGGGCTCGTGCCGGCGAGTGGCCGGCTTGCCGATGTCATGCAGCAACGCCGCCAGCCGCAGCACCAGGTCGGGCTCGCCCTCCTCCAGCGCGATCGCCTGGTCGAGCACCGTCAGCGAATGCACGTAGACGTCCTTGTGCTGGTGATGCTCGTCGATCTCCAGGCGCATCGCGGGCACCTCGGGCAGCACGTGGTCGGCCAGCCCGATGTCCACCATCAGCTCCACGCCAGCCCGCGGATTCGCCCCGAGCATCAGCTTGGACAGCTCCCCGGCCACCCGCTCGACGGTGATGCGACCAATCTCGGGTGCCATGTCAGCCAGCGCTGCCCGCACCCGCGGGGCGAGGGTGAAGCCGAGCTGGGAGACGAACCGGGCAGCGCGCAGCATCCGCAGCGGATCGTCGGCGAAGGACTCCTCCGGCGTCGCGGGGGTGTCCAGCTCACGCCGCGCCAGCGCGGCCATCCCGCCGTGCGGGTCGATGAACCGGCCAGCACCTCGCAGCGGCAGCTCGACGGCCATCGCGTTCACCGTGAAGTCGCGTCGGGCCAGGTCACCCTCGACGGTGTCACCGAAGACGACGTCCGGGTTGCGGGACACCCGGTCGTAGCGGTCAGCCCGGTAGGTGGTGATCTCGCAGTGGGTGCCGGCCCTGGTCGCGCCCATGGTGCCGAAGGCGATCCCGGTGTCCCACACGGCGTCCGCCCAGCCGTCCAGAATCTGTCGGGTGGCCTCCGGCCGGGCGTCGGTGGTGAAATCCAGGTCGCTGCCCAACCTGCCGAGCAGGGCGTCCCGCACGCTGCCACCCACCAGATACAGCGAATGGCCGGCCGCGGTGAACCGGGCGGCTAGCTCATCGGCCACCGGTGCGATCCGCAGCAGCTCCACAACCGCATTCTGCTGTGCCGTGCTCACCGACGGGATGCGGTTTCCTAGCACGGAGGGCGAAGGCGACACGGTGAGCCAGCCTAACCTCCTCCTCGCCCGCCCCTGCGCTGGCGTGATCACGCGAGGTGGTGGGTCGCACCGCCGCTGCGGCGGCCCACGGTCAGCCCGATACCGCAGATACCATCGGCGCCATGCCCCCGCCCTCCGGTAGGTCCAGCCGTAACAAGGCCGCCCGGGAGGGACGTAGCCGGGGCCGCAGCGGCCAACGCCGGGCCGGCCAGGGCACGGACGCCACGGGGAGCGCCAGCGGGGGGGCCGCGGAGGCCATCAGTACCGGACCGGGCAATGGCAAGGGCCCGCGGACCAACCGGATGCGTACTGTAGACGAGACCTCAGCTGGTGGGCTGGTGGTCGACACCGAGACCGGGCTGGCTGCCGTGATCGGTCGGCTGGATCGGCGCGGCCGGCTGCTGTGGTCACTACCCAAGGGTCACCTGGAGAACGGCGAGACCGCCGAGCAGGCGGCAGTGCGCGAGGTCGCCGAGGAGACCGGGATCGAGAGCGCGGTGGTGGCGACCCTGGGCAGCATCGACTACTGGTTCGTCGCCGAGGATCGCCGGGTGCACAAGACGGTGCACCACTTCCTGCTGCGAGCATTGGGCGGGGAGCTGTCCGATGCCGACATGGAGGTCACCGAGGTGGCTTGGGTGCCGCTGGCTGACCTGCCGGAGCGGTTGGCTTACGCTGACGAGCGTCGCCTCGTCCTTCGCGCCGCCGAGATACTCGCGGACCCGGCGTGAGGCACTCCGGGTGAGGCGCAGGGCTCACCTTCTCGCCGCGGCCCTCCTGGTGGCGGTGCTGGGATTGCTGATGCCCAGCACCGCAGCGGCGCACCAACCCCAGCGGCCGAACGTCCTGGCTCAGCTTGAGCTGTCGGAGCTGTCACCTCGGGTGGTCACCGCCTCCAGCGCGCCGGTGCTCACAGTCACGGGCCGGGTGGTCAACGTCGGGGACCGGCTCATCACCAAGCTCGGGGTCCGGCTGCAACGCGACGAGCCGGTGCGCTCCGACGAGGCGGCCGCCCGGGCCGTCCGCGACGTCCCCGAAGCTCCCCACGTCACCCGGTTCCAGCCCGTGCCGGGCGACCTCGCCCCGGGGCAGAGCAGCCCGTTCCAGCTCGAGGTGCCGCTGCGCGGCGGGGCGGACCTGGAGTCGCTGCAGATCAACGAGCCGGGCGTGTACCCGCTGCTGGTCAACCTCAACGGCAAGCCGGACTTCGGCGACACCGCACGGCTGGCGGCGGTTCCGCTGCTGCTGCCGGTGCTCGGGATCCCCCCCGCCGCTGCCGGCACACCGGCCGGACCGGTGCTGCGCCAGCTCCCGCAGCCGATGCCGTTGACCGTGGTGTGGCCACTGGCCGCGGAACCCGCCCGGCTGCCCACCGGTCCCGGCGAGCCGATCCTGATCCGCAGTGACCGCTCCGGAACGGATCCGGTGGCTGCCGACATCGCTCCCGGTGGCCGGCTCGATGGCTTGCTGGGTGCGCTCGAGCAGGTGGTGCCGCCCGGGTCACCGCTGGCCGCAGCCGTCTGCGTGGCGATCGACCCGGCGCTGGTGGAGACGGTCGACGGGATGAGCCGCGGCTACCGGGTGGCTCATCCCGGCGGGATCACCGAGGGCACCGGCGCGGGTGACGCGCAACGCTGGCTTGATCGGCTGCGCGGTGCGGTCCAAGGTCGGTGCGTCCTGCCGCTGCCCTACGCCGATCCCGATCTGGTGGCGCTGTCCCGGGCTGGGCTGGCTGACCTGACGGCCCTGGCCACCAGCGCCGGGGTACGGCTGGTGGGTGACGTGCTCACAGTGCAGCCGCTGACCGGGGTGAGCTGGCCGGCGGGCGCGGTGCTCGACGAGCGCACCCTGGCCGACCTCACCGCCCTGGAGACGCGCGCTGTGCTGCTGGAACCCCGCGGGCTGCTGGCATCCGGCGACGTCTCCCCTCAGGCGCCAGCCGGTGACGTCGCCGGCCTGGCAGCGGTCTCCTCGCCGGCTCCAAGCCCCCAGGGCAGCCGCGGCGCCGCTCCCGTGGGACTGCTCATCGACCCGCTGCTGGCCAGCGCGCTGGCCCCTGAGGTCGGCTTCCCCGGGGAGAGTGGCCGGTGGCCTACCGGTACCGCGAGCCCGCTGGCCGCCCAGGACGGGCTCGGCGCACTGGTGTACCGCGCTGTCGCCGACCCGGATCGCCGCCCTGTGCTGCTGGTCCCGCCGCGCCGCTGGCAGGCCCGTGGGGTGGAGGCCACCGCGCTGCTGAGCACCGCCCGGCAGCTGCTGGAGACCGGCTATTTCGCCCCGCGCGAGCTGCCCGCGCTGGCCGCCACCCGCCCCGCCGGCTTCACCACAGCGGTGGTCTACCCGCCGCGGGCCAGCGCCGAGGAGATCCCGCAACCGGTCACCGCGGACATCCAGCGGACCCGCGACGTCCTGCGCGACCTGCAGGCTGCCACCGTCAAGGATGCCACCGCCAACCTCGAGCCGGTTGATCTGCTCGACCCGCTGCGGCTCGGGCTGCTGCGTGGGGTGTCGTCGGCCTGGCGCGACCAGCCGAACCAGGCCAGGCAGGTGACTGAGCAGGAGCGCGGCCGGCTCGACGAGCTGCTGGGGTCGGTACAGATCGTGCAGTCGCCCGGCCCCTACAGCCTGGCGGCCTCGAACTCCCCGCTGCTGATCACCGTGAGCAACGAGCTGCCGGTCGGGGTGCAGGTTCGGCTGATCCTGTCCGAGACCGTCGGGCTGCGCGCCGGGGCGGTCGGGCTGCAGCTGGTGCCGGCCCGCAGCACCCGGCAGTTCGTCATCCCGGCGAAGGTGAGCCGAGCCGGTCGGTTCAGCGTCGATGTCCGGCTGAGCACCCCGGGCGGCACCCCGCTGGGCGAGCCGAGCACCCTGCAGGTGCGCTCCACCGCGTTCGGCACCGTTACTGTCGCGCTCACTGCGGGCGCCGGTGTCGTGTTGATTCTGCTGGTGACCCGCCGGATCGTGCGCCGAGTGCGCAGAGCACGGGAAGCCGGGTGACGTTGGACACCGCGAACCACCTTGGGCGACCACAGACCTCGCTGGCCGCTGCCACGCGCACGATGGCGGTGGCGACGCTGGTCAGCCGGATCACCGGGTTCGTCCGCCAGCTCGGGCTCGCCGCCTTGCTCGGGCTGGGTGTGGTCAACGACTCCTACACCGTCTCCAACACGCTGCCGGCGATGCTCTACGAGATCCTGCTCGGCGGGGTACTGACCAGCATCGTGGTGCCGCTGCTGGTGCGCGCGGCGAAGGAGGACGCCGACCAGGGCGTGGCCTACGCGCAGCGGCTGGTCACCGTCGCCTGCGTGACGCTCGGCGTGGCCACGGTGCTCGCCGTTGCCGGGGCGCCGTTTCTGGCCGTGCTGTTTCTCGGCGACAGCGAGAATGCCAACCCGCAGCTGGCCACGGTGCTGGCCTATCTGCTGCTGCCGCAGATCCTGTTCTATGGCTTGTCCGGGCTGTTCGGGGCGATCCTCAATGCCCGCAGCAGTTTCGGCCCGCCGGCCTGGGCGCCGGTGCTCAACAACATCATCGTGCTGGTGTCCCTGGGGCTCTACGCCCTGGTGCCAGGTGAGATCACGCTCAACCCAGCCCGGCTGAGCGACCCGAAGCTGCTGGTCCTGGGCCTGGGCACGACCGCAGGCATCATCGCGCAGGCGCTGGTGCAGCTGCCCGGGCTGCGCCGGGCCGGCTTCCACTTCGGCTGGCGATGGGGCTGGGACCCCAGGCTGACCCAGGCCAGCGGGATGGCGGCCTGGTTCGTGCTCTACGTCCTGGTCGGCCAGCTCGGCTTCGTGATCACCACCCGGGCGGCGGCGCAGGGTGAACCGGGCGGGGTGGTGATCTACAGCCTGGTGTGGCTGCTGCTGCAACTACCTTACGGCGTACTCGGCTACTCCCTGCTCACGGCGCTCATGCCGCGGATGAGCGCAGCAGCGGCGGACGCTGACTGGCGCGGCGTGGTCAAGGACCTGTCAGTGGGCAGCCGCTACCTCACGGTGCTGCTGATCCCGATCACCGTGATCTTCACCCTGGCCGGGGAGCAGATCGGGGTGGCGCTGTTCTCGCTGGGTAAGGCAGGCAGCAATGCCGAGCGCCTCGGTGCTGCCCTGGCGGTCTCCGCCTTCGGCCTGCTGCCCTACGCGATGACGATGCTGCAGCTGCGGGTCTTCTACTCGATGGCCGACGCGCGCACCCCCACCATGATCAATGCGCTCATGGTGGGGGTGAAGCTGCCGCTGCTGCTGGCCTGCCCGGTGCTGCTCGACGGCGCCGACGTCGTACTCGGACTCACCGCGGTCAACTCACTGTCGTGCGTGGTGGGTGCCATGGTCGGGCAGGTGTGGCTGCGCCGACGACTGGGCCGGGTGGAGACCAGGCGCAGCCTGATTACTTTGGGTTATTGCCTGGTGGCGGCAGTGCCCGCGGTGGCCGCAGTGCTCGGGATGCGCGCCCTGCTTGACGTCAACGGTGTCGGGGGAGCCTGGCTGGACTTGGTGCTCACCACGGTCATCGTCGGCCTGGTGATGGGCATCGCCCTCATCGCACTGCGCATCCCCGAGCTCAGCGGGGCGATCCGGGCACCCGTACTGGCGCGGTGGACCCGACAACCGCCCAAATAACCCCGAACCGCTCTGGAGAGTCGTAGACTTACCCATTGCCTCTCGGGTTCCTCACGTGGTGGGTCCGGGGTGTTGCGTCGGGGGGCAGGGCGCCGAGCGAAGGACGCGAAAAGGGTGACAGGACCGGTGAGCGGGGACTCGACAGAGGCCGGGGCACCCCGGCCCAGTCACCCGTGGCCGACCCCGGGCGCGCTTGTCGGTCAGGGTCGTTACCGCTTACTGTCCGAGGTCGGACGCGATGACCGCTGCGCCGTCCAGCTGTGGCGGGGCCGCGACCTGGTGCTGGACCGCGACGTCGCGCTGACCTTGTTCATCGCGGCACCGCACGATCCGGGGGCGGTCCGGCTGATCCATTCTGCCGTCGCGCGCGCGCTGCGCTCGGCCCGTCTGGAGTCGGCAGGTGCGGTGCGGGTGCTCGATGTGCTGGAGCCCGACGCCAGGTTCGGCCCGACCGTCGCGGTCGTGGTCGCGGAGTGGACCCGGGGTCGCGGTCTGATCGAGCTACTGGACGACGGGTTGCCCCGGCCGTCGGTGGCGGCCAGCGTCCTGGCCCCGCTCGCTGGTGCGATCGACGTCGCACACAGCGCCGGCCTGATCCTCGGCTGCGACCATCCGCACCGGATCAGAGTGACCCCCGATTGGCAGGCACGGCTCGCTTTTCCTGGCCCGCTCCCGACGACCAGCGCCCACGACGACATCCGCGGCCTGGGCGCGATGCTGTACCTGCTGCTCACCGGCTACTGGCCGCTGCCCGGTGGACCGAGCGGCCTGCCGACCGCGCCGCAGCGGCCCGACGGCTCCCCGGTCAGCCCGACCACGCTACGGGCCGGCGTGCCGGTGGAGTTGTCCACTCTGGCGCTGCGCAGCCTCGCCGATCCGGGCACCGGCGGCGTGCACACCGGCGCCGCCGTGCGGCAGGTGCTCGAGCACAGCGCGTCGAATGCCGACGACCCCTCCCGGCCGGCCGACCCGGAACAAGCCCGCCGGCAACGCCGCACGAAGCTAGGCATGTCGATGGCGGTGCTGGCCGTCATCACACTGCTGATCCTCGGCTACGCCGGCATGCAGGTGATGTCGGTGTTCACCAACGCTGGGGGTACCCCGCTGGTCGTCGCGGGTCCCTCGCCAGGCGAGCAGCCGGCGGTGCCTCCGGCGTTGCCGGAGGCACCGTCCTCGCCGGTCCGGGTCAAGAACTTGACGGTCTATGACCCTTCCGGGCGGGGCAGCCCGGACCATCAGAAGGATGTCGGCAAGCTCCTCGACGGCAACCCGAACACCGGCTGGTCCACCGACTCCTACCGCCAGCAGTTCCCCACCTACAAGAAGGGGCTCGGCGTCATGCTGAGCTTCGAGCAGCCCGTCTCGGCAGCCTCGGTGACCGTGATATCCCCGAGCCCGGGCACTGTGCTCGAGATACGCACCGCAGCGTCGCCGAAGGCGGAGCTGGACGAGACCACCCTGGTCGGCACCGCCACCCTCGGTCGCGGCAGCACCCAGATCCCCCTGCGGGCCGGGCCACCGACGCGACACCTGCTGGTGTGGATCACCGGACTGGCCGGCGGGGGAAACCGCAACCAGTCCAAGCTCAGCGAGGTCGGGGTCCAGATCCGGGCGACCTGACCGGGGCTACCCTCCCCGGCGTGACCCCCGTCCCCGGCGTGTCGGACGCCGACCTGATCGCGGCGCACGTTGCGGGGGACCCGCTGGCGTTCACCGAGCTCGTGCGCCGGCACCGAGACCGGATGTGGGCCATCGCCCTGCGGACCCTGGGTGATCCCGAGGAGGCCGCCGACGCCGTGCAGGACGCGTTCATCTCGGCGTTCCGCTCCGCTGGCGGATTTCGCGGCCAGGCCCAGGTGAGCACCTGGTTGCACCGGATCGTCGTCAATGCCTGCCTGGATCGGATCCGCCGCAACCGGGCCCGCCCCACCTCCCCGCTGCCCGACGCCGGTCCGGGCGAGCCGGCGTTGGCACTGGACGCGGTGGCAGATCGGGAGTCCCGAATGGCGGTCGACGACGCGCTGGGGGCACTGCCCGTCGAGCAACGTGCCGCGATCGTCCTGGTCGACGTCGAGGGTTACTCGGTGGCCGAGACCGCCCAGCTGTTGGGGATAGCCGAGGGAACGGTCAAGAGCCGCTGCGCGCGCGGTCGCGCCCGGCTGGCGGTGCTCCTCGGACATCTGCGGAACCCCGATGCGAATGCAAACGTCTCATCCGGTGCCGTGGCGGTGCGCCAGCGTCGAGGGGAGGGACGATGACCGGTACCGAAGACCCAGTACACCCCGGCGACCTCCCAGGACGACCGACAGAACCGTCGCCGGAGTGGTCGCTGGAGCTGCTCGCCGACCTGCGCGCGGGTGTGCTCACCGAGCGGGCGGCCGCTCGGTTGCGGCCCCAGGTGGCCGCGGATCCGCAGGCCCAGACGGTGCTCGCGGCCCTGGACGCCACGGTGGCCGACCTGGCCGCGCTGCCAACACGGTGCCCGGCCCGGATACCCGACGCGGTGGCACAGCGCCTCGACGCCGCGCTGGCCGCCGAGGCGCTGGCCGCGCACCGCCGCACCGCACCGCGCGAGCCGGTGATCATGCCGGTGGCGCGGCGCTGCCGTCGGGCCCGCTGGATCGGCGCCGGTGTGCTGGCCGCCGCCGTGATGGGGGTGGCGGTGTCCGGCGTGATGTCCGGCGCGCTGACCGGGAGCACGCCGCGGGCCGGCGACGCACTGGGTGCCGCGGCGGTCTCACCACCAGCACCGCTGGCGCTGTCCGGCGATGACCTCGGCGGCGCGCTGAACCACGCGCTGGGGGCCCGCGACTACGGCCCACTGTCCCGTCCGGACGCGCTGCGGCGCTGCCTGGACGCCCACAACGTGCCGGTCCGCGACGAGCCGCTAGGCGCCCGCGAGGTCACCCTCGACGGTCGGCGCGGCGTGCTACTCGTGCTGCCCACCACCCAGACCACCCAGTTCCGGCTCCTCGTGGTGGGCCCGGACTGCGCCCCAGGCAACCCCGCCCAGCTGGCCGACAGCATGACCGTCCGCCGCTGACGTCGGATGCCCTTCAAGGACTGCCAACCCCCTTTTTGATCACCTTAGACGACTACCAACTCCATAGCGTTCAGCTCAGCCATCTGCCAGCGAGCGGCGCGGGCGTTGGTAGCCGTTGAGAGCAGCAATTACCCGGGTTGGCGGTACTTGGAGAGCGGCCAACTGGGCGGGAACATCGGTCCGTAGGATCGTGTTGTGACCGACGTGAGCGAGCAGATCCGGGACGTCATCATTATCGGTTCGGGCCCGGCTGGTTACACAGCCGCGCTCTACGCTGCGCGGGCCGAGCTGGAGCCACTCGTCTTCGAAGGAAGCCAGTACGGCGGCGCCCTGATGACCACGACTGACGTGGAGAACTACCCGGGGTTCCCCGACGGGATCCTGGGCCCGGACCTGATGGAGCAGATTCGCGCTCAGGCCGAGCGTTTCGGCGCCGAG
>DATHTJ010000178.1:0-7043 GCA_035463315.1 Pseudonocardiaceae bacterium
GACCTCCTGGCAGGCTTCGATCACGCTGCAATAGATCAGTCCCGTGAACAGGGGTGAGGACAGCTCCCCGGCGACCACCGCCACCATCGCCTCGTCCAGCAGGACTAAACCCTCCTCGACGTGCCCCTGTTTGATCAGGGCGCAGCCTTGCGAGTGCAGGCCGAAGGCGATCAGATCCTGCTCCCGCAGGCGTTCGCCGATCTTCACAAGGTAAGCTGCTGTGACATACACGGCCTCGTAGTCACCGGCGCTCAGGTGCTGCAGCATGACGGGGACCAGCAGGTAGCCCCGCTCCACACAATCACGTTCCACGCGGTCGAGCAGCTGCTGGGCCCGACCGAACCACCCGATCGTATGAGCCATCTCCCCGCTGCCGCCGAGGCCGAGGCCCAGACCCAGCCAGAACGCGCAGCGGGCAGCGCCGATCGCCTCACCGGCGTCCAGATACACGTGATGAGCGCGATCCAGGGTGCGCCTACTGTCATCGCTGCGGCCGATCAGCCACGCCGATATTGCGAGTAGCTCGAGGTCCTGTGCTCCAAGCGAAGCCGCCTCATCGGCCAAAGAGAGTGACTTATAGGCATCCAGCCACGCTCGCCGACGGTAGGCCTCGCGGCCACGTTCGAGTTCCTCCATGGTAACCACCCTGCGCCTGCCCTCCCCCATGAGAGCCGCCGAGCTGGGCCGCTGATACGGCAGCGCAGCCGTGACGTCGATGACAGGAACTTCTCGTGCCGCGCATACCTCGCTTATGCCATCGCAAGGTCGCCGCTGCGCGGCGTCGTCTCGATGTCCACGACCGGCGGCGGGCCGACCACGGACGTCGCCCAGTGCCTGCCAGGGCCGTCAGGTAGTATTCGAATGTATGTTCGACTAGACTGCTGGGGGTGTGGGATGGATGAGCGATTGGGCCGGGTGCTGCGGGAGCGCGTGGAAGCGTATCTGCGCGACGCCGAGCAACTGCTCCGTGGGGCCGAGCCAGGCGCGGCCTGGCCAGCGGTGCGGGCTCGGCTGCTGCCGCTTGCCGCGGCCTGGCGGACCCTGCTGGCACAGCACCGTCCCCATCGCCGCGGACGCTGCCGGCATTGCGATCGGGTGTTCCGTCCGTTGCGCACCCGGCGCCCGCTGTGCTCGGTGTGGCGCACCGCCCACGCTCACCTGGGTGGCGGCTGGCCGATGGAGGGCGGCCAGTGAGCTGGCGAGCACCGCCGTCAGAAGTCGACGCCGTGGTTGCGCAGCCAGGTGATCGGGTTGATCTTCTGACCCGCCGCGTTCCACACCTCGAAGTGCAGGTGCGGCCCGGTCGAGTGACCCCGGTTGCCCATCTCGGCGATCTTCTGGCCTGCTCGGACCTGCTGGCCCTCCGCGACCAGGGAGCGGTTGATGTGCCCGTAGATGGTAGTTGTGCCGTCGGTGTGCCGCAGGCGCACCCAGAGGCCGAAACCGCTGGCCGGTCCGGACTCCACGACCACGCCGTCGGCGGCGGCGAGGATCGGTGTCCCGATGGCGTTGGCGACGTCGATGCCCCAGTGGAAAACGCCCCACCGGGTGCCGTATCCCGAGGTGAGCGTGCCCTTTGTCGGCAGCATGAACCGGATCCGGCGGGCCTCGGCCTCACGGGCGACGCGCTGGTCCACGAGGCGCTGACCCTTGGCCATCGCCTGCACCGCCTCGACCGCAGCGGACTCCGCGGGCCGAGTCAGAGGCAAGTACTCCGGTGCCGGGGCGGATCCGCCCATCCCTGTCGCCCCCAGCCCTCCCGTCGATGAGGCGTTCCGTGCGGAGGCCAGCAACGTGGCATCGTTGGAGATCACAGTGGTGGTGTTGCTGTCGATCGTCTGGCCCGCGGCCATGAAGGCGCCAGCGGCGACGGCTGCTACGACCACTCGACCGCGCACGGCAGGGGACGGTGCCGTGAAGCGGTGCGCCGACCGGGTAACAGAGGGGCCGGAGCGTAGCGCCGCCTCAAGTACCGGGGATGGTCGTTGGCCGCCTGGGGAGCGGTGTCGAGCCAAGACCTGCCTTCCCGTCAGGGGGGTCCGTAACTGGCACCGGAGGGGGGATCCGGAGAGCTGGTGGGGGTCCAGCTCCGCAGCCAGTCGTAATCGGACCGTGACCATGGACCGGGGGACCGTAACGAAGGGCAACACCCACGGGCAAGGCGGCGGGCCGCGATGTGTTCCTTCGGATCGGCCAGCGTTGGTTCTTGCGCGCCGTGCGGTCGATCCGGCCGACTTACGAGGCGGATGTGGGAGACGGGCCGATCGCGTCGGCTGCTGCCACGTCGACTGCCGGGTCGGCCGACGGACTCCCGCCGAGCTGGGCCAGCGTGCGCGCCACCAGTTGGACGGCGCGCGGGTCGACCGGGAGCGACAGGTGCCCCACATCGCTGAGCAGGTAGTTGGTCACCAGCAGGTCCGCATGGTCCAGCCTGGCGTTGTGCTGCGGCACGACAAACATGTCTAGCTCGCTCCACACTGAGACGAAGCGGGTACGGCACCCGGGAGACGGTGCCGCGAGTTCAGCCACGACGTCGGAATCCGGGCGCAGCTGGCGGAGCACTTGAGTGGGCAGCAGGTACGCGGCCCGCGTCCCCTGGTGCGGAGTGCCCAGGGTGACCAGCGTGTGCACCCGGGCGTCTCCGCCGAGCCGTTGGACGTAGTAGCGGGCCACCAGCCCGCCCAGTGAGTGCCCCACCACGTGTACTTGTTCCGCGCTGGTCGCCTCGCAGACCCGCTCAACCTCACGGCCCAACTCGCGTGCTGCGCTGTGCACATCGCCGATCAGCGCGGTGAGCACGCTGTAGTTGTGGCCGTAGACCATGCCAAACCCGCGCTTGCGCAAGGCCCTGCCCAGGACCGCGAACACCGACCGGTTGTCCGCGAAGCCGTGCACCAGCAGGATCGGCATCCCCGCGGCGCGCACGTCGGCCATCACCAGACCGCGCATGGTGGGGGGTAGGTCGTCGGTGCGGTAGCAGTCGTAGGGGCCGTCCGGGCGCCTTTGCTCGGCGAGCGCGCCCCACGGGTACATCATCAGGTGCATGGCCAGCACCCCGACCTCCAGCGCCACACCGCGCACACCAGCGGGCCGGGCAACTGTGCGGATGCCGCGGGACAGCGTGCCCAGCACGGTCCGCGCCGACGCCGCCGCCAACCCGGCCGCCTGCGTGCTGCGGGCCACTACCTGGCGCGCCGCGAGCCCGAGCTCCCCGGCGGGGTTCATTCCGCCACAATAAGTTTTTAATGCAACTTTCGCATGGAGCAGGCCGGCTACCCTTGGGTCAATGAGCGGACGTATCCGGGTGGTGGTCGCCAAACCGGGACTCGACGGGCACGACCGGGGCGCCAAGGTCGTCGCACGTGCCCTGCGGGACGCCGGCATGGAGGTCGTCTACACCGGACTGCACCAGACCCCGGAACAGATCGTGGAGACCGCGCTGCAGGAGGACGCCGACGCGGTAGGACTCTCGGTACTCTCTGGCGCCCACATGACTCTGTTCGCCCGGGTCGTTGAGTTGCTCCAGCGCAAGGGCGCGACGGACGTGCTGGTCTTCGGTGGTGGGATCATTCCCGAGGAGGATATCCCGAAGCTCGCCGAGCTCGGGGTGGCCAAGGTCTTCACCCCGGGTGCCACCACGCACGAGATCGTCGACTGGCTGCGCGGCGCCCTGGCCGCCCCGGTGGAGTGATCTCCTTCACTGGTGCCAGCAGGCCGCTGCCGCCCGCGGCTGGATAGGGTCAAGCGGTCCGTCGGCAGGCTGCCCCACATACTGGAGACCCGCGTGGATCTGTATGAGTACCAGGCGAAGGATCTGTTCCACGCCCACGGCGTCCCGGTGCTTCCCGGCCGCGTTGCCACTACCAGCGCGCAGGCCCGAGCTGCCGCCGCGGAACTCGGCGGCACCGTGGTCGTCAAGGCCCAGGTGAAGACCGGCGGCCGCGGCAAGGCCGGCGGCGTGAAGCTGGCCCGGACACCGGAGGAGGCGCAGCAGCAGGCGACCGCCATTCTGGGCATGGACATCAAGGGACACACCGTGCACCGCGTGCTGGTCACCCCCGCCTCGGACATCGTCGAGGAGTACTACCTGTCCTTCCTGCTCGACCGCACCAACCGCACCTTTCTCGCGATGGCCAGCGTCGAGGGCGGGATGGATATCGAGGAAGTCGCGGCGACGAAGCCCGAAGCGCTGGCCAAGGTGCCGGTGGACCCGAGGGTCGGGGTGGACGCCGCGAAGGCCGCTGAGATCGTCCAGGCGGCCAGGTTCCCGGCGGAGGTGGCGCAGGCGGCGGCCGACACCGTCGTCACGCTGTGGAACACCTTCGTCGCCGAGGACGCGACCCTGGTAGAGGTGAACCCGCTGGTCCGCGACTCGCACGAGGCGATCATCGCGCTGGACGGGAAGGTGACCCTGGATGACAACGCCGGGTTCCGCCACCCCGATCACGCCGGCCTGGCCGACTCGGCCGCGCAGGATCCGCTCGAGGCCAGGGCCAGGGCCCGCAACCTCAACTACGTCAAGCTCGACGGTCAGGTCGGCATCATCGGCAATGGTGCGGGCCTGGTCATGTCCACCCTGGACGTGGTCGCCTACGCGGGCCAGGAGCACGGGGGGGTGAAGCCGGCCAACTTCCTCGATATCGGCGGTGGTGCGAACGCGCAGGTGATGGCCGATGGGCTGGACATCATCCTCGGTGACCCGGACGTGCGGTCGGTGTTCGTCAACGTCTTCGGCGGGATCACCGCCTGTGACGAGGTGGCCACCGGCATCGTGCAGGCGCTGGCCATCCTGGGTGATGCTGCGACCAAGCCGCTGGTGGTCCGGCTGGATGGCAACAATGTCGAGGAGGGTCGCCAGATCCTCGCGCATGCGGCCCACCCGCTGGTCACCATGGTCGACACGATGGACGCCGCGGCAGCCAAGGCCGCCGAGCTCGCCGCCTCGACTGACACCAAGGGAGCCTGACCGGTGGCAATCTTCCTGACCAAGGACTCACGGATCATCGTCCAGGGGATGACCGGCTCGGAGGGCCGCAAGCACACCCAGCGGATGCTCGACGCCGGCAGCCAGGTCGTCGGTGGGGTCACCCCGGGCAAGGCCGGTCAGGCCGTCGACTTCCGGGGTTCGTCGCTGCCGGTGTTCGGCTCGGTAACCGAGGCGATGGCCGCTACCGGCGCGGACGTGAGTGTCGTCTTCGTCCCGCCGCGCTTCGCCAAGGCCGCGGTCATCGAGGCGATCGATGCTGGCATCGGACTGGCCGTGGTGATCACCGAGGGGATCCCGGTGCACGACACCGCCGCCTTCTGCGCCCACGCCGGTGCCATCGGGCTGGCGGCGAATCCGGTGCGAACCCGCATCGTCGGCCCGAACTGCCCCGGGGTGATCAGCCCGGGCGCCTCCAATGCGGGCATCATCCCGGCCAACATCACCGGCCCGGGCAAGATCGGGTTGGTGTCCAAATCTGGCACCCTGACCTACCAGATGATGTTCGAGTTGCGCGACATCGGTTTCTCCACCTGCGTGGGCATCGGTGGTGACCCGATTATCGGCACCACCCATATCGACGCCCTGCGGGAATTCGAAGACGACCCAGACACCGCTGCGGTGGTGATGATTGGGGAGATCGGCGGGGACGCCGAGGAACGCGCCGCCGACTACATCAAAGCCAACGTCACCAAACCGGTGATCGGCTACATCGCCGGGTTCACCGCGCCTGAAGGTAAGACCATGGGCCATGCCGGCGCCATCGTGTCCGGTTCGGCCGGCACCGCCGCGGCCAAAAAGGAAGCCCTCGAGGCGGCTGGTGTCCAGGTCGGCAAGACGCCCAGCGAAACCGCGGAGCTGATGCGCAAGATCATGAAGTCCCTACCCTGACCCCAGTTGGTAGCCCTTCAAGTACCGCCAACCCGGTGGACGAGAGCTGTTAACCGCTGCCAACCTCGCCAGCTGAGCGGCGTAGTACCCCGATCGGGTCACATCAGGGGCGCGTCGGCCAGGTGATCGCCGCGACGGTGCCACGCGGCTGCGAGGGTGGCGACCGTGAGCCTCCTGCTGTCGCCGGTGCCCAATGCTTCCGCAGTGGGCGAGACCCCTCCCGGGCGGGCCTCAACTGGCTGGGCCGCGACGCTGGGCGCCGCCTGTCTGCCGGCTGTCGCCGGTTACCTTGGCGCCGTCGCGCTGCTCGCCCTGCTCGGCGCCGCCAGTGGGGCCGCCAGTGGGGCAGACAACTCGGTGGCCGATGTGGCTCGGGTCGGCGCGGTGGGCTGGCTGGCCCTCCATCAGGTTCCGCTGACCATTGACCCCCTGACCATGGACCCAGCCCCGCTCGGTGTCCTGCCGCTGCTGCCCACCCTGCTGCTCGGTGCGCTGGTGGCTCGCTGTGCCGCCCAGGTCGGGAGTCGTTGCGGGATCCACACAGCTGCCGACGCGGGGTGGGTGGCCGGGGCGATCGCCGGCACTCACGGTGTCCTGGGTGCTGTCCTGGCGCTGGCAGCGACCCCGGCGACGATCACCGCGAATCCCGGGCAGGCCACCGTCGGGTGCGCGCTGGTCGCTGGCGTCGCGGCGGGGGTGGGCCTGACCCGGCCCTGCGGGTTGCTGCCCGCGGCGCTGCGCCGGGCACCCGGCTGGGTACGGCCCGGCCTGGCGGCCGGGGCGTGGGGTCTGGCGGTCCTGCTCACCGCTGGTCTCGCCGCGGTGCTGATTGGCTTGGGCGTGTCGGCGCCTGAGGCTTTCCGGATGTCGGGATCTGACGCCGGCAGCGCCATCGGGCTGATCATGCTGTCACTCGGGTACCTGCCCAACGCGGCCATCGCCGGGTTGTCCTGGCTGGCCGGACCGGGCTTCTCAATAGGGGCGTTGTCGGTCAGCCCGGTCACCATGGTGGCCGGGCCGGTACCGGCGGTGCCGTTGCTCGCCGCGCTGCCGCAGGGTCCGGTGCAGCCCTGGTGGGGTGTGGCACTCGCGGTGCCCCTGCTGGTCGGTGTCGCGGTGGGGCGCCGGTGCGCCGCTGCTGCCTCCGACCTGGTCGGGCGGCTGCAGG
>DATHTJ010000179.1:0-4927 GCA_035463315.1 Pseudonocardiaceae bacterium
TTCCCCCCAGTTCATATACCCGCTGCGCGCCGATTCATGCCCGCTGGCCACGGTGCGGACCCAGCGGCCACCCACAGGGGATGCAGGCCGGACGAAGTGGGTGCAAAAAGCATGCCAAATTCATGCCCATGGCAACCGTGCAGGTGAAGGACGTCCCCGACGACCTGCACCGCGGGCTGCGGCGTCGCGCCGAACTGGACGGGCTGAGCATCCGAGATTATCTGCTGCGCCTGATCCGAAACGACCAGCAACGCCCGCCCGCGACGGAGTGGCTGGCACGCCTTCGTCGGCTCGAGCCGCTCGATCTCGGTGCGCCCGCCGCCGACTCCGTCCACGCGGATCGTGCCGCGCGCGACCTCGTGCCGTTGCCGGAACAGCGCCAATCATGATCGTGATCGACGCGAGCGCGTTTCTCGAGGTGCTCATGCGCTCGCCGTCCGGGTTGGCCGTGGAAGCGCTGCTTGAGACACGATGGTCCCCGACCTGCTGGATGCCGAGGTGTTTCATCGACTAGTCCGCGCCGAACAGGGCGGAGCACTGCAGCCGACACAGCTCGACGAGCGCCTGGCGCTGCTCTATGACGCTCCGATCGAACGGGTTCCCTGCTGGGAGCTGCTCATCACGGCCCACCGGTTCGTCACTGCGATGTCCGGCTACGACGCGCTCTACGCCGCCCTCGCCGGAAGCCTGCGATGCCCGCTGGTCACTACGGACGGGCGCCTGGCACGGACCGCAACGACACAGTTCGGCCTCACGGTGACCCACGTTCCGGCCAGTGGCTGGTGATCTTGGCGAGTCGCATCGTGATGACCATCCGCGACCGCCGGTGACCTCGGTCGACCAGCTGCTTGATACCACACCTCGCAAGACTCCCGTTCAACAGTGCGACGTGGTGCGAACAACAGTCACCTAAAATGGCTGCTAGAAGCCGCTGTTAGCGCCGTCACAGCTCTTCCTCAAGGATCGCGTCGACTTCATCGTCCCCGGATGAGGCACAAGAGAAGCTGCGGGAGCACTACCGCCGCCGTCTGCCCAAGGCCGTTGCCGACATCATGCGAGCTCAGCAAGGCACAGTGCGAAGCGATGGTGGCGTCGGCCTCGTCGATGAACCGGCGATCCGCCGGGAGTGTGCCTGTGGCAGGATGCCGCGGTGCGTTTCCATGCTGATCTGCATATTCACTCGAAGTACTCCCGGGCGTGCAGCAAAGACTGCGATCTGGAGCACCTGACCTGGTGGGCGCGGCGCAAGGGCATCACGCTGGTGGGGACCGGCGACTTCACCCACCCGGCCTGGTTCGATCACCTGCGCGAGAACCTCGTGCCGGCCGAGCCGGGGCTGTTCCGGCTGCGCGAGGATCTGGACCGGGACATCACCACCAGGCTGCCGCCCAGCGTGGCCGCAGCCGACATTCGATTCATGTTGTCCGTGGAGATTTCCACGATCTACAAGCGCGCCGATTTCACCCGTAAAGTCCACCATTTGGTGTATGTGCCCGACTTCGACGCGGCTGCGGAATTCAACCGCAGGCTCGGCCGGATCGGCAATCTGGGTTCGGACGGGCGCCCCATTCTCGGCCTGGATTCCCGTGACCTGCTGGAGATCACTCTGGAATGTGGTGACGGTGCCTATCTGGTGCCGGCCCACGTCTGGACGCCGTGGTTCGCCGTGCTGGGCTCGAAGTCCGGGTTCGATGCGATCGAGGACTGCTACGTCGACCTCGCCGACCACATCTTCGCGCTGGAAACGGGGCTGTCCAGCGACCCGGTCATGAACTGGCGGATCTCTGGTCTTGACCGATACCGGCTGGTGAGCAACTCCGACGCGCATTCGCCGCCCATGCTCGGCCGCGAGGCCACGGTGTTCGACACCGATCTCGATTATTTCGCGATCCGGCGGGCACTCGAAACCGGCGCCGGGCACGCGGGATCGGTCGAGTTCTTCCCTGAGGAAGGCAAGTACCACGTTGACGGGCATCGCAAGTGCGGCGTCCGGATGGAACCGCAGGAGACCCGCGAGCACGGCGGGACCTGTCCCGAATGCGGCAAGCCGCTCACGGTCGGCGTGCTGAGCCGGGTCGAGGAACTGGCCGACCGGCCAGAAGGCATCCGGCCCGACGGCGCCGCCGACTTCCGCAGCCTCGTCCCCTTACCGGAGATGATGAGCGAGATCCTCGGTGCGGGACCGAAGAGCAAGAAGGTACTTGAGCAGATCGACAGGCTCACCGCCGCATTGGGGCCGGAGCTGGTGATCCTGCAGGACGTGCCACTCGACGACATCGAGGCCCACTCGCCGCTCCTTGCGGAGGCCGTTGCCCGGCTCCGTCGCGGTGAGGTGACCCGCGAGGCCGGCTACGACGGCGAGTACGGCGTGATCAGGCTCTTCGAACCCGGCGAGCTGAAGCGGATCAGCGCGGTCACCGCCCCGGCACTCTTCGACGACGCCCTGTTCGGCGCGAGCGAGCCCCCCTCGGCCCCGCCGACACGCCAGGCCACGGCTCAGCCGGAGCCGATCCCGCCCGCCGAGACCGAACCGCCACACCAGACGCCGGTGCACGCCACGGGGTCACTACTCGACGGGCTTGATCCCGAGCAGCGAGCCGCCGCAGAGATCACCGAAGGGTCGTTACTGATCATCGCCGGCCCGGGAACCGGCAAGACCCGCACGCTGACGCACCGCATCGCGCACCTGGTGACGGCGCACGGGGTGGCACCAGAGCACTGCCTGGCGATCACCTTCACCCGACGCGCGGCCGAGGAAATGGCGCAACGGCTCACCGCGCTGGCGCCCGAGCATGCACCCAAGCTGACGATTGCCACCTTCCATTCCCTCGGCGTGCGCATCCTGCGCGAGCAGCATGAGCGGGTAGGGCTGGGCCCGAACTTCGGTATCGCTGATCAGGCCCAGCAGATGGCCATCGCGACCGAGACCACCGGCGGTGAGACACAAGCCCGGCGCCTGCTCACCGGCCTGTCCCGGCAGCGCCGAACCGGCGGGCCAGAAATGGAGTGTGCCGACACCGCGAACCAATACACGAAGGCACTGCGCCAGCGGAATCTGGTCGACTTCGACGATCTCATTGCGCTGCCGGTCACGCTATTGGAGTCTGACCCGGACCTGGCCGCTGCCTACCGTGATCGGTACCGGTGGATCTCGGTCGATGAATACCAGGACGTCGACGAGCAGCAATACCGGTTGTTGCGCCAACTCGCGAGCCCGCACGGCAACCTCACCGCGATCGGTGATCCAGACCAGGCGATCTACCGGTTTCGTGGCGCCGACGTCGGATTCTTCCTGCGTTTCCAGCAGGACTTCCCGGGTGCTCACACGGTGTCGCTCACCCGGAACTACCGGTCCGGCGCGAAGATCCTGACCGCGGCCCTGCGGGTGATCTCGCCGACGACCCTGGTGCCGGACCGCGTGCTGCGGCCGATGGGTACTCACGCGGACTGCCTGGTCGGGATGCATCATGCGTCCACCGAGCAGGCCGAGGCGTCGTTCGTCGTGCGCACGATCGAGCAGTTGCTGGGCGGGGTGTCATTCCACTCGTTCGACAGTGGACAAGTCGACTCCGACGGCACGGGGAGATTGGGTTTCTCCGACTTTGCCGTGCTGTACCGGACCGACCGGCAGGCACGCGCCGTGATGGACGCGCTGACCAGGGCGGGCCTGCCGTTTCAGAAACGCTCGCACGACCGGCTGGCCGATCGGCCAGGGGTGGAGCGGATTCTCGGTGAACTGAGGTACGCACCGGCTAGTGGTACGGCGCGGATACCGGTCCTGGAACGTCTTGGACACGCCGCAAGCGCTGTCCTCAACCGCCTCCCGGTCGCCGAACGAGAAGACACCCCTACCGAAATCCATACCGCCGTCGATCTGCTCACGCCGCTGGCCGACCGATGCGGCGATGACCTGGAGCGATTTCGCACCGAGTTGTCGCTCGGCGTCGAAGTGGACACCTGGGATCCCCGGGCCGACCGGGTGTCGCTGTTGACGCTGCACGCCGCCAAGGGACTCGAGTTTCCGGTGGTGTTCGTCGTGGGCTGTGAGGACGGGCTGCTGCCATTGCGCTGGCCGGGAATGGCGCCGGACGATGCCGACGCCGAGCAGGTGTGCGAGGAGCGCCGGCTGCTGTTCGTCGGCATGACTCGTGCGCAGCAGCACCTCTACCTCAGTCACGCCGCCGAACGGGTTCGCCACGGCACCTCCCGGACGACCAGCCGATCACCGTTCCTGACCGATCTCGATGCTGCCGTGTGCGAGCAGATCGGTGCGGCCCTGCCGCGCCAGAAGCCCCGAGACACCCAACTCCGCCTGTTGTAGGGCAGCGGTGGGGTCGGCACTCATTGATCACTCCGAGGACTCGATGACATCGGATCGGGGCGTCCAGGGGATCATGGCGGCCGGATCGTGGTGCGGTGGGTGTTGGTTGAGGCTCTGGTGCGGACGGTAGTTGTTGAAGTGCCGAGCAAATTCGTCGAGGACGGCGATGGCGTGTCGCTGGGTGTAGATCAACAGTCTGTCGGTGCACTCCTGACGGGCGCTCCGAACGAACCGTTCGGCGTAGCAGTGTGCCCGAGGCGGCCGCGGAGGAATCTTGACCACATCGATGCCTTCGGAGGCGAACACAGCGTCGAAGGTGACGGTGAACGTGGCATCCCGGTCAACAGATAGGAAGCGGAAGGAAGTGAGCCGCTCGCCGAGATCCATCACGAGGTTCCGAGCCCGACCAGTTCACCGTGGATGCGGCGGTGACCCCAGGACGGATTCTCCTGCGCCAGGTGCACCACGAGGTCACGGATCTCGTCATTGATCGGTGGGCGGCCGCACCGGTTCGGGTAGGTCCACTTTTTCGTGATCAGGCGGCGGTGCCAGGCCAGCAACGTGGCCGGGGTCACGAGTCGATGCAGACGCAGCTGCGGGGAGATC
>DATHTJ010000180.1:0-14210 GCA_035463315.1 Pseudonocardiaceae bacterium
CTTCGCCGCGGTGCGACCGCGAGTAGCGATCGTGAGCGTCGGAGCACACAACCGTTACGGTCATCCCAGCCGGCACGTACTCGACGCGCTGACGCGGACCGGATCTCGGGTGATGCGCACCGACCTCCACGGCGACGTCGCAGTAGCAGCGGGTGGCACTGGTCTGCAGGTGGTGGTGCGCGGAGCGGCGGAACGATCCCCCTGACGCGGTCTGGCGAGCGCGAGACTTACCGCCCCTTGAGTGGACATGCGGGGAATGCCGCGCGATCAGCCTTCGAGGGCTTCGCGGACGGCTTGGGTGCTCGGCGCCACGGTGGCTCGCGGTCCCAGGTGGGCCTCCACCGCATCCAGGGTCTTGAGCCCGTCGCCGGTGATGAGCAGCACGGTCTCGGCGTCGGGATCCAGGTTCCCGCACTCGATGAGCTTTCTCGCGCAGGCCACCGTCACCCCCCCGGCGGTTTCAGCAAAGATCCCCTCGGTACGGGCCAGCAACCGGATGCCCTCGACTATCTCGGCGTCGGTGACGTCCTCGATCGCGCCGCCGGTGCGGCGGACGACGTCCAGGACATAGGGTCCGTCGGCGGGCGCACCGATCGCCAACGAACGGGCGATGGTGTCCGGCCGGACCGGCGCGACCACGTCGTGGCCAGCCTTGAAGGCCGTGGAAACCGGCGAACAACCGGTGGCCTGGGCCCCGAACACCCGGTACGGCGAGGGCTGGACCAGGCCCAATTCGGTGAATTCGCGGAAACCCTTGTCCACCTTGGTCAGCTGCGAACCGGACGCGATGGGCACCACAACCTGGTCGGGCAGCCGCCAGCCGAGTTGCTCGGCGACCTCATAGCCCAGTGTCTTGGAGCCCTCGGCGTAGTAGGGCCGGACGTTGACGTTGACGAATGCCCAGTCCTCGTGCTCGGCAGCGAGCTCGGTGGCCAACCGGTTGACGTCATCGTAGGTGCCGTCCACTGCGATCAGTGCGCCGTCGTAGACCGCGGTGGTGAGCATCTTGGCTCGCTCCAGAGAGGAGGGGATGAGTACCACGGACTCCCACCCGGCCCGAGCGGCCGCAGCAGCCACCGCGTTGGCGAGGTTTCCGGTCGACGGGCAGGCCAGCACGCGAAAACCGAGCTGCCGAGCGGCGGCCAGCGCGACTGCTACCACCCGGTCCTTGAAGGAGTGCGTTGGGTTGCCGGTGTCGTCCTTGACCCACAGCCGGCGGATCCCCAGCGCATCGGCGAGCCGGTCAGCGCGGATCAGCCGGGTCAGGCCGGGCTGGGTGTTCGGATATTCGTCGACGCCAGCGGGCACCGGCAGTAGCGTGCGGTAGCGCCAGATCGAGGGGGGCCCGGATTCGATGTCCGTGCGGGTGACCGAGCCGAAGTCGTAGCCAACCTCCAGCGGACCGAAGCACTCGGCACAGGCGAACTCTGCCGCCAGCGGCGTGATGGATCCACATTCCCGGCACACCAGCTGGCGTGCCGGGCCCAGGTCAAGGGCAGCAGGGGTCCGGGTCTCTAGCGTGCCAGTCATCGCGAGGTCTCTCCTCATCTCTCCCGCACTGCGGGTCGGAATTGGCACCGTGATCGCCAGCGGCCTCGCGGTAGGAGGACATGCGCGTCAGCTAGCGTCGGTTGCCGGGGCTTCGTCGGGCCGATCCCTCTGCCCCTCTGGATGAGCGGTATTCGGTTGTGCTTTTCACCGTACGGCAGTCGGTACCGACCGCCCAGCCGAGTCCACCATGCGGGAGTTCGGAACGGATCGCCGTCCGATGCAAGGATGGGCGGCGTGAACCCCCCGACGGTGACGTCCGTACCGCTGTACCTGGTCCTCGGCGAGGAGGAACTGCTGGCCGAGCGGGCGGTGCAGGCCGCGGTAGACGCTGCGCGGCGGGCCGACCCCGAGGTCGAAGTTCGCCGGGTGCGCACCACCGACCTGGTTCCCGGTGAACTCGGTGAGCTGGTCAGCCCGTCGCTGTTCGCGCAAGGCCGGGTGGTGGTCCTGCTCGCCGCCCACGAGGCGGGCAAGGACATTGCCACAGCGGTCCTGGACTACGCGCGCAACCCATCCGAGGGCATCGTCTTCGTCGTCGTGCACGCGGGGGGCGGTCGAGGCAAGGCGCTGGCCGACGGGCTGCGTGCGGCGGGTGCCACAGTCAGCGAATGCCCCCGGATCACCCGCTTCGAGGATCGAGCCGGCTTCGTGCGTGAGGAGGTCCAGCGGGCCGGTGGGCGGATCAGTGCCGGCGCCGTCACCGCCCTGCTTGACACTGTCGGTTCCGACCTGCGCGAGCTGGCCTCTGCCGCGGCCCAGCTGACCACAGACTCCGGCGGCTCGGTGGACGAGGCGGCGGTGCGCCGCTACCACCGGGGCCGCGCGGAGGTCACCGGTTTCTCGGTTGCGGAGAAGGTGATGACCGGGGATCGTGCCGGCGCTCTGGAGACGTTGCGCTGGGCGATGCAGCTGGGCGTGCCGCACGTGCTGGTCGCCGACGCCCTCGCCGACGCGGTCCGCACGGTTGCCCGGGTCAGTGCTGCTGGCCGTAGCGATCCGTACCGGCTGGCCAGCACGCTAGGCATGCCACCGTGGAAGGTCAAGAAGGCAATGGCGCAGTCCCGCGGCTGGGAACGCGACGGGCTGGCCCAGGCGATCCAGCTGGTCGCTGCGGTCAACGCCGACGTCAAGGGCGTGGCCGCAGACGCCGAGTACGCGCTGGAGCGCGCGGTGCTTGCGCTGTGCGCCGCCCGCCGCCGCTAACCGGCGTTACAGCTTGTTGGCCTGCTTGGCCATGGCCGATTTGCGGTTCGCCGCCTGGTTTGCGTGGATGACGCCCTTGCTGACGGCCTTGTCAAGCTGGCGGCTGGCGGTCTGCAATTCGGCCAGCGCCCGGTCCTTCTCGCCGCCAGCGGCGGCCTCGCGGAACCGGCGGACCGCAGTCTTGAGTGACGACTTGATGGACTTGTTGCGCAGTCGCGCCTTCTCGTTGGTCCGGATCCGCTTGAGCTGCGACTTGATGTTGGCCACGCGTCTACCTTCGATCTCGCTTTGGGGAGGGGTGCCGTCGCGCGGCACGGTGGTCGAGCGTAACAGCTGCGTGTCACCGGGGGTGCAAGCCGGTAAGACAGAGTGATGGAGGTACTGGGTTATGGAAGTACTGGGCAGTCGCGTTCTGCTCCACCCGCGGGACCGCGAGCGTTCCACGGCGTTCTACCGTGACGTGCTCGGCCTCGCCATCCACCGCGAGTTCCCCGGCGGCACGGTGTTCGTCCTCGGCGGCGGCTTCCTCGAGGTGTCCGGGCATTCTGCTGCGGACCCGAGTGCGGCGACCGCGGTGTGGTTGCAGGTCCGGGACCTGGCCGCGACAGCCACTGAGCTCATCCAGCGGGGAGTCGAGGTCCTCCGGGAGCCGCGTCGAGAACCGTGGGGGCTCGACGAAATGTGGATCGTCGACCCTGACGGCCTGCGGCTGGTGATCGTCGAGGTGCCCGCTGACCATCCGCTGCGCGTTGATCAGCGGTCCGCGCCCTAGGAATCGGGTGCACCCCGCATCCGGTAGCGCGGCAACGGCCGCTCAGAAAACCCGGTAGGGCAGGAACTTCCCATCCAGCACCAGCCGTACCCGGTCACCCTTGGGGTCTTCGCGGCGTTCGAAGGACAGCTCGAAGTCGATGGCGCTCATGATGCCGTCACCGAACTCCTCACGGATCAGCTCGGCCAGCGTGCTGCCATAGACCTGCACCATCTCCTGCAGCCGGTAGACCACCGGTTCGGTGGCATCGACCAGGTCCGCCCCGCGCACCGGCGGCAGCTGCAGGGCGTCGATGACATCGTCGTCCAGGCGCAACAGGTGCCCCACGGCGCGGGCCTGTTTGGCGTCCAGCGGCTGCTGACCGAGGACGGCCGATGTGCTCCACACCAGCGACCGGTCCAGGGTCTCCGCGATGGTCGTCCAGGACACCTGGAGACGGTGCTTGGCGGCCAGTGCAGCGGCTGCGGCTTCCCGGCGTCCCAGCGTGGGCAGGGGAATGATGGTCACGGTGGGTCTCCTCCTGGTTGGGTGCTCACTCCCGATCATCCCTGCCGCGCTCGGTCGCCGTCACCCAGCTGAGAGCGAACAGCCCGGTCAGCCACCGGTGAGTGGCCCGGAGCGTGTTCAGAGTGGCGTGCGACCATGAGCTGATCCCTAATCCTGAGGACTGCTGAGTGACCACGTTCGCCGACAAGACGTTCACCCCTCCCGAGCTGATCCGCAACTTCTGCGTCATCGCGCACATCGACCACGGCAAGTCCACCCTGGCCGACCGCATGCTGCAGCTCACCGGCGTGCTCGACGCGCGCAACTACCGCGCGCAATACCTGGACCGGATGGACATCGAGCGCGAGCGCGGCATCACCATCAAGGCGCAGAACGTCCGGCTGCCCTGGCAGGTCGACGGGGTCGACCACGTGCTGCATCTGATCGACACCCCCGGCCACGTGGACTTCACTTACGAGGTGTCCCGGGCGCTGGAGGCGTGCGAGGGCGCGGTCCTGCTGGTGGACGCCGCACAGGGCATCGAGGCACAGACCCTGGCCAACCTGTACCTGGCGCTGGAGAAGGATCTCCGGGTCATCCCAGTGCTCAACAAGATCGACCTTCCGGCGGCCGAGCCGGACCGCTACGCCGCGGAGCTGGCGCACGTCCTCGGCTGCCAGCCCGACGACGTGCTGCGGGTCAGCGCGAAGACCGGGCAGGGCGTGCGGGAGTTGCTCGACGTGGTGGTCGAACAGGTCCCCGCCCCGGTGGGCGACAGCGCCGCGCCGCTCCGGGCGATGATCTTCGACTCGGTTTACGACTCCTACCGAGGCGTGGTCACCTACATCCGAGTGATGGACGGCCGGATCACCCCGCGGGACCGGATCCGGATGATGGCCACCAACACCACCCACGAGTTGCTCGAGGTCGGCATTATCTCGCCCGACCAGAAGCCCTGTGACGGCCTGGGCGTCGGCGAGGTCGGCTACCTCATGACCGGGGTCAAGGACGTCCGGCAGTCCCGGGTCGGGGACACGGTCACCAGCGAGCGCAAGGGCGCCACCGAGGCACTGCCCGGCTACCGCACCCCCAAACCGATGGTGTTCGCCGGGCTGTACCCGATGGACGGCTCGGACTACCCGGAACTGCGCGACGCCCTGGACAAGCTGCGGCTCAACGATGCTGCGCTGAGCTACCAGCCGGAGACCTCAGCCGCGCTGGGATTCGGATTCCGCTGCGGGTTTCTCGGCCTGCTGCACCTGGAGATCACCCGGGACCGGCTGGAGCGCGAGTTCGGCCTCGACCTCATCTCCACCGCGCCCAATGTGGTCTACCGGGTGGTGCGCGACGATGGCACCGAGCAGACCGTCACCAACCCCGCCGACTGGCCCGACGGCAAGGTCGCCGAAGTGCACGAGCCGGTGGTCCGCTGCACCGTCATCGCTCCTTCGGAGTTCGTCGGCACGATCATGGAACTCTGCCAGGGCCGCCGCGGCACCTTGTTGGGGATGGACTACCTGTCGGCGTCGCGGGTGGAGCTGCGCTACACCCTGCCGATGGCCGAGATCGTGTTCGACTTCTTCGACGCGCTGAAGTCCCGCACCCGCGGCTATGCCTCAATGGATTACGAGGAGACCGGCGAGCAGGTCGCCGACCTGGTGAAGGTGGACATCCTGCTGCAGGGCGAGCCGGTGGACGCGTTCTCCGCGATCGTGCACCGCGAGGCCGCCTACGGCTACGGCACCTCGATGGCAACCAGGCTGCGTGAGCTCATCCCGCGCCAGCAATTCGAGGTGCCGATCCAGGCGGCGATCGGCGCCCGGATCATCGCCCGGGAGACGATCCGCGCGATCCGCAAGGACGTGCTGGCCAAGTGCTACGGCGGCGACATCACCCGCAAACGCAAACTCCTGGAGAAGCAGAAGGAGGGCAAGAAGCGCATGAAGACCATCGGCCGCGTTGAAGTCCCCCAAGAAGCCTTCGTAGCCGCCCTCTCCACTGACACCCGCAAGTAGCCTCCCGCTGCACCGCAGTCTGGATCCAGACTGCGGTAATTAGGGCCTCGATTACCGCAGTCTGCATCCAGACTGCAGACGAGCTGGGTTGGGGGAGTCAGGAGGAGAGCTGCCTCAACGAGTATGGCGAGACCGTGCGGTGGTCACACCGGGAGGTGGTCTCTGCCGAGCAGGTTCGGCCCTGGTCGCAGCAGAAACTGTCGGTGGTTGTTGGCAGGGTTGGCTTGACGAGCAGGGAGGGTGGACCATGACAGCTATGAGTGCCCAAAAAGGTGCAACACAGCCGAGTTTCGCCGGGGTCGCCGCAGGTCGCCCGTTTACGGTGCACGACCTGGAGGCGATGCCTGATGACGGCCACCGTTACGAACTCATCGATGGGGTGCTCATCGTGACGCCGGCCCCGGGCTGGCATCACCAGCAGGGCGGTGGCGCCCTGTTCGTGCAGCTCTGGAACGCGTGCACACCAGAGTTCCGGGTGCTCTCGGCGCCCTTCGGCGTCCGCACCTCGGTCCGCAACGAGCTCCAGCCCGACATCCTGGTGGCCCGCTACGTCGACCTCACGCCGAAGAACCTGCCGGTCGCCCCGGTGCTCGCGGTGGAGGTGCTGTCCGCGAGCACCGCACTCAACGACCTGAACAACAAGAAGGCCGCATACGAGCGGATGGGAGCCGCTTCGTACTGGGTGGTCGATCCGGAGCCGCCCGGCGGGCTGACCGTCTTTGAACTCGACTCGCAGGGCCGCTACCGGGAGGTGGCAAGAGTCTGCGGGGACGAGAAGTTCACCACTGAGCGACCCTTCCCGATCACGATCATTCCGGCCCGACTGCTGGACGGCCTGCACCCGTGACGTCGTCTTCTGGATCAGTGGGTGAAGACAATCTTGCCGGCGGTGTCGCCGTCGAGCATCGCGGTGAATGCCTGCTTGGCGTCGGACATGGGTAGCTCGGCGCCGATGTGCGGGCGCAGCCCGGTGAGGTCCAGGTAGGACAGCAGGTCGCGCAGCTCGTCGCGGGTGCCCATGGTGGAGCCGACCATCCGCAGCTGCAGGAAGAACAGCCGCTGAAGCTCGGCGCGATCAGCGTCGCCGGTGGTGGCGCCCGAGCAGACGATGATACCGCCCGGCTTGAGTGACTTCGCCGAATGCGACCAGGTGGCCTTGCCGACGGTCTCGAACACCGCATCCACCCGCTCGGGCAGCCGAGCGCCGGGCTCGAACGTCTCGTGCGCGCCCAGCGAGCGGGCCAGCGCACGCTTGCCCTCGCTGCGCCCGGTCACCCACACTCGCATCCCAGTGGCCCGGCCGAGCTGGATCAGGGCCGTGGACACCCCACCCGAGGCGCCCTGCACGAGCATGGTCTGGCCGGGTCGCAGCCCCGACTTCACGAACAGCATCCGGTAGGCGGTGAGCCAGGCGGTGCCGATGCAGGCCGCCTCGGGGAAGGTCAGCGACGCCGGCTTGGGCAGCACGTTGCGCGCCGGCACGACGACGACATCGGCGAAAGTGCCTTGCAGTTTCTCGGTGAGCAGCGTGCGTCGCGGGTCCAGGGTCTCCTCGCCGATCCAGCCCGGGCTGGTGACGATGGGGTACACCACCACCTCGGATCCGTCGGGCAGCACACCGGCACCGTCACAACCCAGGATCATCGGGAACTGCTCGGGGGTGATGCCCACTCCGCGCAGCGTCCACAGATCGTGCAGGTTCAGGCTGGCCGCTGTGACGGTGACCGCTACGTGGCCGTCGGGCACCTCCGGGTCGGGACGGTCTCCGATGCGTAGCGAGGCCAGCGGATCCTCGTAATTCGGCTCGGCGGCATAGACGGCGAACATGCGCCCAACCTAATGCCGGCCGTCGGCGGGCACATCCAGCCGAGCTACCCTGCGTTCGTGCTGTGGGACGTGGTGGTCCGCTGGTGGGATGGGGTGGAGCTGTGGCTCACCCAGCTCGGGCTCGCCCTGCAGGTGGCTCTGCTCATGCTCGTGCTGTTGCCGACCTGCTGGTGGGCGGCCCGGGTCATCGACCGGGTGCTCGGCCTGGCCTTTGACCTGCTCGGCCACTGCTACGCCGGGGACGCAGAGGGCGCCGAGGAGCCCCGGTGAACTCCCACCGCCGGGTCAGCGCCGCGCTGATCGGCCTGCTCGTCCTGGTGGCCGGTGGCTGGTTCGGGCAGCAGGTGCTGCCCGAACCAGCCAGCGTTGACCGGCCGGCGGTAGTTGCCTCGGCAGCCGGTCTGCAGGTGCAAGCTCTGTCGCAGCTACCACCGCAGGCCACAGAGGTGTGGCAGCTGATCCAGTACGGCGGTCCCTTCCCTTACCGGCAGGACGGGACGGTGTTCGGCAACCGGGAAGGACGGTTGCCGAAGCGGCAGTCCGGCTTCTACCGGGAGTACACCGTCCCGACCCCGGGAGAGCCCGACCGGGGCCCCCGCCGCCTGGTCACCGGCGGTGCCGCGGAGCTGTACTACACCGGCGACCACTACACGTCTTTCGTCGCGGTCGACCCGGAGCGGTAAGGCCATGCTGCGTTATGCCCCCGATGCTGCCCGCGCCCTCGCCGAAGCTCAGCGCGGGGGAGCACTGGCCCACTTGGTGGGGCCGGTGACCAGTCAGGCCGACGCGCTGGACGCGATCGGCGCCGCGCTGAGCTTCCCGGCCTGGTATGGCCGCAACCTCGACGCGCTGCACGACTGCCTCGTCGACCTGTCCTGGCAACCCGACGGTGAGCACGTGCTGATCTGGGCCGGTCACCGCCAGCTCGAGGTCGCCGATCCCGAGGGCTACCGCGCCGTGCTCGCGGTGCTCGCCGACGCGGCCGCCGCCAGCACGGGGCGCCCGCTGTCAGTGGTGCTCGCCGAGGCGTGACCTGATGCCCGAGCTCCGGATCGCCATTCGGAGCCGAATCGCGATTTCTGGCGCCGTGCAGGCGCCATTCGGAGCCGAATCGCGGCTTGTCCCCGGTGATCAGCTGGTGGGGACCCAGGATGGTGGGCGTTTCTCGGTGAAGGCGCGGATGCCTTCCTGAGCTTCTGCTGATGCGAACCGTGCGGCGGACAGTTCGAGCATTGCCGCGAAGTCTTGCGCCATCGTTGGCGCGCGCAGCAGTTGTTTGGTCAAGGCCAGGGCCTCGGGTCCGCCCTTGGTGAGCATTCCGGTGTAGCGGTCCACCTCGGTGTCGAGCTGCCCGGCCGGTACCGCGCTGTTGAGCAGGCCGACGGCGACGGCCCGGGTGGCGTCGAAAGTCTCCCCGGTCAGAAACAGCTCGTGCGCCGCGCGGGGCAGCAGCCGGGGCAGCACAGTTATCGAGATCACTGCGGGCACCACACCGAGACGTACCTCCGTGAACGCGAACGTGGCGTCGTGTGCGGCGACGGCGATGTCGGCGGCCGCGACGATGCCGACGCCGCCCGCCCGGGCCGGGCCGGCCAGCTTGGCGACAACCGGTTTCGGGAGCGTCCAGATTCGCTCCAGGATGGGGGGAAACTCCTTGACTGCGTCCGGTGGCTCGGTGAGGTCCATCCCGGCGCAGAACACCGGTCCGGTGTGGTCGAGCACCACCACCCGCACTTCATCGTCACCAGCGGTGCGTTCCAGCGCGTCCAGCAGCTGCCCGCGCAGCCGCGCAGACAGGGCGTTGCGGTTGGCGGGAGAGTCCAGCGTGATGGTGGCAATCCCGGACTGCACAGCCAGGTGCACCAGCTCATCGGTCATGCGCCCGACGGTAGCCGGGTTGGTCGCTCTTCAAGTACCACCAACCCCCTGCGGAGCTGCTCTTAACCGCTGCCAACCCCGCCGACCAGGATTCGGCACCGTCGGCGGGTGTTTCTGGGGGCGCTCCATTTATATCGAACAAATGTTCGATAAGATGAGGTTGGGCTGTCACGGGATGGGAGGCCGGTTGTGACCGTCATCGGTACCTCTAGGCTGCGCCGGATGCCGCCGTGGGATGACCAGGAGCGGGCGACACTGGTCGCCCTGGTGCAGGAGCTGCCGCAGGCCGCGTCATGGCCAGGAGTCGTCGCCGAGATCATGGAAGCGGGCAACGCGCGGTCGGTGTGGGACGCGCACCACAAGCAGTCGCTCTTCGACACTGAGACACCTGCTCCCATTGCCGAGGCCGCTCGCCAGATTGCCGTCTGGCGGGCCGCTGGGCTGGGCGTGCACACCTTTCGTGACGTCGCCTACCCGGCGCAGCTGCGCGAGATCCACCAGGTACCGCCCCTGCTCTTCAGCCGGGGAGCACTCCGCCCCGGCGAGCCGGCGGTATCAGTGGTCGGCTCCCGGCGGGCCTCCGGCCAGAGCCTGGACTGGGCATCCGAGGTGTCGACAGCACTGGTGTCGGCCGGAATCACGGTCGTTTCCGGCCTGGCCGCAGGCATCGACACCGCCGCTCACACTGCGGCGCTGGACGCCGGAGGACGGACGGTCGCGGTGCTCGGCACCGGGATCAACCGCGTCTACCCCGCCGCGAACCGTGACCTGCAGGAGCGCATCGCGGATGAAGGCTTGGTGCTGTCCCAGTTCTGGCCCGACGCCCCGGCGACCAAGAAGTCGTTCCCGCTGCGCAACGCCACGATGAGCGGTTATGGTCGAGCCACGATCGTCGTCGAGGCGGGGGAGACCAGCGGTGCCCGAATCCAGGCACGCGTGGGCGTCGAGCATGGCCGGCCCGTGATCCTGCGTGACCGCGTGGTGCGGGCGAACGAGTGGGCCAGCGCGCTGCAGCACCGGCCGGGGGTGCACGTCGTGTCCGGCGTGGACGAGGCGCTAGGCGTCGTCGCCGCGCTGCGTCCCGATCTCGATGACGTCCTGACTGGCGTGCTCGCCGTCAACGGATGAGCCTCGGGGGCCGCCTGTCCGATACCGGAAGGAGGACGATTCGCGAGCGGCTGGTCGCGGAGGTCGGCGGCTACCTACGCAATGTGGTGCGTGAGCCCCGCGTGACGTGTGCCGTGTGTGCGACGCCGATCAAGCCTGCCTTCGACCTGTGCCTGCGCTGCTGGCGCGACCAGCAGGAGTTCGGCGCCAGCCTCGCGGACCTGGTCGTCACCTTCTGCTACGGGATCCGGGGACGCCAGTCCGGGTACCTCATGCACAGCTACAAGGACCTCGAAGCGCCCGCCAGGCACAACCAGACCCTGCTCAGCGTGCTGCTGCTCGCTGCTCTGGACCTCCACGGTGGGTGCATCGAGCGCCGGCTCGGTCACAACATCGATGCCTGGGCGTTCGTGCCGTCCGTTCGGACCGACCCATCGGTGCGTTTGTGACGAGCCGGCTCACCGAGGACTACGATCCGCTCGTCTGCCCAGTAAACGACCCGAACTGCGCGCACGCCACAGACGAGGTCGGATGGCGACCTTCTCACGCAACGGTTATGGACCCCGTGATCGAGGGGCGCTATGACGGGCAGACAGTCGATGTGACGCATGTCCAGCAGCACCGCGTAGGCAGCGGGGTGATCAATGTGGCCATCGAAGTATGCCTGCGCCAGCGCGGTCATGCTCAACCAGACCTCGATACCTCGCTTCGTAGCGAGATCGCCTGCGGCAAGATCGTCAGTGAGCAGCACCGCTCCGGCGAACAAAGTTCACGAGGGTGCAGGTATCTACCAGGACGGCGTGAACCGTGAGTCAGGGAACGAAAACCAGATCGTTATCGACGTCCGCATCTCGCTGTCAGCGTGCCGCGCAGCAGACGACATCACGTCGATGTCCACCTGCAGGTCCTGAGCGTCTCCCGCGAGAACATGACAGAACTCGTGCGCGAGGGTAAACCGCTGGCGGGTCCACGAACCCGCGTTCCTGACCAGGATCAGCCGGACGTCGTTCCGGCACCACGAGAGCCCTCGCACAGGCTTCCCGCGCAGCATCGGAGACAGCAGGCTGCCCACCCCACGCCGTGGCGGCACCCCTACGCCTGGAACCAGGCGCGCAACGTCGTCCACCTAACTGTAATCCAGGCACCCACCTGGTCGGTTCAAGCCGGAGTCGTCGGCAGTGCTCGGTTCCGACTCGTCAACGAACGGCGGTGATCACCAGGAGCACGGGTGCGTGCGGGCTCCTCAACGCAGTAGCCGGTCGAGTTCCAGTTCCCATCTTCCAGCATGCTGTTGGCATGCTATTGTCGGGGTATGGGTGCCATCCAGGTCAAGAATGTCCCTGAGGATCTCCATGAAGCGCTGCGTCGTAGGGCGGCCCGCGAAGGCATGGACCTGCAGAGTTACCTGCTGCAGGTGATCCGGCGCGAGCTGTCCTTGCCCAGCGAGACCGAGTGGCTCGAGGAACTCCGGGCACAACCGATGGTGAGCGGGCTGCCCCCGGCCGCGGAGATGCTCCGGACCAGCCGTGCAGACCGAGAGTGCCAACTGGACGATCGTGGCAATAGTCATTGACGCCTCGGCGCTCGCTGAAGTCGTCGCTCGGAGCGAGCGCGCCGGTCAGGTCGAGGAACTCTTCGGCGGACAGCTACTGATCGCCCCCGATCTGATCAACAGCGAAGTGCTCTCGGTGCTGCGGGGATGGCTGGCGAGATCGCTCATTGACCCTCCGTCCGCTGCCCGCGCCGTGCGCCACCTCACCACTGCGCCCATTCGCAGGTTCACCACCTCCTCGCTCATCGACGAGATGTGGTCCACCCGGCACAACCTCACGCCCTATGACGCCGCCTATGTTGTGTTGGCGCGCCGGAGCGACGCCGCGCTGCTGACGCTGGACAAGCGCTTGATGCACGCACCGGCCCTGGGCATCCCGCTGCTCACGATTGCCGGCCATTGATCTGCGGCGGGGGTGGTCTCCTCGTGTCGGTGGACTCGAGGGCTGGCAGCAATCGCCGACACGTTCCGCCTACATGCCGACCTAGCGACTGCGCGGGCATGCTCATCTGGGCTGGTAACCATGATCGCGGAGCCGCTGTCGAGCGATATCGGTTTCCTCCTCGGAGAACAGCGGAGTGAACCTCGGATTGTCACAGATCAACGCCTCGACGGTAAGATCCAGCCGCTGCTTGAGGTACAAAGATGTGAACCCGTCTGACGTCCGACCAGCGTGCAGCAGGGAGCGGGCGGTGGCGAGACCGCCGCGGTTCTGCACGGACTGGATGAAGTACGTAGCGTTGTAGCCAGCTTCTGCTTTGGCACGCCGGTATCCCTCGAGCATGACATCGTGAAAGTCACGCTCGAGCTGCACGCGGTCGGCCTGCTCCATCTCGGCCCGTTTGCCCTAGCGGTCCACGAGCGCGGTCAGTTCCTCCACGGTCGGCGACTCGGGCTCAGCCTGCTCCTCCTCGACGAGGAGATCGTTGGCTTCCTCACGCAGGATGCGTGTGCCCGTCACGGTCTCGATGCGGCGCAGCAGCTGCTCCTTGCGTGTCTGGTAGAAGGCGTCGAAGTGATCAGCGCGCAGCGCGGCCGAATCGATGACGTGAGTGGTCAGGCGCTGGTCGAGCACGGCCGGGTCCATCTGATACGTGCGTTCCAACCGCGCAAGGTAGGCGCTGGGCGCGCGACCGCCGACCTCGCGGTTCGTCTCCGCGGTGAGCGGTGTTTTGTTGACGATACTGTCCATCCTGCCCCAGTCGATGCCGTTGTCCTTGCACCATCGCTGTGGGAAGACGTGGTGAATGTCCACGGATTCGTGCACGTACTGCAGGATGGTGATCGGGGTGGCCGACTTGAAGTCGTGCGCACCATCCCGCATGAGCAAGGCGTGCAGCCCCTTGTAAGCGGCGCTCTGCCGCGATCTCATCGTGTCGAGTCGGCTGTCCTGGAAAACAGTCTGGACCACTGTCATCGGCTCGGGGCCACCCTCAACCCAGTCGAGCACCTCAACGAGATCGTTGACGAATCGGGTCTCGACCGTCGATCCGTACAGTTCGCCGAAGACGCCACACCAGTACCACCGGACAAGCTTGTCATACACCGCGCCGGCCTTGGCTACCCTGCCCAGCCTCGCGAGGAGAGCAGCGAGCGGCACAAGTTGGGTGCGGTAAGGCACGTCACGCCCCGAGAAGATGTGCTGGTTGAGCAGGAATCCGCCAGCGGCGAGGAAGCTCTGGGTGACCTCTGATTCGTACCGCTGGTAGTCAGTCAATGGAAGGCGGAGGATGTCGCGCCGCTTGCAGGTGACCGCGGGAGCTCGTTCGTTGTCCCGAGTGAGCATCGTGCCCTGCGCCCGCGCCTCCTCCCAGGCACG
>DATHTJ010000181.1:0-8563 GCA_035463315.1 Pseudonocardiaceae bacterium
TGCTGAGTGGTGGACTCTCCCTGCGGGTCCGGAGACGGAAGTAGGGTGGCTGCGGAACAGCGGGGGCAGGAACCGCAGCATCAGCATCGACCAGGTCAGGTGGGTCAGCATCGGCGCCTGGATGCCGCCGGTGGCCCGGCGCTGCAGCCCGAACAGCGCGCCCATCACGGCCGCGGCGAGGACCAGCACCGGATTGCGCGTCGCGGTGGTGGCTAGCGAGTACCCGGCGGTGGACAGGGCGACCGGATGGTTCCTGCCGAGCGCGGCGTACAGGGCGCCGCGGAAGAAGACCTCCTCGGCGGCGCCGTTGGCCAGGATGGCGAGCAGCACGAGGGGGCTGGATCCCTGGTGGGCGTACTGCAGGGCCCTCGAGATCGCCCTGTTCAGCACTGGGACGTGCCGGGCGGCGAGTGCGCACACGTAGAACACCGCGAACGCGCCCACTCCGGTGAGCACTGGGGTGACCACCGGTCGGCGCAGGGTGCGGTCGCGGTGCTGCATCCAGCCCAGGTGCAGCGGACCGGACTCCAGCCCGCCCACGATCCAGGTCGCGGCCACACCGAGGGTCAGGCCGTAGAACTGCGGGGAGCCCGGTTTCGTCGACAGAGACGTGCCCAGCAGCCCCGTGCCGGCCAGGAACACCCCGGCGACGACCCGGCGGCGGCGGTGCAGCCCGGCGTCGGACTCACTGCCGGCCCAGGGGACCTTGCCCGCCCACGAGAACGGCAGCGCCGCCACCAGCCGATCCCGGCACCGGCGCCACTTCTGCACGGTGCTGGTCACGACGCCCGCCTCGCCTTCGCCCGCTCACCGAGGGCCTGGAGCACGGCGCTGTCGTAGTCCATGGGTTCGAAGGGGACCAGCCGCCGGATGCTGTCCTCGCGCACCACCACCTCATTGGTCATCGAGTCGATGAGCGAGCGGCCGGTTTGCACGTCCACGTCGGTGACCAGCGACAACCACAGCGACGACAGCTGCGGTGACAGCAGGGGCACGGGCACCACCAGCATCGGCCGGCCCTCGATGTCGGCTACTCGGCGCATCATGTCCCCATACGCCAGCACGTCCGGCCCGCCGATGTCGAAGGCGCGCGCGGCTGCTTCGGGAATCTCGAGCACACCGACGAGGTAGCGCACCACGTCGGCCACCGCGATCGGCTGGGTCCGCGTCTGAACCCACCGCGGCGTGATCATGATTGGCAGGTGCTCCACCAGTTGACGGGTCATCTCCCAGGAGATGCCGCCGTGGCCCACGATGATCCCGGCCCGTAGCGTGGTGACCGGCACACCACCGGACCCGAGCAGTTTCTCCACCTCGCGGCGGCTGCGCAGGTGGGCGGATAGATCGTCGGCGTCGTCGCCGAGGCCCCCGAGGTAGACGATCCGGCGCAGCCCCGCTTCGGCCGCGGCGTGGGCGAAGGTGCGCGCCGCCGTGGCGTCGCGCTGCTCGAAGTCAGCGTTGTCGAGGGAGTGCACGAGGTAGTAGGCGGCATCGCAGCCGGCAAGGGCGGCGCGCAGCGACTCAGCGTCGTGCACGTCGCCGTGCACCGCCTCGCCCGCGCCACGGTAGGTCTTGGGATGCCGCGTCATCGCCCGCACCGCGTAACCCGCTTCCTCCAGCGCGGGACACAGCCGCTTGCCGACAAATCCGGACGAGCCAGCCACCAGCACCTGCATGCGTCAACCTTCCCCTACAGGCGCGGCGGCCGCGACGGCGACGTGGCCGGCCCAGGACACTGGCTGCTCAGCGAGGCCGGCGCTACTCGGTGGCCCCAGTCATCCCACAGAGAGAGAAACCGTCCGGACTACCTCATCTGATGTAGTTGAAGTGCAGTGCCTGGGGTACGTGGGAGATCATCCGTGGAAATGATGACCGATTTGCCGGGCATACAGCACTCTTACCTCCGCCTCCAGAAAGAGGGAGGTGCGTGGTCCGGATGTCTCGGTGCCGCTCCAACGCGGCGCTGCACTTGGTTTGAGCGTGTCTCCCCTTGCCGCACGACTTCACCCGATCGGGGTTGAGCATGACGTACTTACCGGGCGTTGCTCGTCTCCTTCCTGTTGCTGGTGTGGGTCGTCGGACGGGAGAGGACGTCGAGATGCCGAAACTGCGGGGAGGACGACGCATTGGCCGTGGCGGAGCAGGAAAGATCGGGCCTGTGCTGGATGGGTCACCAACACCCGGCTCAACCGGACCCGTGCAGGAACACCATGGCAAGACTGGCGCGGGTGTCCCCCCGACGTCACCAAGCTGGCTCCGAGCGTTCCGCCCAGCGTGGCGGAGACTTGCGGGTTGGCCTGCACAAACTCCGGTGGGCCACAGCCCAACCGGATCCAGCGGCCGGCAGCCGGAACCCTGGTTGGGGGTGCAGGGGATAAGTGCGGCGGCCGGTCCCGGCGGTGGCGCTGCCCTTGGGGGGTTATCGGTGGCGCCACCGCCGGCCTTTCCGCCTTCCGCCGTTGCCACCGATTCCCGCGAGTACCGCGAGCGGCCAGTCGATGTCGGTCAATGTGCCCGGCTCCGCGCGCTGACCGCCACGCTGCCCAGCCCGAACCGCGAGATCGTCCTGTTGTGGGTCGCCGGGGTGTCCGCCCCGGACATCGTGTCCGCTCTGGGGGTAACGCCGGCCGCGGTACGCCTGGCCCAGAACCAGGTTCTGAGCATCCTGCCACCGGCGGTGACCGAACCTGCCGCCCGGCAGCGGGTGGTGCTGCTGCCACACGCCCGGCCCGGGCACCCTGACACCCGACCTGACAAACGCCGCACAGCGGCCCGTGACAGGGCGCGGTCTTCGTCATCTGCTGCTGTTCAGTAGTACCAGGGGAACGCCGACCAGTCGGGTGCGCGCTTCTCCAGGAAGGAGTCCCGGCCCTCGACAGCCTCGTCGGTCATGTAGGCCAGCCGGGTCGACTCGCCGGCGAAGAGTTGCTGCCCGACCAGCCCGTCGTCGATCAGGTTGAACGCGTATTTGAGCATTCGCTGCGCGGTAGGGGACTTGGCGTTGACCGCGCGGGCCCATTCCAGCGCGGTTGTCTCCAGTGCGGCGTGCGGTACCACCGCGTTGACCATGCCCATCCGGTGCGCGTCGTCGGCGCTGTACTCCCGCCCCAGGAAGAAGATCTCCCGAGCGAACTTCTGCCCGACTTGCCGGGCTAGGTAGGCCGAGCCGAACCCGCCGTCGAAGGAGCCGACGTCGGCGTCGGTCTGCTTGAACCGGGCGAACTCGGCCGAGGCCAGGGTCAGGTCGCAGACCACGTGCAGGGAGTGCCCGCCGCCGGCTGCCCAGCCCGGGACCACCGCGATGACCACCTTGGGCATGAACCGGATCAGCCGCTGGCACTCCAGGATGTGCAGCCGCCCGGCTCGCGCCGGGTCGACGGTGTCCGCCGTCTCCCCCGACGCGTACTGGTAGCCCGTGCGGCCTCGGATCCGCTGGTCGCCGCCCGAGCAGAACGCCCAGCCGCCATCCCGCGGCGAGGGCCCGTTGCCGGTCAGCAGCACGCACCCCACGTCCGGGGTCATCCGGGCGTGGTCCAGCGCCTGGTACAGCTCATCCACCGTGGAGGGACGGAAGGCGTTGCGTACCTCGGGCCGGTCGAAGGCGATCCGGACGGTGCCGTGCGCCACCGCGCGGTGGTAGGTGATGTCGGCGAAGTCGAAGCCCTCAACACAGCGCCAGGCGGAGGGGTCGAACAGCTCGGAGACCATGCGGCACGCTAGCGCGTGGCTCGTGAGTGGCGTTCGGCCCTGGAACACTGTGACGCACTCACGGACCGTCGACTGTGATGTGAATCATATCAACCGCAGGTACTGCCAGCCGGCTAAGAACCCTCTTGGAGTACGAGGCCAGCATCGGCTGGATTATTGACGGCCTGGCAGCGGCACAGCGGCATAGCTGCACAGGGGGAAGGATGAGTCGGGGTGTGGGCGATCACAGAATCAGGTAACTCTGCCTAACCATAACCCTTGTATTGATAATCTCCGTGACTGGCGGCTTCGATCTTTCACTGGGCTGGGACCGCGCGTGGTATGGCTATCGCTCGATGCGCAGCGGCAAGACGATCGCGACCCCGGGCGTGCAGAAAAAGCTTTCTCTGCACTCGCTGCGCGTGAGTCTGTAGTCGGTGGTGCGCGTCTTTACCGGGCGGTTGAGGAAATCCAGTTGACTGTGTGCGGTGCCGGGTGACTACATGGTTTCGGTCAGTGCCGTGGTGGGCCACCTGCTCGCTAAACCGGTGGCCCGCCGACTCCATTAACTCAACATTGGAGAGATCAGTGAACTTCGCCTTGCTCGACTCCCCGCGGATGTCGGCTTTGCAGCAGCCGCAGTGGGAGGACATGGCGCTGGTTGCGCTCGTACGGGACGAATTAGCGGCGCGTCCTGCGCTCGTGGATGCCGGATCCCTGCGGACGCTGCGGACGGTGCTCGCCGGAGTCGCTGCCGGACAGGCGCATGTGGTGCAGGCGGGAGACTGCGCGGAGGACCCTGCGGAGTGCACGGCGGGTGACGTGGCCCGCAAGGCGGGACTGCTCGATGTGCTCGCCGGCGTCATGAAGATGATCACGCGCAAACCGGTGGTGCGTGCGGGTCGCATCGCGGGCCAGTACGGCAAGCCCCGTTCGCAGCCCACCGAGTGGGTCGGTGGCGTCGAGCTTCCGGTCTACCGAGGTCACATGGTGAACAGCCCGGAGCCCGACCTGGAGGGCCGGCGGCCCGATCCCCGGCGGCTGCTCGCGGGCTACCGGGCGGCGAGCGAGGTGATGGGACACCTCGGCTGGCGCGGCCCGTCGCACCGGGCGTACACCGAGCCACCGGTGTGGACCAGCCACGAGGCGCTGCTGCTTGACTACGAGATCCCGATGCTGCGCCGGGACGAGGAGGGCCGGCTCGCGCTCACCTCCACCCACTGGCCGTGGATCGGCGAGCGGACCCGCCAGATCGACGGCGCCCACGTGGCGCTGCTCGCCGACGTGGTCAACCCGGTGGCATGCAAGGTCGGACCACGACTGAAGGCCGCCGAGCTGCTTGCGCTGTGCGAGCGGCTCGACCCCACCAGGGAGCCGGGCAGGCTCACCCTCATCGCCCGGATGGGCGCTGAGGTCGTCACCGAGCTGCTGCCGCCACTGGTCTGGGCCGTGCGCGCCGCAGGGCACCCAGTGATCTGGCTGGTCGACCCCATGCACGCCAACACCGTGTCCACCGCCGATGGCGTGAAGACGCGCTTCGCGGACACGCTCATCCGAGAGGTCAAGGCCTTCCAGATCGCCGTGCGCGCGGCCGGTGGCACTGCCGGCGGGATACACCTGGAGACCACCCCGGACGACGTGACCGAGTGCGTCGGCGCCGAGTGCGGCATCGAACGGATCGGCGAGAAGTACACGACCCTCTGTGACCCGCGGCTCAACCCCCGCCAGGCCATCTCGGTGGTCTCGGCCTGGAATGGATGACGCCGCGCGCACCAGCCACCGGAAGAAAGATCATGGCCAGCATACCTTCCATCAAGGCCTACCAGCTGCCGATGGCGGGCGACCTGCCCGCCAACACTGCGCGGTGGATCCTCGACCCGGGTCGCGCGGTGCTGCTCCTGCACGACATGCAGCGCTACTTCCTGGCGCCGTTTCCCCAGCCCGTCCGTGACCAGCTGGTGCGCAACTGCGCGCTGCTGCGTGCACGCTGCGCCGCGCTCGGTGTCCCGGTGGCCTACACGGCGCAGCCCGGCGGCATGACCGAACAGCAGCGCGGCCTGTTGAAGGACTTCTGGGGGCCGGGCATGCGGGTGGACCCGGTCGATCGCCAGATTGTCGAGGAGTTGGCGCCGGGGCCCGCGGACCGGGTTCTCACCAAGTGGCGCTACAGCGCGTTCTTCCGCTCGGACCTCCTGGCGTGGATGCGCGAGAAGGACCGCGACCAGCTGATCGTCTGCGGGGTGTACGCGCATGTCGGGGTGCTGATGACCACCGTCGAGGCGTTCACCAATGACATCCAGCCGTTCTTGGTCGCCGACGCCGTCGCCGACTTCTCCGTCGACCACCACCGGATGGCTGTCGACTACGCGGCGGCCCGCTGCGCCGTCGTCATCACCGCCAAGGAGGTCTTCCCATGACCCCGCCCTGGGAGTACCCAGCCACGGCGCCGGACTTGCTCGATCAGGTGCTGCAACCGCAGCCGCCCGCCTTCGCCCTGCTGCACCGTTCCGAGGCCCTCGGGCCGGGCCGGTTGGAGGTCCTCCTCGGCGAGGTCTCCACCCCGGCTCTGCTCGCCGACATCCCGCTGCCCCCCCAGGCCGGGCGGCGGGGTGAATCACGGCACGAGGCGCTGGTCCTCGTGCCGTACCAGCAGGTCGCCGAGCGTGGCTTCGCCGCCACCGCCGACGGCTCACCGTTGATCGTGATGTCCGTGACCGGCCAGGGCGAGATCGCGATGCCCGACGCGCTGCGGCGACTGCCGGATGAGCCGATCACCCTGGCCGGCAGCCGCTTCGACATCGATGACGACGCCTACGCCGACACGGTTCGCGCGGTGATCGCCAACGAGATCGGCACCGGCGAGGGCTCGAACTTCGTCCTCAAGCGGTCATTCGTCGCCGACATCGTCGGTTACTCCCCGCGCAGTGCACTGACCTTCTTCCGCAGGTTGCTCGAACGGGAGTCCGGTGCCTACTGGACGTTCATCGTGCACACCGGCACCCGCACTTTCGTCGGCGCCACCCCGGAACGCCACGTCAGCCTGCGCAACGGCACTGCGGTCATGAACCCGATCAGCGGCACCTACCGCTATCCGCCGTCCGGCCCCGTCCTGTCGGAGGTCATGGACTTCCTCGCTGACCGCAAGGAGACCGACGAGCTGTACATGGTGGTCGACGAGGAGTTGAAGATGATGGCGCGGATCTGCGACGACGGTGGCCGGGTCGTGGGCCCGTTCCTTCGGGAGATGGCCCGGCTCGCGCACACCGAATACCTCATCGACGGGCACAGCGACCTTGATCCCCGGGACATCCTGCGGGAGACGATGTTCGCACCGACGGTCACCGGCAGCCCGCTGGAAAGCGCCTGCCGGGTCATCTCCCGCTACGAGCCGCACGGCCGCGGTTACTACGGTGGGATCGCAGCCCTCATCGGCCGCGACGCTGGCGGCGGGCGCACCCTCGACTCCGCCATTCTCATCCGTACCGCCGACATCCGCACCTCAGACCTCGACGACCACGGTCACGTCGAGATCGGCGTGGGCGCGACCCTGGTCAGGCACTCCGATCCCGCCTCCGAGGTCGCCGAGACCCGCACCAAGGCCGCGGGCCTGCTCGCCGCGCTGGGCGGGTCCGAACGGCTGGGCGAGCACCCCCTGGTCCGGGCGGCCCTGGTGCGGCGCAACGCGACGATCGCGCGCTTCTGGCTCAGCGGCACCGGCTCGCGGACCCAGCCGGAGCCGATGCTGACCGGCCGCCGGGCGCTCGTCATCGACGCCGAGGACACGTTCACCTCGATGCTGGACCACCAGCTGCGGTCCACGGGGCTGCTGGTGCAGGTCACCCGCTTCGACCGGCCGTACCACCTCGATGGCTACGACCTCGTCGTCCTGGGCCCCGGTCCCGGCGACCCGAGGGACACCGGCCACCCGAGGATGGCCCACCTGTCCGCGGTGATCGACACGCTGCTGGCTCGGCGCACGCCGTTTCTGGCCGTCTGCCTCAGCCATCAGCTGCTGAGCATGCGGCTCGGGCTTGACCTCGTGCGCCGGGACGTCCCGAACCAGGGCGTCCAGCGCGAGGTCGACCTGTTCGGCTCGCGGGAACGTGTCGGCTTCTACAACTCCTTTGTGGCCAGCAGCAGCTCCGACGAGGTCGGGTGCCCCGGCGTCGGTGTGGTGCAGGTCAGTCGGGACGCGGACTCCGGCGAGGTGCATGCCCTGCGCGGGCCGCATTTCAGCTCGGTGCAGTTCCACCTCGAATCAGTGCTCACGCAGGATGGGGTGCGCATTCTCGCTGCGCTGCTGACGCAGCTGGTTGCTTCCAAGGAGGTATTGGGCGCATGAAAGCAACGATCGCGTGGTGGGATCTGGACAGGTCCGACCAGACCATCGACTCCCTGCGGATCTACCTACGGGAGGAGGGCGTGCGTCCGTGGGCGGGAATCCACGGGCTGCGGTTGAAATTCTGGATATCGGACCGGCTGACCAACCGCTGGGGCGCGGTGATGCTGTGGGAGTCCACGGCCGACCTGACGGCGCCGATGCCGCCGAACCGCGCCGCCGAGCTCATCGGATACCCGCCGACGCACCGGATGATGGTGGACGTCGAGGCCGCGGTTGAGGGCATCCACGCTGGCCAGGCGTTAGTCGATCTCGGCCTGGCCTTTGCGCCGGCCGGCCGGACCGGCAGGGAGCTCCCATGAACCCGTCGCCCCACACGCCGGTGCCGACCGAGTTCGACGCCCCGCCCGCTGACCCGATGAGCCTGTTCCGCGCCTGGTTCGACGGCGCGGTCGAACAGGGTGTCCGCGAGCCGGGAGCGCTGGCGCTGGCCACCGCCGATGCCCGCGGCCGCGCGTCCAACCGGATCGTCCAGGT
>DATHTJ010000182.1:0-3136 GCA_035463315.1 Pseudonocardiaceae bacterium
TTGGTGCAGCCCGCGGCTGCGAGCCCCGCAGCGGCGATGAGTACGACAAGCGGACGGCGCAGGGCCGCGCCCCGAGCGGCTTTGGTGGTCTGCTTCACGAGTGCTCCTGTACATCCGTGGGATCCGGGCTTCCGCCCAGGCTGGCCTTGTACGGATTCACTGGTCGCGCGGACAGTAACCTTGCGCGCACCTTACGAATCGGATGATCCCGGTCGTGTACCGGCAGGTTCCCGTGCAAGGTAGCCCGCAACGGACGACAATGCTGGGGTGGGCACACGGAAGGAGTGGGGACATGTGGATCATTTCGTGGATTCTGCTGGGCTTGATCGCCGGTGCCATCGCTAAGTTGATCATGCCGGGTAAAGACCCAGGTGGAATTTTTATTACCATGCTGATCGGAATCGTCGGCGCGATCTTGGGTGGTTTCCTGGGTCGAGCCCTCGGATTCAGCCCGAACGAGGGCTTCTTCAGTTGGGCAACCTGGATCTGGGCCATCGTCGGGGCACTGATCCTTCTCGGTGGCTACCGCCTCATCGCGGGGCGCAGGGCTGGGCGAAGGGCGCTCCACTGACCTCGCCAGGTGAGACTTGCGCCTTCGATCTACTCGCCTAGGCGCGACCTGGGCAGCCGCTGGATGACTGTCGCGCCCTGAAACAGACACGGTGCCCGCACGGGGTGCCGCGGAGAACTGGCAGTTCAAATCTCCGAGCTGACCGTTGGTGCCTTAGCGGGCGGCCGCCAAGTCCCGCTTCTGTGGGAATTCCGCGATAGGACCTCGTTGCTAGGGGACCTGACATTTCCTGACGATCGGCTTACAGCCGACCTACGAAGGGTGGGTGGGGTAGTCAAGACGGGCAGCGGCGCGGTGGTGAGTTCGATCCTCGACGATGCACACCATACGTCTGCGCGGTTGGCGGTGAGGAGTGGAGGGCTATGGAAGCGCGAGTCCTGCTTGTCGAGGACGATGAGCGGATTCGGCAGGCGTTGGGGTTGGCCCTTGCAGATGAGGGCTGTGAGGTGGTGGAAGCGGCGTCTGGGGAGGAAGCGCTGGGGTGCCTTGGCGCCACGGCGGTGGACGTTGTCCTGTTGGATCTGATGCTGCCGGGCGTGGATGGCTTGGCGGTGTGCCGCACGCTGCGATCCCATGGCGACTTGCCCATCATCATCATCACTGCTCGCTCAGACTCTGCTGATGTGATCAGTGGGCTGGAGGCGGGCGCCGATGACTACGTCACCAAGCCGCTGGTGGCCAGCGAGCTTGCCGCGCGTATTCGGGCCTTGTTGCGTCGTCGTCGTGTCGGCAGTGCGGGATCCGGGGGTCCGCGGTTGCGCCTGGGGGAGGTTGAGGTCTGGCCCGGGCAGGGGGTGGTCTGTCGCGATGGCACGGAGGTCCACCTGACCCGTACTGAGTTCCGGTTACTGGTGGAGCTGGCCGTGGCCGATGGTCGGGTGGTCACTCGTGAGGAGCTCCTTCAGCGGGTGTGGGGTTATGACTATTTTGGGGACACTCGGCTGCTCGACGTGCACATCCGCCGGCTTCGTCGCAAGATCGAAGCCAACCCGAACGAGCCTGCCCTGGTGCTCACCGTTCGTGGAGTGGGCTACAAGGTCGGTAAGAACGCTTGACACCCACGTGCAAGGAGAGGGGCCGAGTTCGGCATGCTCGGCAAAAGCCGCCAGCGCCGCTGCATGGCGCGGTGGAGCAGGTGTATGCCTGCGGTAGCAACACTATTACTGCGTGCCCAGCCGCAGCGAACCGGTTGTGGAGTTCACAGAACGGTATGAGGAGCGGGCCATGAGCAGGGACCGTTACGGTCGTCGAGCCCGATGGCCGACGCGGATTCCTGTCGCCGGCTGGCGCGATGTTGCTCAGCGGGTGTTGGCTCAGGTCCGGGACGACCAGCTGCCGTTGATCGCCGCCGGGGTTGCCTTCTATGCGATGCTGGCAATGTTTCCGGCGTTCATCGCCTTGGTCAGCGTCTACGCGTTGGTCGCCGACCCTGATCAGGTGTCTGCCCAACTTGCCCCGATAGTCAGCACGTTGCCCGGCGCCGCCGGTGATCTCGTGGTGGATCAGCTGCGAAAAGCAACTCAGTTGGGTAGCGGCGGGCTGACCCTGGGACTGGTGCTCAGCGTCGTGGGCGTGCTGTGGAGTGTTTCGAACGGAATCATGGCCCTGATCCGCGGCGCGAACCTGGCCTACAACGAGGAGGACACGCGCGAGTTTTTCCGGTTGCGGGCGTCGGCGCTGCTGCTTACCGTCGCTGCCTTGGTTGTCGGGGTGATCGCGCTTGGTCTCGTCGCGGCCTTTCCGGTGGTGCTCGACCAGCTTGGTCTTGACACGTTGGGCCGGTCACTGGTGAATGTGGCCCGGTGGGTTGGCCTGACGTTGCTGATTGGCGTGGCGCTGGCCGGGTTGTACCGCTATGGGCCCGACCGGAATCGAGCTCGCTGGCGATGGGTCAGCTGGGGAGCATTCGTCGCGATGGTGCTGTGGCTAGCCACCTCCGCGGCCTTCTCCCTCTACGTCAGCAACTTCTCCCGCTACCACCAAACCTACGGAGCGTTAGCGGGCGTGGCCATCCTGCTGTTGTGGCTGTACCTGTCGTCGTTCATCGCACTGCTCGGCGCCGAGATCAACTCGGAAATCGAGCATCAGACCGCCATAGACAGCACGGTAGGGCCCCCGCAACCGATGGGACAGCGGGGCGCTGTGGTAGCCGACACCCTCGGCCGCGGGGCCGACAACCCCGAACAGTCCACCGAGTAGATCGCCACCAGGAAGTTGAGCTCGAGCAGGATGGCCGTTCGATCCCCTGCCGGAAGTCCCGCGATAGGGACCTCGTTGCCATGGGACCTGACAATTCCTGACGATCGGCTCGCAGCCGAGTTGCGGGGGGCTGGGGCGGGGCCGTCCCACGAGGACGGGCGGCGGCGCGGTGGTGAGTCCGGATCCTCGACGATGGAGAACACACGTCAGCTTGGTCGGCGGAGAAGAGTGGAGGGATATGGAAGCGCGAGTCCTGCTCGTCGAGGACGACGAGCGGATTCGGCAGGCGCTGGGGTTGGCCCTGCAGATGAGGGCTACGAGGTCGGCTCGGCGCAGTGTGCGACCCAACCCGAATCGCGATACCGG
>DATHTJ010000183.1:0-22952 GCA_035463315.1 Pseudonocardiaceae bacterium
TCCATCATCTCGCGCCAGCGCGCTACCGGCATCCGGTACCGGCACTCGGCATGCCAGGGCACCTGCTCGATCCACAGGCTCTTGTCGCCGTCGCCGAATACGGTCCCGCTGAACAGCAGGATGAACGGGATCTCGCCATCCTCCAGGCCGTGGAAGTACCGGCCTGCCGTGACCTCCATGTCGTAGCTACATGGCACCGACACGTCGACTTCGATACTGCCGGTGAAGCTGGCGACCACCGTCGAGGTGTTGGCGAACTGGAACGGTTTGAGCGTGTCACCCCAGCGTCCGCGCTCGCCGAACAGCTCGAGCAACCGTTCGGCCTCGTGCTCGGTGTACCCGCGGCGCTGCGGCTCGATTCTGATCTGGCAGCGCAGCGCGACCGCTCGCACCCGCTGCTCGGCAGCCGCGTTGACCCGCAACCGGAACAGCAGCGTCGGTGCCATGGCGTAGCGCTCGGGCTGCACGTCGAGGCAGGTGAAGGAGAGCTCAGCCATCGCTGGACACCCCCTCGCTACCGATCGCCACTTGCTCGCTGCGCTCCCGGAGATCGGCGAAGAACTTGTGGATCGCCGCCCATGCCTCCTCCCCGCCGTCGAAACCCTTCCAGTGCATTTTGACCAGACCGACCAGCTGGTAGCAGGCGTCGATCGGGATCGCGAAGCACTCGAACCCGCTCTCACCCTTGTGCACCAGCAACGCCTCCACATCAGGTCGTAGGTCGGCCAGTGTCGGGGTCGCGGCGAGCAGGTCGGTCCATGCCTCCAGCGACAGCAGCGATTCCGTCGCTCCTGCCGGGCTCGGGTAGAAGGCGACGGTCTGCCCCAGTGCGCTGTTGGTGAAGAAGAACGCCATCGCCACCGGGATTCCAATCGAGTCCCAGGTCGCCGCGGCGAGTGGCACATCGGCGGCGTACCGGTAGCGTTCGGGAACTGCCCGGAACCGTCCGCCGCCTGCGCCCTCTTTGGTGAACAGCAGGGCACAGGGGCGGCAGGTGCACATCAGACCGCGGCCCTCGACGTCGACCACGTGCCCATGCCACTCGCCGATCGGCTCGGCGCACATCTCACAGCGCTGGACTTGCTCGGCCGGGGGTGGCGCTTCGCCGGGAGTAGCACCCCCGACGAAGCGCCGCAACCCTGTCTTCATGACACCGCCTCAGCGGGCACAGCGATCCGGACTCCGCCGCTCTCGGTGAGCAGGGGAAGCGGGTCGAGGTGCGCTTTGGCGGTCTCGCCGGCCCCGCCGAGTCCACGACCGGCCCGGACCACGTCGTAACGCTGCGCGCAACTGGGGCAGGCCAGCAAGGCCCCCTCCAGCTCTGCGCCGGTCAGACCGGAGCCGCAGAGCGGGCAGCGGTCGGCGTAGGCATAGAGACTGCCCCCCACGTTGCACACCACCGCAGCGGTGGCGGCAACCAGCGTGGGAGCCACGTGACCCTGACCGAGATCCTCGATCCCGTCGACCTGTACCCAGGTGGCAGCCGGAGCCTCCGGCTGCCGACTCACCTGGGTCAGCGGCAGCAGGGTGTGCCCATCCGCAGCCGGACCTGCGGCCGCCGGGTCGGGCGTCATGCCCTCCACGTCGACCCTGGTCACCTCCGGGGCGACGTCCTCGATCCCCTTCTCGATGGCCATCTTCACGGTGATCGCGGAGGACGGGCAGCCGTCACAGCTGCCCGCGAGCCGCAGCCGCACCGTCCCGTCGGGATCCAGCCCCAGGTACTCGACATCGCCGGCATGCGAGCCGAGGTAAGGCCGGACCCGTTCCAGGGCGGCGAGGACACGTTCCTCCGTGCTTTGCGGGTGTAGGTCGTGCAGCACCAGCAGGCTCGTCACCAAGCCGTCGCCCAGCAGCGGAGCAACAGCCTGCTCATCGAGCAGTTCTACGATGCGGGCCAGACCCGCACCGTAGAACTCGACGAGCAGGCCGACCAGCTCCTCGGCCCGTGCAGCGGTAGCCGGGTCGGAGGTCGAGGCGAACTCTGCGAGCAGCGCCTCGACCTGCTTCCCGACCGTCTGAATATCCGGTGTGTTACTCGTGGGCACGACTCAACCACCCGAGTTAAATGCGTGTGGTGTGTGCAGTCGTTGCAATTCCTTGCCCTGTCCGAGATACATGTGCACGCCACAGGGCAGACACGGGTCGAAGCTGCGCACCGCACGCATGATATCGATTCCCTTGAAGCTCGCCGGCGGGTTCTCCTCAAAAATCGGAGTATTCTGCACGGCGTCCTCGTAGGGACCGGGAGTTCCGTAGATATCACGGACACTACCGTTCCACGGGGTGGGCGGGTACGGGTGGTAGTTGGCAATCTTCCCGTCCCGGATCACCATGTGGTGCGACAACACGCCACGGACCGCCTCGGTCCACCCACAGCTGATCGCTTCCTTGGGCACCTTGAACGGCTCCCAGGTCTTGGTACGGCCAGCACGCACCTCGGCCAGGGACTGCTCCACGAAGTGCAACGCCATGGCCGCGGCGTAGACCTGGAAGTAGGTCCGTGCCCGGTTGCGCTCGATCGCGTTGGACAGCGGCTTGCCAGCCTTGTCGTACGGGATCTTCCATTCGAACGTGACCTCAGGCTTTGTCATCGTCCTCGGCAGGGTGATGACGACGCTCTTGCCGGTGGCCTTGACGTGGGGAGTGTCCACCAACCCGGACAGAGCCGTCGGCCACAGCCGGGCGAGCGGTCCGCCGCCGGTGTCCAGGGCGAGGTGGTCCTTACCGTCATACCACCGAGGCGACATGGTCCAGCTGTAGGCACCGGAGAAGTCGCGCTTGGCCGGCCGCGGGATGGTGTGCTGGTTCCACGGGTGCCTCCGGTCGACCGGGTTACCCAGCGGGTCCTTGTCGACGAAGATCTCCTGGCCGTCCCAGTCCTCGTAGTACGAGGAGCCGAGCAGGATCCGCAGCCCGAGGTTGATCTTCACCAGGTCGTTGGTGACCAGCTTGCCGTCCACCACCACACCGGGGGTGACGAACATCTTGCGGCCCCAGTTGGTCATGTTCTGGTAGTTGAAGTCACAGTGCTCCGGGTCGTTGAAGGCGCCCCAGCAACCCAGCAGCACCCGACGCCTGCCGACCTCTTCGTAACCAGGCAGTGCCTCGTAGAAGAAGTCGAAGAGGTCGTCGTGCAGCGGAACGATCCGCTTGCAGAACTCCACGTACCGCATGAGGCGTGTGTAGTAGTCGGTGAATAGCTGGTGGGTGGCGACGGTGCCGACACCACCCGGGTAGAGAGTGGAGGGGTGCACGTGGCGACCCTCCATGAGGCAGAACATTTCTCGCGTGTAGCGGGAGACCTGCAGTGCCTCGCGATAGAACTCACCTGACAGCGGGTTGAGCGCCCGCATGATGTCGCCGATGTACTTGTATCCGTGGGCCTCGCTTTGTGGCGCCGGGGTGCGATTGGCCAGGTCGAGGGCGCCGGGGTTGGTCTCGGCGACCATCTTCTCGCAGTAGTCGACCCCGACCAAGTTCTCCTGGAAGATGTTGTGGTCGAACATGTACTCGGCCGCTTCGCCCAGGTTGATAACCCATTCACCAAGATGCGGTGGGGCCACCCCGTATGCCATGTTCTGGTTGTATACCGAACAGGTGGCGTGGTTGTCACCACAGATTCCGCAGATGCGACTGGTGATGAAGTGGGCGTCGCGTGGGTCCTTGCCCTTCATGAAGATGGAGTACCCGCGGAAAACCGAAGAACTGCTGTGGCACTCGGCCACTCTCCCTGCCGCGAAATCGATCTTCGTGTAGATACCGAGGCTGCCGACGATCCGGGTTACCGGATCCCACACCATCTCGGTGAGCTGGCCCGTGGAGCCGTGCTTGGGTGCCGTCGTTGTCATCGTCTAGATGCCTTTCTTCAGCCGGTCGGCGATCACCAGGAGGGCCTGTATCCAGTTTCGAGTTGCCGACCCTTCTTGCGCCACTTGGGCTCGGCGTCAACCTTCTTGAGGGTGATATTGCGCAGCGACCGGATGACCGAACCGTAGGCCATGCTCGCGGTCCCCGATACCAGCGAGCCCGGAGGTGCGTCCATGAACGGCATGAACTTGTCCGGGAAGCCTGGCATGGTGCAGCCGATGCAGATACCACCCACATTCGGGCACCCGCCCACACCATTGATCCAGCCCCGCTTGGGCACGTTGCACTTCACCACCGGGCCCCAACAGCCGAGCTTGACCAGGCACTTGGGCGAGTCGTACGTCTTGGCGAACTCGCCCTGCTCGTAGTAACCGGCCCGGTCACAGCCCTCGTGCACGGTGGCGCCGAACAGCCACTGCGGGCGCAGGTGCTCGTCCAGCGGGATCATCGGAGCCGCACCGGCTGCCTGGTAGAGCAGGTACAGGATCGTCTCGGACAGGTTGTCCGGGTGAACCGGGCAGCCAGGCACGCAGACGATGGGGATGCCGGCCTTGGACTTCCAGTCCCAGCCCAGGTAGTCCGGCACACCCATGGCGCCGGTCGGGTTCCCTGCCATGCCGTGGATACCGCCGTAGGTGGCGCAGGTGCCGACCGCGAGGACGATCGTCGCCTTAGGCGCCAGCTTGTCGATCCACTCGTTGATCGTGATCGGCTGCATGGTGTCGTGGTTGTACCCGAAACCGGTGAAGTAACCGTCACCGTTGATCGATTCGTTCGGGATCGAACCTTCAAGGACGAGTACGAACGGTTCCAACTCGCCTCGGTCGGCCTTGTGGAACCACTCGATGAAGGTGTCGGCACCCTGGTCAGGGCCGCATTCGAAGTCAATCAGCGGCCAGTGCACCGCAATCTTGGGCAGCCCGGGGAGGGCGCCCAATGCGATCTCCTCGATACTGGGCTGGGTTGCCGCGGTCAGCGCAACCGAGTCCCCATCACAGGATAAACCACAGTTGATCCACAAGATGTGGATCGGTGCCTCTTCTTCTTGTGTGGTGGGAGTGGCTTGTGCAGTTGGTCTGGTCATGATCCCCTACTCCACGAGCGACCTCCGGTCGCTCTCTCGTGCCGGATGTCGCCGTCCGTTGGTCAGCTCGTCAAGTGTGAGCTCCCACAGCGTGTGATAAATCGTGGTCTGCGCCTCCTGGATCCGATGCACGGAGTCAGAAGGAACCACGAAAAGGTGGTCGATGCTGCCCAGTTCGGCCATCGCCCCGCCATCGTAACCCGCCAAGCCGACGGTGAGCAGGCCACGCCTGCCCGCCTCGTCGAAGGCGCGCACGAGATTAGCGGAGTTGCCCGACGTGGACAGCCCGACGACGACGTCACCGCGCCGCCCGAATGCTGCGATCTGGCGGGCGAAGACGACGTCGAATGAGACGTCGTTCGACAGCGCCGTCAGCACCGCGATGTCCCCGGCGAGCGCGAAGGCAGGCAATGCCCGCCGTCCCGGACCCGGGTACAGGAACAGGCTCGCGAGGTCCGCTGCGTCAGTGCAGCTTCCCCCGTTGCCGATGGCGAACAGCCGCCCGCCGGTAGCGAACGATGCCGCCATTGCCGAGGCGCACGCCGCCAGCCGCTGGCTATCGCAGCTGAGGACCTCGCGCCGTAGCGCCACGATCTGGTGCACCTTGTCCACTGTGGAACGGCGCACTTCGGACAGGACCGCCTCGAGATCTGGAGTCTCGGGGTGGTCCGCGCCGGGGTGGTCAGGATGCGAGTACAGGAACGGGTACAGCGACGCGAGGTCGCCGGACCGGGACTGGGCATCGGCCCGGGACTGGGCATCAGCCCGGGACTGGGAATCCGGCTGGGCTCCTGGTCCGCTGTGGCCGTGGCCGTTGATACCGGGCTTCATTGCGACCGCCCCAAGACTGCGATCGCTTCCTTGGCATGAACGAGGATCTCGTCTCCGACCCCCGCTGCCACCAACGCAATACTCACTTCCTCCGTACCGGACCCAGTGTCCACGACAGCCAGGTCGTCCGGAAGCACCTGGACGATGCGGACCGCGACGGCCTCGTCCGAGCAGGTGATGCACACCTCGCCGTGACATTCCGGAATAGTCATGCGACCGCCCCCGGTTCCAGCAAGCTCGGATGCTCAAAGAACACATGCACCAGCTCCCACAGCACGTGGTAGCTCGTGACGTGCACTTCCTTGATCACTCGCGGGTCCTCAGAGCGGGCGACCACGATGTGGTCGGCGGCGTGGTCCGACGCGATCCGTCCGCCGTCACCGCCGGTAAGCGCGATCGTGAGCATGCCCAGCTCGCGGGCGGCGGCCAACCCGCGCACCACGTTGCCGCAGTGGCCGTCAGGAGAGATCCCCAGCGCGATGTCCCGCGCGGAGGCCAGCTGGCGGAGTTGGTGGGCGAAGATCTCATCGAAGCCCTCCAGACCGGCAATTCCGGTCACCGTCGCCACATCGGCGGTCAGCGAGATGGCCGGCAACGCACGCTTGCCCATGATGACCGGATGGACGAACTCGACTGCGACGTGCTGGGCGTCGGTGCTGGCAGCCCCGTTGCCGAAGACCACCAGCGTGCCACCACGGTGGAAGCGAACCGCCATGGCGTGGCACGCAGCGGCAATCGCGCCGGCATCATCGGCCAGTTGATAAAGGGGTAGCACCCGCCGCTCGAAGATTTCTGCGGCGGTGGCGTTTCCGGCTGGTGGCCCGGACACGCCGCACACCTCCCGCCCCTGGTTGGCCGTGCATGTGTGGCCCACGTCACGATAGGGGGTGCAGTGGCGATGGGCAAGAGCACACATCCAGACGGGTTACCTGGAATTCATCGGCAAGCCCGCCGACTGTAACGAGCTGTCGACGAGCAGCACGGGTGACGGAGCGCCGGACGCCGACCATCACGCTCGCGCCCAGGTGCGCCTGTAGGTTGCGGATGGGGAGCGAAGTCGCGACGTCGCGCGTTAAACCTGTGGGAGCGCGTGCCGTACCCCGTTAGCCGATCCGAGGGAGTGTCAGCATCATGCCGATCCTGCCGATCCTGCTCGTGGCTGCCATCGTCGAGTTGGTAGTGCTGGTCGTGGTGGGGAAAGCGATCGGGGTGCTGGCCACCATCGGCCTGCTGATCCTTGCGTCACTGGTCGGGGCGGCCCTGCTCCGTCGCGAGGGGACCCGTACCCTGGCCGCGTTCCGGGAGGCGCTGCGCACCCGCAGGCCCCCGCATCGGGAACTGATCGACGGCATGCTGATCGCTGCGGCCGGAGTGTTCATCGTGGTGCCGGGCTTTATCTCCGACGTCCTAGGTCTGCTGCTGTTACTGCCGCCCACCCGCGCGCTGGTCCGCCGACGGATGCTGCGCTCCGCAGTCCTGCACACCCACACCCCGGTGCGCTTCGCACCGGGCGCCATCGTGGAGGGCGAGGTCGTCGACGAGCCACCGACGCCCCGCCCCGGCCACGAGCAGCGTTAGGAAAGGCGCTGCTTCAACCAACCAGGGCAGCCACCTGCGCGTGGTAGTCGAACTCGCCATCCTGAGCACCGGCCACGAAGGCGGCCCACTCGCCAGGAGTGAAGTGCAGAGTCGCCCCGCTGGTGCTCGACCGGACCTCGGTGCCGTCCCGGTGGGTGGCGGTGACCGCGCCGTTGGTGCTGGGCAGCCCGCGCACTGACTCGCGCAGGAAGGCCGCCCACTGGGTGGGGGTGAAATCGATGACCGGCCCGGTACCGCGGGCCTTGCTGTCACGGATCTGCACGCCGACCGCAGTGAAGTCGACCTCGACGCAGTTGGTGCCATTGCTGCTGCGGGTCGACGCCCGCCATCCGGCGCGCCAACCTGGAGTAATCATGTCATCCTCCGGCTTAACTGAATGTGGTGAGCCGCGCGGTGATAGCCTTGACAGACTCGGCCGGCGACAACGCCACGTATCGTAAAGACTCAGCCGTACGAGTATACACCAAAACTTGATCTTGATCCTGCACGTAGATGGCACCGTCCGGGTACTCGATGTACCCGATGGACTGCGCCTGCTCGAAGTGCAGCACGGTGAAGGCCCCTTCCAGCCCGTCATGGTGGCCGACCGCGGTGGGCAGCACCAGAATGTCCACATTATCCCGCTTGGACAACTTTACGAGGTGCTCGAGCTGAGCGCACATGGTTGCGGCACCAGCGATCGGCCGGTCCAGCACCGCCTCCTCGATGAGGGCTGTGAGACGCAGGGGGTAGGTGTCACTGAACAGCCGGCGCTGCCGCTCCATCCGCAGGCCGACGAGCCGCTCCACCTGGTCCGGGCGGACCCGCGCACTGCCCGCGGTGGCGCCGATCGAGTACTCCTGGATTTGGACCAGCGCGTGCAGGACCAACGGCGAGTACGTGATCTCGTGCGAGGCCAGCCCCTCCAGCCCAACGAAGGTCTTCGTCCAGTCCGGGATAACGTCGTTCCATGGCGCGAGCCAGGTCCGCTGGTCGGCCCGGCCGGATAGCGACGAGAGCCGCTCGACGTCCCACGACGGGGCCCCGTAGAAGGCGAGCAGTCCGGCGATCTGCTCCGGCTGCGGGAAGTAGAGCCCCTTCTCAAAATGGCCGACGAGACCGGAGGAGCAGCCCAGCGCCTTCGCCGCGGCTGCCAGGGTCTGGCCAGCACGCTTGCGGTAGTTGTGCAGTTCGACGCCGATCAGCCAGCGCAGCGCTGACGGATCGCCCCGCTCCGCCATCGGCTGCTCCCTCCTGCAATCGGGGTCGAAACGTAGCCGACACACCGTAACTGAGCGGTAGCGACTCGCTCCATCACGGTTTTGACGGTAACTATGACTCTAGTTATAGTTCCAGACATGCGGCTCGGCGCGAGGCGCATCTCGGTCGGGCGATCGAAACTTAGTCCCGCTCGCGACACGTCATCGGCCAGGGTGCCTCCCGTCCGGCCGATGACGTGTGGTGGGATCGGGTCGATACCCCGACGTCGCCCGGTCCTTCCAGCAAGTGGAGGACCATCACAGCAAGGGGAGTGCCGCAGCAGATGCCCCAGTCGCGGATGTCGCAGTCACAGCCACGGCAAGCATCGGAACCGCCGCCGGGGCTGAGCGAGGTCGCCTGGCGGCGCATCCGCGCTGACCCGCGCACCGCGCGCCTGGCCGAGCCGGTCTGGTCCCGGCTTGCCGAGCTGGAACTCGCCGGGCACGACCCCGGGGCGCTGGCCGCCCTGCGCTACACGCTGGCCTTGCACCAACCCACCTACCGCGGAACCTGTCGAACCTGCCGATGGCAGGCGTGGCCCTTTGGATCGTGGCGACGCCGCTGGCCATGCGCCACCTGGATACAGATCCGAACCGATCTGCTCGGTGGTGGAATCGCGAGGTAGCGAGGCCATGAGCGCCACGTTGCTGCGGGGCGGGCAGCTGCCGTCGGTCGCCGGGGCCACTGCGCTCGCCGTCATCGATGGAACAGTGACCTGGACCGGGGACGACGACACCGGCCGGGTGCGCTTCGGCGACGCCGACGAGGTGCTGGAGCTGCGCGGCGCGCTGGTCACCCCGGCCTTCGTGGACTCACACGTCCACGCCACCTCGGCCGGCCTGCTTGCCGGCGGGCTTGACCTCACCAGCTGCGCCACACTCGCACAGTGCCTGGATCAGGTTGCGCAGCGGGCCCGCCCCGGCACCGTGTTGTGGGGCCACGGATGGGACGAGACGTCGTGGCCGGAGCGCCGCCCGCCTACCCGCGCCGAGCTGGACCGGGCGTCCGGCGGTGGCTCGGTATACTTGTCCCGGGTTGACGTGCACTCCGCCGCGGTCTCCTCGGGGCTCTTGGAGGGGATCCCTGAAGCAGTCGGTGCGCCCGGCTGGGCAGCACAGGGACCGTTGACCCGCGAGGCGCATCACCACGCCCGCCGGGCCGCCCGGGAGTCGATCACGCCTGGTCAACGGCGTGACGCCCAGCGGGCGTTCCTGGCCGGGGCGGCGGCCCGTGGCGTCGCCGTCGTGCACGAGTGCGCGGGCCCGGATATCTCCGGCGTCGACGATCTCGCCGACCTGCTGGCAGCAAACCACGGCGTCGAGGTGGTTGGGTATTGGGGCCAGGCTGTCCGCACTGCCCGACAGGCCCGGGAGCTACTCGCGGCCACCAGGGCGCACGGGCTGGCCGGTGACCTGTGCTGCGACGGGGCGATCGGCTCGCGGACCGCCGCGCTGCGCGCGCCTTACACCGACGCACCCGGCACCTGTGGCGCGTCTTATCTCGACGCCGAGCAGATCGCCGCGCATGTGGTGGCCTGCACCCAAGCCGGCACCCAGGCCGGGTTCCACGTGATCGGGGACATGGCGACCGACGCGGTGGTCGCCGGATTCGCCGCCGCGTCGGCCATCGTCGGCACCACTGCGCTGCGGCAGTGCACGCACCGGCTCGAACACCTGGAGATGGTGGATTCCGACCAGGCCCGGCAGCTGGCGCGCTGGGGTGTGGTGGCCAGCGTGCAGCCCGCCTTCGACGCCGCCTGGGGCGGCCGGGAAGGGATGTACGCCCTGCGGCTGGGAGCATCCCGAGCTGCCGAAATGAACCCTTACGCGCTGCTCGCGGCGGCCGGCGTGGTGCTGGCGTTCGGCTCCGACGCGCCGGTCACACCGGTCGACCCGTGGGGTGCCGTGCGCGCCGCTGTGGAGCACCGCAGCCCCGGTTCGGAGATCGGCGCGGCGGAGGCACTTAGGGCGCATACCTGCGGCGGGTACCGGGCTGCGGCCACCGCTGACCCGTTGGCCGGGACGCTGACCCCCGGTGCCCCCGCGTCATACGCGATCTGGGACAGCTCAGATCCACCCCGCTGCCTGCGCACCGTGCACCGCGGTCGGATCCTCTTCGAGCGCGACGCGGACAGCGGCCGGACCGGGAAACCGTAGGCTGTTTGGCGTGGCTGCGCCGGCGGTGACCGCAGACGACCGGCCCGTCCCGGAACCACGCCACGCCTGGAGGCATGGCTGGGCGCTGCTGCATGCGGGTGCCGCCGCGAGTGCCGGCTTGCTGCTCTACTGCGGCGCCCCGCCGCGCGAGCTGTGGTGGCTCGCGCCGGTGCCATTCGCGTTGCTGTGGGCGGTGCTGCATGGGCGGACAGCCCGGGGTGGATTCAGCTCCGGATTCGCCTTCGGGCTCGGTTTCTTCGTGCCGCTGCTGTCGTGGGTCGGGGAGTTCGTGGGCCCGCTGCCGTGGCTGGCGCTGGCCACCGTTGAGGGGCTGGTGTTGGCGCTGGCCGGGGCCGGCGTGGCAGTGGTGTCCCGGTTGCCTGCCGCGCCGGTGTGGGCAGCCGGGGTGTGGGTGGCTACCGAGGCGCTGATCGCCCGGGCGCCCTTCGGAGGTTTCCCCTGGGGACGGGTGGCGTTCGGGCAGCCCAGCGGGGTGTTCCTGCCGGTAGCGGCGATCGGCGGTACCCCGCTCCTCACCGCAGCTGTGGTGCTGACCGGGTTCGGCGCCGCGGAGCTGACCCGGAGGGCTGTCCGAGGGCAACGGCGCGCGGCGCTCGCGGCGCCGGCCCTGCTCGCCGTCGTCCCGGCGATCGTCGGCCTGGCTGCCACCTCGCTGGTGCAGACGACCGCGACCGACAGCGAAATCGTGGTCGCCCTCGTCCAAGGCAACGTGCCTCGCGCCGGGCTGGACTTCAACGCCCAGCGCCGCGCCGTGCTGGACAACCACGCCGCGCGCACCGAGCAACTCGCCGACGACATCGCGGCCGGCCGGTACCCTCGGCCGGCGCTGGTGATCTGGCCGGAGAACTCCTCCGACATCGACCCGCTGCGCAACCCGGACGCCCAAGCGGTGATCAACCGGGCGGTCCGCGCGATCGGTGTCCCGACCCTGGTCGGCGCCGTCCTGCGCACCGATGACGGGCACACCACGAACACCGCCATCGTGTGGGACCCCAGCACCGGGCCGGGCCAGCGGCATGACAAGCGCCGGTTGCAGCCTTTCGGGGAGTACATTCCCTACCGGGACTTCTTCCGGTTGTTCAGCCCATACGCCGACCGCGCGGGCAACTTCGTGCCGGGCAACGGCGACGGTGCGGTGCGCCTCGGCCCGGCCAGGGTTGGGATAGCTACCTGCTCCGAGGTGGTCTTCGACGATCTGGTCCGCCACAGTGTGCAGTCCGGAGCCCAGTTGCTGGCGGTTCCTACCAACAACGCCACCTTCGGCTTCACCGAGATGACCTATCAGCAGCAGGCGATCTCCCGGGTACGCGCGGTGGAGCACGGCCGGGCGGTGGTGGTGGCGGCCACCAGCGGGGTCAGCGCAGTGATCGCTCCGGACGGCACCGTCGAGCAGCACACCAGTCTGTTCACACCGGGCACGCTGGTGGCGCGGGTCCCGCTGCGCTCCGGCACTACGCTGGCGACCCGGCTGGGTCCCGTGCCGGAGTGGTCCCTGGTGGCGCTGGGCGTGCTGGGGGTAGCCGCAGCCCTGGTGATGCAGCGCAGGAGTTAAGCAGATCGGGAGCGGCGACCGCGCAGCTCTGTCAGTCGCTCATCGAGCAGCGCCTCAAGTTCGGGGATGCTGCGTCGCTCCAGCAGCATGTCCCAGTGCGTACGCGACGGCTTGATCTTCTTCGGCTCCGGCTCCGCCCCGTCGAACAGCCTGGACTCGTTGCCGTGCAACCGACACTCCCAGGTCATGGGGGATTCGGCATTGTCGGCTAGCGGAACGTCAAAGGTGTGACCCTTGGGGCAGGCATAGTGCACCGACCGGCGGGGAGCAAGATCGTGGTCCCGGTCCGTCTCGTAACTCACCGTTCCGAGCCGGCTGCCACGCAGAACGCGGTCGGCCATGGCGTTTCCTTTCTCCGGGTCGGGAACCACCAGGTCCCCTAGGTCTAGCTCACCGAGTGCAACGCTGCGGGGGGACGTGACGTTCCCGGTTCGCTGGACGGCCCGGGCTCGGCGACGTCCTGCACCGTCCATCCCACCAAGGATCCCCCACATAGAGTGAATCGCAGCGTCAAGGCGACGCGTTACCTCACCGTAAGGTGCACCACATTACTCTTTCGAGGCACCTTGCGCCCTCTAGCCGGCGGGTGGGAGGCGCTCTAGACGACTGAAGGCTCACTGTTGCCCGCAGCCCGGATCGCTCGGCGTACCGGCACTAGGGAGAGCAACACGAAGCCGATGACGAAGAACGCCACCAGGGACACGATGGCAGGGCGGAACGAGCCGGTGGCCTGCCCGATGGCGGCGAACAGCAGTGGCCCCAGTGTGGAGGTGGCCTGTGCGCCGATCTCGTAGACCGAGAAGTACTCCGCTTCCTTGCCCGCCGGCACCAACTGGCTGAACAGCGACCGGGACAGCGCGTTGGTACCGCCCAGCACCAGCCCGATGCCCACGGCCACGGCGTAGAACTGAAGTTCATCACCCGCCTGGACGAAGTAGGCTGCAGTGATCACGCCGATCCACCCCCCCAGGCTGCCCATGATCGTGCGCTTGGCGCCGAACCGGCGGGCCACCCAGCCGTGCAGCAACGCGCCGAAGAACGCCACGAACTGCACCATCAGGATCGTGCTGATCAGGGTGCTGCTCGCCAACCCCAGCTCAAGATCACCATACTGGCCGGCGACACTGGCCACCGTGCCGATTCCGTCGGTGTAGACCAGGTACGCGGCCAGGAAGCCCAACGTCAGCGGGTAACTCCGGGCCTCGCGCAGCGTGTCGACGAGCTGGCGGAAGCCCGCCGTGAGCACCGATAGACCCCGCTCGGTGCCCTGCGGAGGCTGGTAGCTGCGCATCCGGGACAGCGGGATGAGGGTGAAGGCCGCCCACCACAGCCCGGCGGTAAGAAAACAGACCCGTACCGCCGCTGACTCGGAGAGTCCCAGCGCATCGCGCCCGAGGTAGGTCGCCAAGTTCAGGGCCAGGGCGATGCCTCCGCCCAGAAAGCCGAAGGCCCAGCCGCGGGAGGACAGCACGTCGCGCTCGTCGGCCGTCGCGATCTCCGGGAGCACCGAGTAGTAAATGACCACAGACGCGTAGTAGCCGGTGGTCGCCACGATGAACAGCACGACGCCGAGCCGCCAGTTGGTCCCGGTCACCAACGCGAGCAGGGCGGTCGCGCCCGCCCCGATGAACGTGAAGAGACCGAGCATCCACCGTTTGTGCTGGGTGCGGTCGGCGATGGCACCGGTCAGTGGCAGTACCAGCACCTGAAGGGCGGTGGACGCCGCCAGCATGTAGCCGAACAGCGAGCCGGCCGGGAACTCAAGTCCGAACAGCGAGATGTCGCAGCTGACCAGCGCGTTGCCACTAGGGCAGATCTGCCCGGAGGCCCGCGCATCGTTCACCGCCACCGTGGTGAGGTAAAGCGAGACAAACACGGTGACGATTGAGGTGGGGAACACCGAGTTCGCCCAGTCATACCAGCACCAGGCACGTTGATCGCGGCGGCGCCCGGTCTCGTCGGGCGGGACCGTCGGCTCGCCCACGTTACTGGCCCTCCGTCTCCAGACCGGGCCAGGCCCGCCGGGCGCGCAGCACCTCACGCAGCAGGTCTGGCCGATCGGTGACCAGACCGTCAACGCCGAGATCGAGCAGAGCTTCCATCTCGGCGGCGCGGTCCACCGTCCACACGTGCACCTCCAGGCCACGACGATGGGCGTAGCGCACCAGCGGGCGGTCCACCACGGTGATCCCGTACTGGCGCACCGGTAGTTGCGCGAGCCCACCTCGGATCGGCGGTCCGAAGGGCAGCGACAGCGCCGAGCGCAGCCGAAGCGCGATCACCGACGCGGTGCCCATTGAGGTCAACAGCTGCGATCCGGCCGCCCTACGCAGCCGTTGCAACCGCGCTTCGGAGAACGACGCGAGACACACCCGGTGCCACTGACCGGTGGAGCGCAGCAAATCCAGCACCGGCACGATCGCCGAGTCGGCCTTGACGTCGACGTTGAGCAATGCCCCCGGGAGCTCTTCGAGCAGGTCGGCCAGCCGGCAGACCGCCTCACGGCCACCCACCCGTGCGGTGCGTACCGCCGCCCAGTCCAGTTGCTCGACCTCGCCGGAGCCGTCGGTGGTGCGGTCCAGCGTCGCGTCGTGCAGGATCACGACCACGCCGTCCTGGGTGGCTCGGACGTCGGTTTCCAGATAGCGGTAGCCCTCCGCGACCGCGCGGCGAAACGCAGCCAGCGAGTTCTCCATGCCGGTCAGCTCGTCGAGGTGCCAACCACGGTGCGCGAACGCCCGGGGAAACGGACCCTCCAGAAACGGGTGCCGGGGCAAGAGCAGAGTCAAGGATGGCTGGTGAGGTAGCCACCCAGGGTGCGGAAGCACTCGGTGGCAGCGTATTCGGAACCGTTGTCGGTGCGCACCCGTTCGATCGCCAGGCCGCGGTTTCGCCCGCGACGCGCATCGGCCCTGGCGACGATGACCACCCCGTTGCCTTCCCGTATGAAGACGCGGCCAGAGTGCCACCATACCGGGATTGGGGCACCGATTTCTGCAGGATCCGGATGCGCTCGCCGCGGTAAAAGGTGAACGCGTGGGGGTAGGGAAGCGGCCTGGGCCCGGATCAACCGGTCGATGTCCTCGGCCGGCCAAGTCCAGTCGAGACGACTGTCCTCGGTGGACCTTTGAGGGAAGACACTGGCTACCGAGCGTTCATTCTCGGTCTGCAAGGGCGGCGAGATCGTCCGGCGTGAGGTCCAGCCGGGCGGCCCCCATGTTCTCCTCGAAGTGCTCGATCGAGCCGGTGCCCGGAATCGGAATCATCGTCGAGGAACGCGCCAGCAGCCAGGCGAGCGCGACCTGAGCGACAGTCGCGCCGTGTGCCTGTGCGATCTGGTCAAGCCGGCCACCGGGAGCCGCGAGCTCGCCGTCCGCGAGCGGGTACCACGGCAGGAAGGCGAGTCCCTCGCCCTCACAGGCATCCACGACGTCGTCCGAGCCGCGGTCAGCGAGGTTGTAGCGGTTCTGGACCGACACGACGTCGGCGACGCCGCGCGCCCGCGCGAGCTCGTCGACCGAGACGTTGCAGACGCCGATGTGGCGCACTAGCCCCGCCTCCTGCAGCTCAACCAACGCCCCCACCGACTCCTCGATCGGGACTTGGGCGTCGACGGTGTGCAGCTGGTAGAGATCAATCCGCTCGAGGCGAAGGCGCCGAAGGCTGGCCTCGCACGCCGCGCGCAGGTGCGAAGGATTGCAGTCGGCGCGCCACTGGTGGGGGCCGTCCCGGAGGAGGCCGCCCTTGGTGGCGATGACGAGGTCGGTCGGGTAGGGGTGCAGGGCGTCGGCGATCAACAGCTCCGAGACCTCGGGTCCGTAGGAGTCGGCCGTGTCAATCAGGTTCACGCCGAGCTCGAGCACACGGCGCAGCAGAGCCTTGGCTCCGTCGGGATCGGGCGGCTCGCCCCATACGCCGCTGCCGGTGATGCGCATAGCCCCGTAGCCGAGCCGGCGGACGGGGAGATCACCGCCGAGCACGTGCACGTCTGCGACGGTCGTCGGATGCGGAACGTCGGTCATGGTCGTCTAACCTCCGGGTTGCGATTCGGTCTTCATGGTGCTGTCCTCATCCTCATATGGGCTCGCCGATACCACTCTCTTCACCCCGATGCCGCTCCGTGCTCTGGAACTTCCACAAGCATCCATGTGACGCTAGGTGGGTGCCCTAGCACTGCGACAAGCATCCATGTGGCGGTTCGCGGGTGTGGGGAGAACAGGGGAGTAGGCGATGGCGAGGCACGAGGGCACCGGGTTGGGGGTGCTGGCCGCGGAGTTCACCGCCCTGCTTGGGCCTGCGGCGGTGATCACCGACCGGCAACGGCTGCGCACTTACGAATGCGACGGGCTGGCGCAGTACCGGGTGGTGCCGGGCCTGGTGGTGCTGCCGGAGTCCGCCGAGCAGATCGCCGCAGTGGTCCGGGCCTGCGCCGCCGCGAGGGTGCCGTTCGTGGCCCGCGGCTCGGGCACCGGACTGTCCGGTGGGGCGCTGCCGCACGCGCAGGGCGTGCTGATCGTCACCTCTCGGATGCGCCGCATCCTGCAGGTGGACCTCGCCAACGAGCGCGCGATCGTCGAGCCCGGGGTGATCAACCTCGATGTGACCAAGGCCGCCGCGCCGCACGGCTGGTACTTCGCGCCCGACCCGTCCAGCCAGCAGGTCTGCTCGGTGGGCGGCAACGTCGCGGAGAACTCCGGCGGGGCGCACTGCCTCAAGTACGGGTTCACCACCCACCACGTGCTGGGTGTCGAGGTCGTCACCCCGGACGGGGAGCTGGTCTGGCTGGGCGGCACCACCCGCGATGTGCCCGGATATGACCTGCTCGGCGCGTTCGTCGGCAGCGAGGGCACCCTCGGGATCGCCACCAAGATCGTGGTGCGGCTGCTGCGGAACCCGGAGTCGGTGCGCTGCCTGCTCGCCGCGTTCCCTGGTGCGGACGAGGCAGGCAGCGCGGTGTCTTCGATCATCGCCGAGGGCGTCACGCCGGCAGCCATCGAGATGATGGACGCGCTGGCGATCGAGGCTGCCGAGGCCGCTGTAGCCTGCGGCTACCCCGAGGGCGCCGGGGCGGTGCTCATCGTGGAACTGGACGGTCCGGTCGCCGAGGTGGAGCACACCTTCGCCGCGGTGCAGCGGCACTGCACCGACGCGGGCGCCTTCGAGATCCGGGTGGCCCGTGACGCCGCCCAGCGCGCGCTGTTCTGGAAGGGCCGCAAGTCCGCGTTCGCCGCAGTGGGCCGGATCAGCCCAGACTACATCGTGCAGGACGGGGTGATCCCCAGAACCGCACTGCCCGAGGTGCTGCGCAAGATCGCCGATCTGTCCGCCGGTACCGGGGTGCGGGTGGCCAATGTGTTCCACGCCGGCGACGGCAACCTGCACCCGCTGGTCCTGTTCGACGAGGCCAAACCCGGCGAGGCGCAGGCTGCGGAGGAGGTCTCCGGGGCGATCCTTGACCTGTGCATCGAGCACGGCGGCTCGATCACCGGCGAGCACGGCGTCGGGACCGACAAGGCACGGTACATGCCGCGGATGTTCACCGACGACGACCTGGACACCATGCAGCGGCTGCGCTGCGCCTTCGATCCTGCCGGGGTGTGCAACCCCGGCAAGGTGTTCCCCACTCCCCGGCTGTGCGGTGAAGTGCCTGGCAGGCGCAAAGGTGTGCACCCACTGCAGGTCGCAGGCCTGGCCGAGCAGTTCTGATGATCACTCCGACCCTCGGCGGGCTGCGCGCCGGGTGCACGGCGGTGGCCGAGGCCACCGCCGACGACACCGTGGACGGGGTGCCGGCGCGCTGGGTGGCCTGGCCGCACAGCACCGAGGAGGTCTCGGCGGTGCTGCGCGCGGCGGCCGGGCTGGGGCTGCGGGTGGTCGCCCGGGGTACTGGCACCCGGCTGTCCTGGGGGGTACCACCCACCGGTCTGGACCTGATCGTGGACACCAGCCGGATGAATGCGGTGCTCTCGCATGTCGCCGGCGACCTGGTCGTCACCACCCAGGCCGGCCTGCCGATGGTCGATCTCCAGAATCAGTTGGCCCCGCACCGGCAGCGGCTGGCCCTGGACAGTGACGGCACCGTCGGGGGCACCATCGCCACCGCCGCGTCGGGGCCGCTGCGCTACCGGTACGGCTCGGTGCGCGACCTGCTCATCGGCATCACCGTGGTGCTTGCCGACGGCACCGTCACCCGCTCCGGCGGGACGGTGGTGAAGAACGTCGCCGGTTACGACCTGGGCAAGCTCTACACCGGATCGCTGGGCACCCTGGGTGTGATCACCGAGGCGGTGTTCCGGCTGCACCCGCTGCCCGAGGTCAGCTGCTGGATCACCGTGCCGGCCCCCGACGCCACGCGCGCCGCGGCGGCCGTCGCCGCGGTCCGGGTGTCACAGCACGACCCGGTAGCCATCGAAGTGGACCGGCGCGCGTCGGGCAGTCCAGTGACCGTCGGGATCGCCCTGGAAGGTGTCGCCGGAGGTATCGATGCCCGCGCCGACGCCGTCGCCGACCTGCTCGCCGCGGCGGCCGGGACACCGGCGACGGCGACCGAGCAGCCACCGGACTGGTGGGGTCAGCCCCCGCACCCGCCGCAGGGACCAGCTGCGAAGGTCACCTGCGAGCCCACCGGACTGGCCGAGCTGCTCACCACCGCTCCCGGCGCGCTGCGCGGCGCAGCCGGCGCCGGAGTGCTCGTCGTCGGCCTGGACGACGGCGACCAGCTGGGCACCGAGCTGGCGCAGCTGCGCAGAATCGCGACCCGGCACGGCGGCAGCGCGGTGCTGCACTGCGCATCCCCGCACCGCAAGGCGGCGCTGGACGTGTGGGGGCCGGTGCCCGCGTTGGGGTTGATGCGCCGGCTCAAGGACCAGTTCGACCCGGAGCACCGGCTGGCGCCTGGACGGTTCGTGGGAGGGATCTGAATGCGTGAAGGTGCTTTTGATGATCACCACCCACCGCAGCCCGAGCTTGTCAAGGACTGCGTGCACTGCGGGTTCTGCCTGCCCTCCTGCCCCACCTACGTGCTGTGGGGGGAGGAGATGGACTCTCCGCGCGGGCGCATCCACCTGATGAAGGCCGGCTTGGAGGGCGAGCCGCTGTCCGAGTCGATGGTGGGGCACTTCGACGCCTGCCTCGGGTGCCTGGCGTGCGTGCCGGCCTGCCCGTCCGGCGTGCAGTACGGCACGCTGATCGCCGACACCCGGGCCCAGGTGGAGCGCCGCTACGAACGGCCCCGCCGGGACAGGCTGCTCCGTGGGGCGATCTTCCAGGTGTTTCCCTACCCGAGGCGGTTGCGGGCGCTGCGCGGTCCGCTGGCGCTCTACCAGCGCAGCGGGCTGGACCGGCTGCTGCGCCGGAGCGGGCTGCTGGACCGGTTGTCCCCGACGCTGCGGGTGATGGAGTCGCTGACCCCGAAGCTGACCCGGCGGGAGAAGCTGCCACCGCGAGTGCCGGCCTCGGGGCGGCGCCGCGCGGTGGTCGGGATGCTCACCGGCTGCGTGCAGGATGCGTTGTTCCCCGAGGTCAATGCCGCCACCGCGCGGGTGCTCGCCGCCGAGGGCTGCGACGTCGTGATCCCCCGCCGGCAGGGCTGCTGCGGGGCGCTCTCGCAGCACATGGGGCGTGAGGATGAGGCGATCCGCTTCGCCCGGGCACTGATCGAGCACTTCGAGGCCGCCAGGGTGGACTACGTGGTGGTCAATGCCGCGGGTTGTGGCTCGGCGATGAAGGAGTACGCGCACCTGCTGCGCGACGATCCCGGCTACGGCGCCCGCTCGCAGGCGTTCGTCGAACGCACCCGCGATGTCTCCGAGCTGCTGGTCGAACTCGGTCCGGCCGCGCCGCGCCACCGGCTGGACGTCACGATCGCCTACCACGACGCCTGCCACCTCGGGCACGCCCAGGGTATCCGGTCCCAGCCCCGGGAGCTGCTGCGGGCCATCCCCGGGCTGACCCTGACCGAGATCGCTGAAGCCGAGCTGTGCTGCGGTTCGGCAGGGATCTACAACCTGCTCAACCCCGAGCCCGCCACCGAACTGGGCGATCGCAAGGCCCGCAACGTGCTCGCCACCAGGGCATCAGTATTGGTCACCGCCAACCCCGGCTGCCTGATGCAGATCGCAGCCAGCGCGCAACGCCTCGGCGCGCACCTCACACTGGCGCACACCGTCACCGTGCTGGACGCCTCGATCCGCAGCGTGCCGCTGCGCGACCCGTGAGTGGCGTTCGGTGCTATAACACTGTTATGCACTCACGACCCGGGGAGGGACTCGTGACCGAGGGGCACGGCCGGTACAGCCGGCGCGAGGTGCTGCAGCTCAGCGGTCAGGTGGTGGGGCTGGCTGCGGTCGGCGCCCTGGTGGCCAGCGGCACCAACGCGGTCACTCAACCGCCCCCCGGGGCCGTCGTCGACCCAGTGCACCTGGACCCGCTGAAACTCACCGTTGACATGATCCGGTTCGATACGTCGCACAACGGCGAGGGCGGTGTCACCGTTCCGCATGCCGAGATGTTGAAGTCGATGTGGGACGCGGTCGGTGCCCAGACCGAGATCATTCCGACCCCGAAGTCGGACAATGCGCATTTCATTGCCCGCGTCCCGAGCGCGGTGCGGGACGCCCGGCCATTGCTGCTGCTGTGCCACTCCGACGTGGTGTCGGTGGAGGCCGACCGTTGGAGCGTCGATCCCTATCGCGGCGAGGTACGTGACGGCTGGGTCTACGGCCGCGGCGCGCTGGACATGAAGGGCACCAACGCCGCGTTCATGACCGCCCTGCTGCGGCACCTCAGAGAGGGCACCCAATTCGACCGGGACATCATCTTCCTCTCCGACTGCGACGAGGAGGTCGGTCCGCACGGCACCCGGTGGCTCGCCGAGCAGCACTACGACAAGATCGACGCCGGGGCGGTGATCACCGAGGGGGGATGGGCGCTGGCCCCGCCCGGCTCGGTGGAACCGGTGGTGGTCACGCTGACCCGGCAGGACAAGATTTACGCTGCGTTCGAGTTCGTCGCCCGGGGAACCACCACTCACTCCTCCCGCCCGTCCCCGGACGCGGCAATCACCCGGCTGAACCGAGCGGCGGTCCGGCTGGCCGACTACCAGCCTGGGGTCGGTCTCACCGACGTGACCAGGGCGTACTTCGAAACATGGGCTTCACGCACGGACAATCCGAAGCTGGCCGCTGCGTTGCGGCTCATGCTCAACGCCTCCGGGCAGGACGAGCGGGATCGTGCCGGCGCGCTGGTGGTCCAGCTCAGCGACCACCCGACGCTGCACAACGCGTTGATGCGGCACATCGTCACCCCGGTGATCCAGCACGCTGGGTACCGCACCAACGTCCAGCCCGGGTCGGCGACCGCCACGGTGAACCTGCGCCTGGTCCCGGGCGGTATCGACGTGGCTGCGACAGTGGCGGAGATACGCAACGCGCTGGGTGCCGGCGACGGCGTGACGGTGCGCCTGGTGAACGTACTCTCGCCCGACCAGACAGAGGAGCAGGTGCTGGCCGGACTCACCCAACGGATGACCCAACCGCCGGGAATGATCGACACCGACGTCTTCCGCGCGCTGGACGCCGCAGTTCGCGAGACCTACCCCGGCGCGGCGGTCACCCCGGGCCTGTTCGAAGCGGGCACCAGCGCTGGTCCGTGGCGCCAGCGCGGCATCCCGGTGTACGGGATTTACCCCTACGCCGTCGATGACGACACGATGTCGCGGATGCACGGCAACGACGAGCGGATCCGGGTAGACGCGCTGACGCGCGGAACCGAGCTGATGTATCGAGTATTCAACCGGTTCCGCACCAGCTGAGCTGAGCGTTCCCGGCCTAGAGCAGGACCAGGCCGAGGGAATCAGCGGTCTGTGCTTGCCGCTGGTCGCAGGTGACGAACCCCACGGGCTCGCGTCCGCCAGGATCGCTGCAACGAGGTCATTAAGGGACCGGCCCTCCTGTGCGGCGCGCTCCTTGAGACGCCGGTGCAGCTCATCGTCGATCCGGCTGATGAGCTGTTTCACAGAATGCATGATAGCATCGAAGATTCGGATTGCTATCAGTCTAGATCCGTCCAGCAAGCGGGTCCTTACATCTGGCCCTCCCGATAACAGGCGCCGAAGAAACTACGAACAGCTGAGTCCAGCTTGGTCAAAGCGTCGCGGCGTTCGCGGCGGGGTGTCGGTGCGGTGAGGCCGGGGGATCTGTTGCCGACCTCGTCGCGCCCGCTCTTCGGCTGCGTGCCTGGCCCTGCGCACGAGGGTGACCCAGCCGTCGAACGAGCCGAGCCGTGCGGAGCGTCGTCATCCGTCCGGGCAGGCCCTCCCCGCTGTCGTCTGTGGGCAGGACTTTGGCATCAGAGGCCACCAGGAAGCCTCGATCGATCCGATAATCAACATTATGTCACATCGATGCTAGGTCACGGGCCCGGTCCTGCTCGGCGACGGCGGCAAGCCACAGTGTGGTCACGTGACCGTCGGATTCCAGAGCAAACGAATAAAGTCCCCTACACTTGAACACGCCGCGCAAGCCCGGTCGAACGCACACCGCAGGTAGGTACCCGGCGCCTTACACCTACGTCTATGTCGCCGCGGACTACGTACTCGAAA
>DATHTJ010000184.1:0-14014 GCA_035463315.1 Pseudonocardiaceae bacterium
AGGACCGGCGGCCGCCGAATTCGCACCCGGACCACCGAGCCACCTGCGCCCCGGCGCACGTACCCTCCGAGTATGCGCCGGATCATGGGGACTGAGGTGGAGTACGGCATTGCGGTGCCCGGGGACAGCTCCGCCAACCCCGTCCTGACCTCGACCCAGGTCGTGCTGGCCTATGCCGCGGCGGCTGAGGTGCCGCGGGCCAAGCGGGCCCGCTGGGACTACGAGGTGGAGTCCCCGCTGCGGGACGCCCGCGGGTTCGACCTCGGCGTTCCCGGAATCGCCCAGCCTGATCCAGAACTGGACGATCTCGGTGCAGCGAACGTCATCCTCACCAACGGAGCCCGGCTGTACGTCGACCACGCCCACCCGGAGTTCTCCGCCCCTGAGGTCACCAACCCGCGCGACGCAGTGATCTGGGACAAGGCCGGCGAGCGAATCATGGAGGAAGCCGCGTTGCGCGCCCGCACGGTTCCCGACCAGCCTCCCTTCCAGCTGTACAAGAACAACATCGACGGCAAGGGCGCCTCCTACGGCACCCATGAGAACTACCTGATGGCGCGCTCCACGCCCTTCACGTTGGTCATCGCCGGGTTGACCCCGTTCTTCGTCTCCCGCCAGGTGGTCTGTGGATCCGGTCGAGTGGGCATTGGACCCACCGGGGAGCACGCCGGGTTCCAGCTGTCCCAGCGGGCGGACTACATCGAGGTCGAGGTCGGGCTGGAGACCACGCTCAAGCGCGGCATCATCAACACCCGGGACGAGCCACACGCCGACGCCGACAAGTACCGGCGGCTGCACGTCATCATCGGCGACGCCAACCTTGCCGAGTACTCCACCTATCTCAAGGTCGGCACCACGGCGCTGGTGCTGGATCTGATCGAGGCCGGGGTACGCTTCGATGACCTGCGTCTGGTCGAGGCGGTGCGGGCGGTGCACACGATCAGCCGCGACCCGTCCCTGCGGGCGACAGTGGAGATCTCCGGTGGTCGCCACTTCACTGGCCTGGACCTGCAGCGGGCCTACCACGAGCGGGTCGCGCAGTTCTTCGCGCGCGAGGGCACTCCGGATAGCACCGCCGACATCGCTGAGCATGTCCTCAGCACCTGGGGCGAGGTGCTCGACGCGCTGGCCCGGGACCCGATGGAGTGTGCCGACCGGCTGGACTGGCCGGCAAAGCTGCAGCTACTCGAGGGCTACCGGGCCCGGGACGGTCTGGGATGGGCCTCGCCCCGGCTGCACTTGGTGGATCTGCAGTACTCCGACGTGCGGATGCACAAGGGCCTGTACAACCGCCTGGTGGCCCGCGGCTCGATGAAGCGACTGGTCACCGAGGAGGAGGTGCGCGCGGCCATCACGGCACCCCCGGAGGACACCCGCGCCTACTTCCGCGGTCGGTGTCTGGAGCGCTACGCCACCGAGGTAGCCGCGGCGTCCTGGGACTCGGTGATCTTCGATCTGGGCCGCGAGTCGCTGGTCCGTATCCCCACCCTGGAACCGCTGCGGGGCACCCGCGCGCATGTTGGGGCGCTGCTGGACGCCTCGGCCACCGCTGCGGAGCTGGTGGAGGCACTCACCCGGGGCTGATCACCCGTCTGGCCTGACAGCGATTGTCGGGGTTGCTGGGTACTGTTTGCTAGAGACAACTTCGGTCCGGGAGGCGAGATGTCCCAGGAGAAGGTGCAGCGCCAAGGTGGCGGCGACGGAGACGACGAGACGAGCGACGGCACGCCGGCCGGTCAGGAACGTCGGGAGAAGCTCGGCGAGGACGTGGACGCGATCCTCGACGAGATTGATGACGTGCTGGAGGAGAACGCCGAGGACTTCGTCCGAGCCTATGTCCAGAAGGGCGGCCAGTGACAGGTCGCCCCCATGGCAGGGAAACGCAGCGGCAAGGGCATCATGCTTGGGACAGCGGGAGACTGCGGCAACGGGAGCTAGGAGACGATCACAACCGATGGACCAGTCCTCGGTAGGACGCTATCCGGGCGCAGCCTTGCCGGCGTCGTACTTCATGGTGGGCAACTCATCGTTTAGCGAGTTCCTCGCTGCGACGTCTCCCGACCTGTTGCCCGGGCGCCGGGGGACCCCTGTGCCCGGTGGCGCGGCGCCCGGTGGCGCTGCACCGGTGGTCAGCCCGCACGGCACCACCATCGTGGCGGCCATCTTTCGCGGCGGGGTGCTCATCGCCGGGGACCGTCGAGCGACGGCGGGCAACCTCATCGCCCAGCGTGACATGGAGAAAGTGTTCGTCGTTGACGACTACTCCGCGGTGGGAGTCGCCGGGACGGCCGGTGTCGCGGTGGAGATGGTGCGGTTGTTCGCCGTCGAGCTGCAGCACTACGAGAAGATCGAGGGTGTACCGCTGACGCTGGACGGCAAGGCGAACAAGCTGGCCGGCATGGTTCGGGGCAACCTCGAGGGCGCCATGCAGGGGCTCGCCGCGGTGCCGCTGTTCGTCGGCTACGACCCCGATGCGACCGACCCGGGCCGGGCCAGTCGCATCGTGTCCTACGACGTCGTCGGCGGCCGCTACGACGAGACGGTCGGGTACCACTCGGTGGGCTCGGGCTCGCTGTTCGCCCGCGCATCGTTGAAGAAGCTGCATGACCCCATGATGGAGGTGGATGCCGCCATCCGGGTTGCCATGGAGGCCCTCTACGACGCCGCCGACGATGACAGTGCGACCGGCGGGCCGGACACCGTTCGCCGGATCTATCCGGTGGTAGTCACCATCACCGCAGCGGACGGGGCAGTCAGGCTCCCCGACGAGCAGGCCGGTCAGGTCGCCGACGTCGTGGTGGAGGCCCGCAGGCGAAAGCCCGGGGGCTGACGCCGCGCCGATCACCCCGGCAGCACTGCCCAGCCCACTCGAAGACACTGCCAGACACCCGGGTTCCTCAGAACCCGTCGCCACCCAGGAGTTCCCGCTGTGACGATGCCGTTCTACGCCTCGGTCGAGCAGATCATGCGAGACCGCTCGGAGCTTGCCCGCAAGGGCATCGCCCGAGGTCGCGGTGTGGTGGTGCTCAGCTACTCACGTGGAGTGCTGTTCGTCGCCGAGAACCTGTCCACTGCGCTGCACAAGGTCTCGGAACTCTACGACCGGATCGGCTTCGCCGCCGTCGGGCGGTACAACGAGTACGAGAATCTGCGGGTCGCCGGGATCCGGCTTGCCGACGTGCGGGGCTACTCCTACGACCGGCGTGACGTCACCGGCCGGGTGCTCGCCAACTGGTACTCCCAGACCCTCGGGGCGATCTTCTCGGAGCAGCAGAAGCCCTTCGAGGTGGAGCTGTGCGTCGCTGAGGTGGGCGCCGACCCAGACTCCGATCAGCTTTACCACCTGACCTACGACGGCTCGATCGGTGACGAACCGGACTTCGTCGTGATGGGCGGCCAAGCCGAGGTCATCTCCACGGCGCTCAAGGAATCCTTCCGGCAGGACATGGACACCGCTGAAGCCGTCGCCGCTGCGGTGGCCGCCCTGAGCTCGGCCTCCACCAACGTCAACGGGGCCGGCAAGCGCACCCTGGGCGTCGGCCAGCTCGAGGTCGCGGTGTTGGACCGGTCCCGGCCGCACCGCGCCTTCCGGCGAATCACCGGGGCGGCGCTGACTGCACTGCTGCCCGGTACCGAGACCCCGACCACCGACCCCAACGAGGACCCCCCGGCTTGACGCCGTCAGACTAGGGCACGGACGCCGACGGCACGAACAGCGACAGCGGGACCAGCACCGACAACTGACTGGGGCGTTCTCAGCGCTCCGGGCGGTACACCTGCAGCGCGGCGGGTTGGGTGAAGAACCGGAACCGGCGGCCCGCCGCGATGACCTCGCCGTCGGTGGCCAGCGCCACCGGCCGCCCGCGGACCCGGATCAGCAGCTCAGCCCGCTCCTGCTGGACGTAGGTGCGGCTTCGCTCCAGCGCGCTGGACAGCGCCCCGACGAGGAACCTGGTCCGGGACAGCGGCACGTCGGCACGGACGTAGCGGACGTCGAGAAACCCGGAGTCCAGCCGGTGTCGGGCCGCGGCGGCGAAACCCCGGGGGCGGTACAGCCCGTTACCCACGAATACCAGCCACACCTTGCGCCGCGTGCCGTCGATGCACGCCACCAGCGGATCCGATGCCCAGAGCACCCGGATCAGCGCGATGGCTGCCGCTGGCCACTTGCCCCAGCGTGGTTCCCGCTGCTCTCGCAGCTGCACCAGGTCGGGGTACCCGCCGAGGCTCGCAGTGTTGACGAACCAGTGTGGCGGCGCGTCGTCAACCTGTACCCCTCCCAGGTCCACCGTCATTGCGCTGCCGGCGCGTACCGCCTCGACGGCGTCGGACACCTCGGTCACCCCGATGTCACGGGCGAAGTGGTTCAGCGTGCCGGCCGGCACCACCACCAACGGCAACCCCCGATCCGCCGCCACCGCCGCCACCGCCGCCACCGTCCCGTCGCCGCCGGCCACCCCCAGCGCACGCACCGGTGGCCGATCGGAGGCATCCAGCTCCGCTTCCAGCTGCTTTGTCAGGTCCCCACCAGGCTCGGTGAACACCTGCCGGGCTGCAGGCCAGGCGGCGGCCAGCTCCGTACCGGGGTGCTCGCCGTCGACTCCGGAACCGGGGTTGACCAGCACGACCAAGCCCTCGCCAGCTGGCAGCGCAGGCACCCGCGCCAGGTGCCTGCTCGCCGCAGCGTCGCCGACCCGCAGCGGCCACCACCGCCGGGTGACCAGCGCGAGGCCGCTGCCCAGCAACAGCCCGGCGACCACGTCAGAGGGATAGTGCACGCCGGTGTGCACCCGGGAGTAGGCCACCACCGCCGCGACCGGGGCCATGGCCAGCCCGATGGCGGGGCTCTCCATCATCGCCGCGGTGACGAACGCCGAGGCCGACGCCGCGTGGCCGGAGGGGAACGACGACGAGTTCGGGCGCTCGTTCGGATTCAGCCGGCGCCCCACGGGGACGTCCTCCCAGGCTGGCCGGCGGCGCGGCAGCAGGGGTTTGGCCACCGCGTTGACGGTGAAACTGGCCCCGCCGATCGCGGCCAGGCCGCGCAGCGCGGCCCGGCGGGTCACACCCTTGCGGCCGGCCAGCGCCGCGGCCACAGCGAACCACAGCAGGCTGTGGTTCGCGGCCCGCGTGAGCCCCTTCAGTCCGCCATCAGGTGAGGGTGGAATGGCCGCGCTGCGGCGCACCAGCTCCCGGTCGACCCAGTTGATCTCCTGCGCCACTCGGCGCAACCAGTCCAGCACCAGCGCAGCCTAAGTGAGCCCGTACGGACGGCCTGCAAGACGGCTCCGGCAGCCTAGGCTGGGAGGCATGCAGCGGCGGATCTTCGGGATCGAGACTGAGTTCGGGGTCACCTGCACCTTCCACGGCCAGCGCCGGCTGTCGCCGGACGAGGTCGCCCGATACCTGTTCCGCCGGGTGGTCTCGTGGGGTCGCTCGTCGAACGTTTTCCTGCGCAACGGGTCCCGGCTGTACCTCGACGTGGGGTCACACCCGGAGTACGCCACTGCGGAGTGCGACAACCTGGCTCAGCTGGTGACCCACGACAAGGCCGGCGAACGGATCCTCGAGGACCTCCTGGTGGATGCCGAGCGACGGCTGGCCGATGAGGGTATCGGCGGAGACATCTTCCTGTTCAAGAACAACACCGACTCCGCAGGCAACTCCTACGGCTGCCACGAGAACTACCTGGTAGCTCGCGCTGGTGAATTCTCGCGGATCGCCGATGTGCTGTTGCCCTTCCTCGTCACCCGGCAGCTGGTCTGCGGCGCGGGCAAGGTGCTGCAGACACCGCGCGGCGCGGTGTACTGCCTGTCGCAGCGGGCTGAGCACATCTGGGAGGGGGTCTCCTCGGCGACCACCCGCTCTCGCCCGATCATCAACACCCGAGACGAGCCGCACGCCGACGCCGAGCGGTATCGCCGCCTGCATGTGATCGTCGGTGACTCGAACATGTCCGAGGTGACCACCTTGCTCAAGGTGGGCACCGCCAACCTGGTCTTGGAGATGGTGGAGGAGGGTGTCGCGTTCCGCGACTTCACCCTGGACAACCCGATCCGGGCGATCCGTGAGATCAGTCACGACCTCACCGGCCGGCGCGGAGTGCGGCTGGCCGGCGGCCGCGAGGCCTCCGCGCTGGATATTCAGCGGGAGTACTACCTGCGCGCCGTGGATCACGTCGCCCGCCGCGGGTCCGATCCATTGACCGACCGGGTGATGAAGCTGTGGGACCGCACCTTGAGGGCCGTCGAGCAGGAGGATCTCACCCTGATTGACCGCGATATCGACTGGGCGATCAAGCACCGGCTGGTGGAGCGGTACCGCGCCAAGCACCGGATGGACCTGTCCAACCCACGGATTGCTCAGCTGGACCTCGCCTACCACGACATCCGCCGCGGCCGGGGGCTGTTCGATCTGCTGCAGCGCAAGGCGCTGGTCGATCGGGTCACTGACGACGGCGAGATCGAGGCGGCCAAGGACACCCCACCGGCCACCACCCGAGCAAAGCTGCGCGGGGACTTCATCGCCGCTGCTCAGGCCGCGGGCCGCGACTTCACCGTTGACTGGGTGCACCTCAAGCTCAACGACCAGGCCCAGCGCACCGTCCTGTGCAAGGACCCGTTCCGCGCCGTCGACGAGCGGGTGGAGAGGCTCATCGCCTCGCTCTGAGCCAGCCGTGAGTGTGGATCAGTGTTCCGGCACCTCATGCCACTCACGAGCACCGTAGGCTGCGTGCCGTGTCCTCCGCCCGCGCAGAGCGCTTGGTCAACCTGGTGCTCTGCCTGCTATCCAGCCGCCAGTACCTGCCCGCCGACCGGATCCGGCGGATCGTGCCCGGCTACGCCGAGGCCCCCTCCGATGACGCGTTCTTCCGGATGTTCGAGCGGGACAAGGCCGAGCTGCGCGAGCTGGGCGTCCCGCTGGAGACCGGCCGAACCCCAGGGTTCGACGCGGGGGAGGGCTACCGCATCGCGCGCCGGGACTACGAGCTACCCGACATCGACCTCGAACCCGACGAAGCCGCCGCAGTCGCCCTGGCCGCCCGGCTGTGGGATTCCCCACAGCTGGCCGGGGCCGCGCACGGTGCTGTGCTCAAGCTGCGCGCCGCTGGAGTGGAGGTGGACACCGAGCCGTCGGTTGCCGTCGAACCGCGGGTGCGAGCCGCGGAGCCGGCGCTGACTCCGCTGATCTCGGCTGTCCAGGCCGGGCAGATCGTGACGTTCCTGCATCGCAAGCATCCCGCCGCAGAGGCCGCGGCGCGCACCCTCGAGCCGTGGGGAGTGGTGTCCTGGCGAGGTCGCTGGTACGTGGTGGGACACGACCGGGACCGGCGGGCAACCCGCTGTTTCCGGGTCTCCCGGATTGTCGGCATGGTGCGTACCGTCGGCGCCCCCGGGTCGGTACAGCGACCAGCAGGGGTAGACCTGCTGAAGATCGTGGCGGGTTCCGCGGAGCCGCCGCCGGTGGCACACACTGCCCGGCTGTGGCTGGCCGACGGCCGCGCACACGGCCTGCGCAGGCACGCGACGGTGCTGGGCACCATGACCTTGGATGGGGTGGGCGGCGATCTCGTTGCGGTGCAGCTGCCCGGCTACGACGTCGCCGCTCGATGGATCGCCGGGCACGGTCCGGATGCCGTGGTCGTCGAACCCGCGGAACTGGCCGACGCGGTGCGAGCCCGGCTGCTGGCGGCTGCCGGGAGCGCGGGCTGATGGCCGGGATCGCCGAGCGGTTGCCCCGGCTGCTGGCCTTAGTGCCCTACCTGCTGGCTCGGCCCGGCATGCTGATCGAGGAGGTGGCCGCCGACTTCGACGTCAGTGTCCGGCAGCTACGCCGCGACCTGGAACTGCTGTGGATGTGTGGGCTGCCCGGCTACGGGCCTGGTGATCTCATCGACCTGTCCTTCGAGGGCGACACCGTGACCGTCACCTTCGACGCTGGGATGCGCCGCCCGCTGCGACTGTCCGGGGCGGAGGCAACCGCGTTGGTGGTGGCGCTGCGCGCGCTGGCCGAGACGCCCGGCGTGGTCGACGCCGGGGCGGTCCGCCGGGCCCTGGCCAAGATCGAGGCGGCAGCAGGGCGGGCCGATGGTGTGGTAGTCGGGTTGGCCACCAGGGAAGAGGCTGCGCTGGCCGCGGTGCGCGACGCGCTGGACCACCGCCGCGCGCTGCGAATCCGCTACTACACCGCGTCCCGCGACACGGTGGGGGAGCGCACCGTGGACCCGATGCGGCTGCTCTTAGTGGAAGGCCGCAGTTACCTGGAGGCCTGGTGCCGCTGCGCCGAGGGGGTGCGGCTGTTCCGGTTGGACCGCATCGAGCACGTCGCGACACTGGATGAGCCGGCCATGCCACCACCGCACGCCCGCCCCACCGACGTGTCGGCCGGGCTGTTCCGCGCGCAACCCGACCAGCAGGTCGCCGTGCTCGCCTTGGCCCCCGACGCCCGCTGGGTCGCCGAGTACTACCCGGTAGAGGAGCTGACCGAGGGCGAAGGAGGAGCCGCAACCGTGCGAATGCGGTATGCCGACACCGGGTGGATGGTGCGCTTGGTGCTGGGGCTGGGCGCCGACGTGACGGTCCGGGAGCCCGCTGAGCTGGCCGCAGCGGTGGCGCAGCGGGCTCGCGCGGCGGTGCGCAGATCCAGCCACCTGCTGTCGCACTAGCAGGCTAACGTGACTTCCGTGCCCTACCTGATCAGCGTACTGACGGCTGCCGTCGGCGGCGTCGTGCTGCTCGTGCTGCTGGTGCGGTTGGTCGGTCCGGTCCGCCGGCTGGCCGGGACCGCCCGCACCAGCCGTGCCGGGCTCGCCGAGCGCAGCGGCCTGCTGGCCGTCCGGATCGCGGCGCTCCGGGTGGAACTGGACCGGCGACGCCGCCACCGCAACGCAAAGGCAACCGGCGGAATCCCGACCGCGTAGCATCGATTCCGCACGAGAAAGCGGAGAGAGGAGGCCCATTGTGGGCATTCCGTCAGGCTGGGAGCTGGTTCTGCTCCTCGGCGTGCTGGTTCTGCTGTTCGGTTCAACCAAGCTGCCGGGGGCCGCCCGGGCCATCGGGCAGTCCATGCGCATCTTCAAGGCAGAGACCAGGGGCATGCGCTCGGAGTCGGAGGACGAGGCGACCCCGTCGACGCCCCCACAGCAGTCGCTGCCACCGTCGGGCCCCGCCGCGACACCAGCCAAGGAGTCGCAGCGGCACAACGACACCACCCGCTGACGACGAGGATCGGGTGAGCGGGATACGTTTCCTGGCTAGTCGCTTGCTCGCTGGGTCGAGCCGTCGGCGCAAGGCCAACCCGGACGGCTCCATGACCCTGATGGAGCACCTCTACGAGCTGCGCAACCGGTTGTTCATCGCGCTGTGCGCGATCGCGTTCGGTGGCGTCCTCGGGTTCCTCTGGTGGGGGGTGTCCCCCTTCGGCCTGCCCAGCCTCGGTGATCTGCTCACCGGTCCGTACTGCGGTCTGCCAGAGAAGCTGCGGCTGACGCCGAACCCTGGCCAGTGCCAGCTGCTGCAGACCAGCCCGTTGGAGGTGCTGACCCTCCGAATGCAGGTGGGCCTGGCGGCAGGTGCGGTGTTCACCGCCCCGATCTGGATTTACCAGGTGTGGGCTTTCATCACGCCTGGCCTGTACGCCAAGGAGCGCAAGTTCGGTATCACCTTTGTCAGTGTGGGCAGCGTGCTGTTCGCTGCAGGCGCGGTCCTCGCCTACTACGTGGTGCCCACTGGCTTGTCCTTCCTGGCGAACCTGGGTGCTGGGCAGTTCATCACCGCACTGACCGGCAAGGCGTATGTCGGCTTCCTGCTCACCATGCTGGCCGTCTTCGGCCTGACCTTCGAGTTGCCGCTGCTGGTGGTGATGCTCAACCGGGTCGGAGTGCTGCCTTACGCGAAGCTCAAGAGCTGGCGGCGCGGCATCCTGTTCGGGCTGTTCGTGCTGGCCGCCGTCGCCACCCCCGGCAACGACCCGATCTCCATGCTGGTGCTGGCCGCTGCGCTGATCATGTTGTTCGAGGTATCGGCGCTGATCGCTCGGGCGCACGACCGCGCCGTGGCACGGCGGCGCGCCGAGCAGGGCTGGGACGACCTCGACCCCGACGAGCCCTCCCCGCTGGACCATCGGGTGGAGCCCGTGTCGAAAGATGACCCGGCGTCGGATAACCAGGTCCCTCGCTACGACGACGCCACCTGAGCGCTGACAGGGATCGTCTTATGCCGTCCTCCAGGTTGCTGATTCGAGCCGAGGGTGCCCGCCGTGGGGGCACCCTGCCAGTGGCCAGCACGGCGAACCCGGTGCGCTCGCCGTCGTGGCCTAGCCTGGGGGAGTGGACAGCCGCGCTCTCACCAAGGCGTCTTGCCTCAAGGAGTTCGCTGGCGGCCTGAGCTTCGAGCTCGATCCGTTCCAGCGGGAAGCGTGCGAAGCCCTCGAGGACGGACATGGGGTGCTGGTGTGCGCGCCCACCGGTGCGGGCAAGACCGTGGTCGGCGAGTTCGCCGTACATCTGGCGCTGGAGCAGCATCGCAAGTGCTTCTACACGACGCCGATCAAGGCGCTCTCCAACCAGAAGTACACCGATCTGGTGGCTCGACACGGCACGGACAACGTCGGCCTGCTCACCGGGGACACCTCGATCAACGGGAGCGCCCCGGTGGTCGTGATGACGACCGAGGTGCTGCGCAACATGCTCTACGCCGGGTCGGGCACGCTCGACGGGCTGGCCTACGTGGTGCTGGACGAGGTGCACTACCTCGCCGACCGGTTCCGCGGCGCGGTCTGGGAGGAGGTGATCCTCAACCTCCCGGACAGCGTGCGGGTGGTCGGCCTGTCCGCCACGGTGAGCAACGCCGAAGAATTCGGCGAGTGGCTGGTCGACGTGCGCGGCGACACCGCGGTGGTGGTCGACGAGCACCGTCCGGTGCCACTGTGGCAGCACATGATGGTCGGCTCGCGGATGTTCGACCTGTTTGCCGAGAAGGCCGGCCGCCTCACCGTCGACCCGCACCTGGTCCGGCGTGTGCAGGAACTCGAGCGCCACAGCGGATGGGATCGGCCGCGCGGCGGACGCAACGGTGGACCCCGGTTCCGGCCACCGTCCCGGGTGGACGTGATAGCGCGGCTGGACCGCGACGGACTGCTGCCGGCGATCACCTTCATCTTCAGCCGGGCCGGCTGCGACGCCGCGGTGAACCAGTGCGTCCGTAGCGGACTGCGAATGACCACCCCCGAGGAGTCAGCGCAGACCCGCGCGGTGGTGGACACCCGCACCTCCGACCTGCCCGAGGGTGACCTCGGCGTGCTCGGCTTCTGGGAGTGGCGGGAGGCTCTGGAGCGGGGCGTCGCCGCCCATCACGCCGGGATGCTGCCCGCCTTCAAGGAGACTGTGGAGGAGCTGTTCGTCCGCGGTCTGGTCAAGGCGGTCTTCGCCACCGAGACCCTGGCGTTGGGGATCAACATGCCAGCCCGCACGGTGGTGCTGGAGCGGTTGGTCAAGTTCAACGGGGAGACCCACCTCGACCTCACGCCCGGCGAGTACACCCAGCTCACCGGACGGGCTGGGCGGCGCGGCATCGACATCGAGGGCCATGCTGTGGTGCTCTGGCAGCCTGGCCTGGACCCGGCACAGGTGGCCGGGATGGCGTCGGCCCGCACCTACCCGCTGCGCAGCTCGTTTCGGCCCGGCTACAACATGACCGTCAACCTGATCGATCGAGTCGGAACGGATGCCGGGCGGGCGCTGCTCGAGCGGTCCTTCGCCCAGTTCCAGGCCGACCGCTCGGTGGTGGGCCTGGCTAGGCGGATCGACCGCAACGTCGAGGGGCTGGCGGGCTACGCCGACGCGATGACCTGTCACCTGGGTGATTTCGCCGAGTACGCCCGGTTGCGCCGGCAGATCTCCGAACGGGAGCGGTCGTTGGCCCGCCACGGTGCCGCGGCGCGACGGGCCGCAGCTGCCGCGTCGCTTGAACGGCTCGAGCGCGGCGACGTCATCGCGGTCCCCGGCGGGCGCCGGTCGGGTCTGGCCGTGGTGATTGATCCGGGTGATGGCCCAGCCGACGATCCCCGCCCGCTGGTGCTCACCGAGGACCGCTGGGCGGGCCGGCTCTCGATCACCGACTTCCCGACCCCGGTCCAGGTGCTCGGCCGGATGCGGTTGCCCAAGCGGGTCGAGCACCGGGTTCCCCGGGTGCGCCGCGACCTCGCCTCGGCGCTGCGCCAGACCGGCATCGCAGTGCCGGCGCGGTCTCGCCCGCGCAGCGATGCGGCAGACGACGCCGAGTTGGCGGCGCTGCGCCGGACGCTGCGGGCACACCCCTGCCACGGCTGTGACGACCGGGAAGCGCACGCCCGGTGGGCGCAACGGCACGATCAGCTGGACCGGGAAACCGACACGCTGCGCCAGCAGGTTGCGGCCACGACGCACTCGCTGGCCCGCACTTTCGACCGGATCCGGGCATTGCTGGCTGAGCGGGGATACCTGGATGGTGATCAGCTCACCGAGCATGGCCGTCGACTGGCCCGGTTGTGGTCAGAGACCGACCTGCTCACCGCAGAGTGCCTGCGCCACCAGATCTGGGATGGCCTGGAACCCGCCGAGCTGGCTGCGGTGATCTCAGCGCTGGTCTACGAGGCGCGCGGGGACACCGCCGTTGCCGCCCGGGTTCCGCAAGGGCAGGTGAGCGACGCGCTGATAGCCACCGTCCGGTTGTGGGCGGAGCTGGAGGCCGACGAGCGGCGGCACCGGCTGGAGCGCACCCGGGAACCCGACCTGGGTTTTGCCTGGCCGGTATACCGGTGGGCGAGGGGGGAGTCGCTGTCGGCGGTACTGACGGCTGCGGAGAACAACGGCGCCGAACTCTCCGCGGGAGACTTCGTCCGGTGGTGCCGCCAAGTGTTGGACGTCCTGGACCAGGTGCGTGGTGTTGCCGGAGAGGACTCCAGGATCGGGGCAACGGCGACCGCCGCAATGCGGACGCTACGTCGTGGCGTGGTGGCATTGGGCATCGACTAGGGAAATCCGACCGGGGATACCACTGAGCACCGTGGACACTTGTAAAATACCTATGTAGGGTAAGTCACATGCGGAAGACGCACGCGCTGGTCCAAGTGGCGATGGCCCTCCTGGACGATCCCACCAGTCAGCGCTGGGGTTACGAGCTGTCCAAGCAGGCCGGCGTCCGGTCCGGCGTGCTCTACCCGATGCTGACGCGAATGCTCAATGAGGGCTGGGTCGAGGACGGGTGGGAGGACCCGACCACCATCCGCGAGAAGCGGCCGCCCCGGCGGTACTACGAGCTGACCGACGAAGGCCGGCGGGCTCTCGGCGCGGTTCTCCAGGAGGCCAGCCGCGACGCGCGGTTCACCGGCCTGGTCGGGCGGTTTGCCTGATGGACGAGCTGCTGGAAGCTGTCGCCTCTTGGCCGGGTGTGGGCCTGGTCGTTGTCGTGTTCGGATTCGCCCCGGGATTCTGCCTGCGCCTGATCGTTCTCGCGTACCCCCGCGGCGACCCTCGCCGGGCCGAGCTGATCGCGGAGCTGTACGCCGTGCCCCGCATCCAGCGGCCCCTGTGGGTCGCGGAGCAACTGGAGGTCGCGTTGTTCGAGGGCCTCGGACACCGCGTATCAGCGGCGATCCGCCGGCTCACTGGTCGGCGCCGAGCACGACCACAGACTGACGAGCATGGTGCAGGACCTCCTGAGCGGTCGACGCAGGAGCCTGCAGGGTTTATCGCGCTTTACTGAGGTTTGCGTGGGCCCGCTGTCATCCGGACGGGACCCAAGGATGCCGTCCGGTTCAAGGGGAGCGCAACAATGACCGTGCGCTGGGCTTCGTGCAGGGCCGTTACGGCTCGTCGGCACTCGCGCTGGTGGTGGCGATCAGCGTTGCCGGCGTATTCGCTGCTGCTTGGGCTGCTCGCGCTGCTGGGGTTCGTGGCGATCGCCGCGGGCTCCACGCCCATCGTCAACGCGGCCAACGGCCGGCCGGACTCCAACACGATCATCCCGGTGCTCTT
>DATHTJ010000185.1:0-8916 GCA_035463315.1 Pseudonocardiaceae bacterium
CGCAGCAGGTCGATCATCGCCTTCATCTCGGCCAGTGACTGCACGCTGTTCTGCCGTACCGAGGCCAGCACGGTGCGGGCGGTGGCCGGGTCGTCGCCGGCCATCGAGAGCACCGCCTCGGACTGCAGCGCGATCGCCGACAGGTGCCCGGCGATGACGTCGTGCAAGTCGCGGGCCATCCGGGCGCGCTCGGCGCTGAGCGCGGCGCGACGGTCCAGCTCGGCGATCCGGGCCTGCTGGGCGGCATTGAGCCGTTCGGCCTTGGCACGCTCGCGATGCTGGCGCACCTCCATGGCCCACCACACCGGGAGCAGCAGGACCATCCCGGCCTGCAGGGCCACCACGGCACCCGCCCGCCAGTTTCCCGCTGCGACACCGGCGGCCACCGTGACCGCCACCGTGGTCACCGCCGCCCCGGCGAGCACCGCCCGGCTGACCCGTTGCGAGCCGCGCAGCGTTGCGTTGTGCAGCGCTTCGGTCAGCACCAGCACCACGGGCAGGCTGGGGTCGCGCATCACGTCGACGATCACGACCAGCACGGCGAGACCGAGGCAGGGCAGCGGGGCACGGCGGCGCGCTGCCACCGCAACACAGCCCACCGCGAGCACGACCAGCCGCTGCCACAGCGGGACCGCCGACGCGTTGACGGAAAACGACTCCTGCAAGCCGGTGACGTAAAACAGCGTCCCCAGCACAAACCAGGTCGCCGCGAGGAGCAGATCACCTCGCGACGGCGGCAACAGGAGAGAACGTGCGCTGGGCACGGTGCCCATTCGAGCACACCTGCCGCGCTGCGGCGTCCCTCTTCAGTAGCCGTGCGGGTCCGTCGAAGTGATGACCTGTGACGCGGCTGGTGGCCGACGCGGGCGGACCGGCGCAGCGGCGAGGCTGGCGGCCATGCGACGTATCGAGGTCCTCGACGTGCTGCGCGGGGTGGCCATCCTGGGCACGCTGGGCACCAATATCTGGATCTTCACCGATCCCCGGGGCCCGGCGGGCGTATTGAGCGGGCTGACCTCGCTTGACCCGGTCGGGCAGACCCTGTGGTTCCTCACCAACGGGAAGTTCCTCGCCCTGCTCAGCCTGATGTTCGGGATCGGGCTGGAGTTGCAGTACCAGTCGGCGCGGCGGCGCGGCACGCCCTGGCCTGGCTGGTACCTGTGGCGGGCGGCGCTGCTGTTCGTCGAGGGCCTGCTGCACTACCTGCTCGTCTTCGAGTTCGATGTGCTGATGGGCTACGCGGTGACCGCGATGATCGTCGCGTGGCTGATCGGGCGCAGTGACCGCGCGGTGCGGGCCTGGATGCTCGCCGTTGGCGCGCTGCATGTGCTGGTCGTCGGCCTGCTGACGGTGATGATCGCGAGCGCCGCGCCGTCGTCGACGTCATCGCCGTTGTTGTTCGCCACCGACAGCTGGACCGATCAGGTGCTCGACCGGATCGTGCTGGCACCGGTGTACCGGATCGAGGCAGTGTTCATCGTCCCGCTGGGGATCGTGCTGTTCCTGGCCGGCTCACGGTTACTGCGCGCGGGAGCGCTGGCTGACGACGCGGCTGGCCGCCGGATCCGGGCCCGGCTGATGGCCGTCGGGCTCGGGGTGGCGGCGCCCGTGAACCTGCTTGCCACCCTTGCCGGACCGGACTGGTTCCTGGTGGACCGCTACCTGCTGCCGCCGTTCGTCGCGCTGGGACTGCTCGGGTTGATCACCACTGTGGTCCACCGGCTCACCGCCGCGCCCGGCTTGCTGCGCACCGGGGTGACCGCGGTGGGACGCACCGCGCTGTCCTGCTACGTGTTCCAGAACCTGGTGGCTGCCGTACTCTGCTACGGCTGGGGCTTCGGGCTGGCCGCACGCTGGGCCGACGCCCGACCCTGGTGGGTGATCGGCGCGTGGACGGGCATCTGCGCGCTGTTCATGACACTGTCAGTGTGGTGGCTGCGCCACTTCGACCGCGGCCCCGTGGAGCTGCTCTGGCACCGCGCCTACCAGCTACCCGTCCCGCATTCAGCGGGCTGAGCGGGGCTATTCGACCCACCGTAACCCCGCTCAGCCCGCTGAATGCGGGTTGGGTGGCGAATGGACTGACGAGGAGACCCACACGATGCGTTCGCTGGTCTATTTCGTGGCCTCGTGCCTGGTGGCGCTCGTAGCGTGCGGGACAGCTGGGCCGCAGCCCGCTCCAGCCTCGTCCCAGTGGGGCTCAATGAGCCCGCCAGCGACCCTGGTGGGGATCACGGTGGTGCTCGACCCGGGACACAATGGCGCCAACGCCGCGCACCCAGCGGAGATCAACCGCCCGGTCCCCAACGGTCGGGGTGGCACCAAGGCATGCAACACCACCGGCACCTTCACCGACGGTGGCTACCCCGAGCACGCCTTCACCTGGGACATCGCACTGCGGGTCCGCGATGCGCTGACCGCGCGTGGGGTGCAGGTGGTGTTGACCCGACCGGACAACGCCGGGGTCGGCCCATGCGTGAACGACCGCGCCGCGATCGCGAATCGGGCTGGCGCCGACGCGATGGTCTCCCTCCACGCCGACGGGGCGGCGCCTTCCGGGCGCGGATTCCACATCGCCTACTCCGACCCGCCGATGAACGCCAGCCAAGGCCCACCGTCAGTCGCCCTGGCCGAATCGCTGGCCGGGGCGTTGCGCGGGGCCGGCTTCTCCGCCGCTAGCTACATCGGTTCCGATGGGCTGGACTCCCGGTCGGACATCGCCGGGCTGAACCTCGCCGAGATCCCGGCAGCGCTGGTCGAGTGCGCCAACATGCGCAACCCCGAGGAGGCCGCCCTGGTGTCCACTCCAGACGGCCGCGCCCGCTATGCGACCGCCATCGCCGACGGCATCATGGCCTGGCTCACCTCCCGATGAGTACCTCAGCAGAGGTTGACGGTTTTCGCCGTCAGGACGTGGGCGACTGCGGCGTTCACTCGGGACTCGGGTAAAGACCCGGCTGCGACAGCCTGCTCAAGGTGGTCGAGCACCTCAGCGAGCCGGTTCGGCGTGACCCACAGTGCCATGTCCACTCCGGCCGCGAGGGATTGACGCACCGCCCTGGGCAGGTCGACCCGATCGGTGATGGCGGCCATGGCACCGAGATCATCGGTGACCACCAGGCCGTCGAAGCCGAGCTGGTCACGCAGTAGCGCGAGGGCCGCCGGGCTGAGGCTCGCCGGGGTGCCCGGCTCGGTGAGCCTCGGGACGTCAAGGTGGCCAATCATCACCGCGGCGGGCTGACCATCGAGCAGCTGCCGGTAGGGCAGCAGGTCGACTTCGCGCAACTCGGCCAATGGTGGGGTGCGGACGGCGCCTCGGTGCGAGTCACCGGTGGCTCGCCCATGCCCAGGGAAGTGCTTGAACACCGGCAGCACACCAGCGTCGCGCAGTCCCCTCGCGAAGGCGCCGGCGTAGCGGGCCACGATATTCGGGTCCCTGCTGAAGGACCGATCCCCGATCACGGCGCCGTCCGGTTGGCTGGAGACGTCAGCGCTGGGCGCGAAGTCGACGGTGACACCGCGAGCGCGCAGCTGGCTCCCGCGCTTCACGGCGAGCTCGTAGACCTGCTCGAGGGGCAGGTTCGCCGCCATGGATCGGGCGCTGGGCAACTGACCGTCCAGCGCGTCGATCCGCTGCACCCGGCCGCCCTCGTCATCCACCGCTACCGCTACCGGCAACTCAGCAGCGGCCTGCACCTGTTCCAACGCTCCGCCGGACAGCAAGCCGGTACCGGAGCCGGCCAGGAAGATGCCGCCGACCTGCTCGGATGTGACGGCAGCGAGCGCCTCCCGCGGACCCCGGGCGTCCACCCCGACCATCACCAGCTGGGCCAGCCGACGCCGGATCGGCAGCTGCGCGATGGCCGACTCCTGGGTGCACCGTGGTGGCTCACGTGGTGGCGCTGGCTCGATTGACGGCGCTACCGGGGCAACGGCCCTGGTGGATCTGGGTATTTGAGGTTCAACCCCACCCGGCATCGCCCGCGCGCCCACGATGATCCCAGCTGAGGTGATCCCAGCCACGCAGACCACGAGTATCACCACCAGACCCGACCAGTATCTGCGTGATCGTTCCGATCGGTGCTTCCCCGATCGAGATGTCCCCGATCGAGATGTCACTGCGCGACGGTGTGTGCGTCGGGCCTGGCGAGCAGGACGGCGGGGTCGGGATCGGGTGCGGCGTCGAGGTCCCAGCCGGTGCCCGAGCGGGCCAGCCGGTACCACTGCCCGTCCGGTCCGAGCCGCAGCTGCACCGCCCCGCAGGTGATCCGGTTGCGCCACACGCGGGTCGCGCCGAGCCGGCTCAGCGCCGCCCGGCCCTCGGCGAGCGCCTCGGCGTCGGGCTGCCAGGCGTCGTGCAGCACTGCCAGGCCGGCGGAACCACCGTGCCGCCAGGCGATCGCATCAGAAGCCAGCTCGCGAGCAGGCAGCCCCGCGGCAGCGGCCAGCGCACCAAACTCCTGACCGCGCTGCTCCGGCCGGCCCAGCAACGCGGCGCCACGCCGGGCCAGGTCTTGCCGCTCGTCCAGGCCCAGCCCCCCGTCACCGGTGCCCTCGGCGAGTTCGAGGCAGCGGGCGGCGGCGTCGGCGGCCAACGCCACCAGGTCCTCCCGGGACAGCCCGGGCGGCGGGTCAGTGGGCAGCACCGCGGGCCGGCCGGGCCGCGTCGGAGGCAGCGGCGGGGCCGGCAGCGGCGCCGTGACGCGCTGGTATGCCTCGCGAGCCGGGACACCCTCGTCGGCCACTGGCGGTGGGACGGCCGGGGCCGGTGATAACCCCGTGCGGCGGCGGGCCCGCAGCCCGGCCAGCACCTCGTCACGCTCCCGCCCGCGCAACCGCAGCAACGCGAACGGGTCGGCGTCCAGCGCGTCGGCGACCAGGTAGCAGACGGCCGCGGCGTGCTTGCACGGGTCGGCCCAGTCGGGGCAGGAGCAGCGGGGCTGCACCTCGCCGGCGCCGGGCAGGATGTCCAGCCCGGTGGCCGCGATGTCGTCGGCGACCTCAGGAGGCAGCTCACCATCCAGCAGCGCCGCAGTGTGCCCGAGCTCGGCGGCGATGGCGTCGAGTACCCGGTCCCACTCACCGGCATCGAACTCCCGGACCCGCACCGTGACCTGGTAAGGCTGGGCCCGGCTGCCCTGCACGTCGGCCCGGACCAGCCCGGGCGTGATCTCCAGGGCGTCGACGGTGCCGCGCCGGGCGTAGCCGCGGCCGCGGGACAGCCGGTTGGGGTCCAGCCGGGCCCGCTCCTCCAGTGCGATCAGCCAGGCGGTCCCCCACCAGGTCGCGCCGAAACCCCGGCGGCTGCCGCGCCCGGTCGCGGGAGGAGGCCGGTGATCGGGGCCATGGGAACGGTGCCACCTCATGACGAGCTCCCCAGGCGGACCAGATCGGCCAGATCCGCGTTGGACAGTTCGGTGATCCAACCCTCGCCGGCGCCGACGACCGCGTCGGCCAGCTCCCGCTTGGTGGACAGCAGGGTGGCGATGCGGTCCTCGACGGTCCCCTCGGTGACCAGCTTGTGCACCTGCACCGCGCGCTGCTGACCGATCCGGTAGGCGCGGTCGGTGGCCTGGTCCTCCACCGCCGGGTTCCACCAGCGGTCGTAGTGGATCACGTGGCTGGCCCGGGTGAGGTTCAGCCCGACGCCACCCGCCTTGATCGACAGCAGCAGCACGGGTGCCGCGCCGTCCTGGAAGTCGGCGACCATCTGCTCGCGGCGGCGCGCGGGCACCCCGCCGTGCAGGAACAGCGACGGGACGCCGCGGGCAGCCAGGTGGGCCTCGACCAACCGGCACATCTGCACGTACTGGCTGAACACCAGCACCGACTCGCCCTCATCAAGGATGACGTCGAGCAGCTCGTCGAGCGCGGCGAGCTTGCCCGAGCGCCGCGGCAGCGGGCCGTCCTCGTGCAGGTACTGCGCGGGATGGTTGCAGATCTGCTTGAGCGCGGTGAGCAACCCCAGCACCATCCCGCGCCGGGCGATGCCCTCGGACTCCTCGATCTGCGCCAGCGACTCGCGGGTGACCGCCTCATAGAGGGTGGCCTGCTCGGTGGTCAGCGGCACCACCCGGTCGGTCTCGGTCTTGGCCGGCAGCTCGGGGGCGATGCCGGGATCGGACTTGCGGCGGCGCAGCAGGAACGGGCGCACCAGGCGGGACAGCGCGGCCGTCGCGTCGGGGTCGCGGTAGCGCTCGACGGGGACGGCGACGCTGCGGCGGAAGTCCTCCAGCCGGCCCAGCAACCCCGGGGTGGTCCAGTCCAGCACCGACCACAACTCCGTGAGCCGGTTCTCCACCGGGGTGCCGGTGAGCGCCACCCGGGCCGCCGTTGGCCCAGCAGACTGGCACAGCGCCCGCAGCTCCCGCGCGGTGCGCGACAGCGGGTTCTTGGCATGCTGCGCCTCGTCGGCGACGACCAGCCCCCAGCCGATCTCGGCCAGCTGCGGCCGGTCCCGACGCACCACCCCGTAACTGACCAGCACCACCTCGTCGGCGGCGACGCCTTCCAGGTGCCGGTCACCGCCGTGGTAACGCCGGACCGGCACGCTGGGGGCGAACCGGGCCAGCTCACGCTGCCAGTTGCCCAGCAGCGACGTCGGGCAGACCACCAGCGTCGGCCCGGCTCGCAGCGGCCGGCGGTGCAGGTGCAGCGCGATGAGCTGGACGGTCTTGCCCAGCCCCATGTCATCGGCCAGGCAACCACCCAGCCCGAGGTCGCACATCTGCGCCAGCCAGGCCAGCCCGCGCTGCTGGTAGGGACGCAGGGTGGCATCGAGCCCCGCGGGCGGTGCCAGCTCCCGGTCGCCGGCGTCGGCCAGCCGGGTCAGCAGCTCGGCCAGTGGCGCGTCCGGGCGGAACTCGACGGTCTCGCCGTCGACGGTCAGGGTGCCGGTGAGCGCGGCGGCGAGGACCTCGACGCCGGTCATCCGCCGGGCGCGGCGGCGGCGCAGCCGTTCCAGCAGCTCGGGATCCACCCGCACCCACCGGCCACGCAGCCGCACCACCGGGCGCTTGGCTTCGGCCAGGGCGGCGACCTCCTCGTCGGTGAGGACCTCCCCACCGACGGTGACCTGCCACTGGAATTGCAACAGGTCCTTGAGCCCGAAGGTGCTCGTGGCCGCCGAAGCCGGCGTGGGAGTGGCGGCGGTGGCACGCAGCTTCGGCCCCTCACCGAGCAGCTCGGCAGGCCAGAGCACCTCGATACCCGCGCCGCCCAGCACCTCGGTGCCGGTGTCGAGCAGGTCGGCGATCGCGTCGTCGTGCAACGCCAGCTCGGTGGGGGTGGCCGCGCGCAGCACCGGGGCCAGCGGCGGCCAGGCCCGGGCCCCCCGGCGCAGCGCGAGCAGCAGATCGGTCTCGGCCTGCTCGCCGAGCCTGGTCAGGACCGCGGCCGGGGCGTCCCACAGGTCGGCGACGTCCACGGTGAGGCTGGGGTCAGCGACGCTGCGCAGCGCGAGCACCCCGGCAAAGGGCTCGTCGGGCTTGCCGGGCGGCTCGACCCGCAGGACGGTGCGGGCGCCAGCGGCCAGCGCCGCGTCGGTCCCGGCGAGCCACCCGGCCAGCTCACCGGTGTCGACGGGCTCGCGGGCGGCAAAGGCGGGTGCGCTCGTGGTGCGCGAGGCGGCGGCGGTGCGGACCATGACGTCGGCGATCGCGTCCCACAGCGCCCGGACCAGCGCCTCCGGCGAGCGGACCCGCAGCGGCGCTGAACCGGCGACCGGCAGCGCGTGGGCGTGCGCGGGCATGGCAGCGGTGAGCTCGGCCAGCCACTGCGCGTCGGCCGGGTCCAGCGGCCCAGCCCGCCAGGCGCCGTACCCGGCTGGGGTAGCGGTGGGCAGCAGCCGACCGCGGGCGATCAGCCCGACCCCGGCCGTCGCCGCCGTCGCCCAGGCGGCCAGCGCCGGGTCGGTGCCCTCGGTGGGCAGGGCGAGCAGCTCGGGCAGCGCCTCGCCGATTCCGACCAGCCGGGCGGGCACCGTCTTTCGCCTGATGGCGCGGCCCGCGGGCACCGCCAGCTCGATCTCGTCCGGCCCCTCGCCGTAGAGCGCGAGCCGGCCCTCGCGGGGTGGATCGGCGGGCAGGAACACCGCGGGACGGCGCTGGTCGAGCAGCACGCGCGGCACTCTAGCGACCCGCAGCTAACGAACGGAGCCGCCCCGGCGATTACCCCTTGTGGTAGACCCGTCACAGCCGGTAGACATTCTTGATCAGTTCATCCGAGTGGTCCTGCAGAAAGGAAAAGCTCACGATGTTGAGACGGTTCGGAGCGTGCCTCGCGGTTGCCTCATCAATTCTCCTCGCCGCAGCCCTGCCGAGCGCCGCGGCAGCGTACCCCGACGAGCGGGCGCAGCGGGACAGTGCGTTCTCCATCCGGTTGGTCCCCGAGGAGGTTCGCGGCGGAGGAGACCGCGGCGGGATCGGCTTCGCCCGGCTCGCTCTCAATGAAGCCCGTGAGACGGCCTGCTACTTCATCGAGTGGAGAGACCTTGAGGGCTACGTCACCGCCGCACATCTGCACGTCGCGCCTCGGGGCAAGGACGGCCCGCATGCGATCGATCTCTTCAACGACAAACACTTCACCGGGAAGCGAGAGGCGACCTGGGGCTGCGTTCGCGTGGAAGACGACAAAGGCCACGAGGGCCACATGAGCGCCCGCGAGAAGATCCGGGACATCATCGAGAATCCTGAGGACTTCTACCTCAACGTCCACTCGACCAGGTATGAGCATGGCGCCCTCCGTGGCCAGCTCGACTAGCTGGGAGGGAGGCAGCGAGCTACTGCGGCGGACCCTGCGGTAAGCACTCGGGTTCACGATCAATGTGACGACGGCGGCCTTCAGACGACTTCGCGCGGCTCGGGGATCCCGCCTCCTCCGAGGATCCCGGGCCGGTGGTGTTCCGCGGAACACCAC
>DATHTJ010000186.1:0-7157 GCA_035463315.1 Pseudonocardiaceae bacterium
TGGCGCTGTATGAGCAGGTCGCCGAGATTGATCCGTTTCACGGTCTGGAGGCCCGGTACTGGGCGCAGCGGGAGCGACACCGCGCGGAAGAGATCGCGGCCCAGATCAGGGCACAGCGGTCACGCACGTAACGACGGCGCGCTGCATCAACAAGTCCACACCGCATCAGTCCCAGGTTGAGCACAGCCGAGATGGCGACCGCAACCCACGTCCATGCTGAGCCTTTCGTCGCAAAGGGGTCAAAGCGCGTAAAACGCCGCAGGTCAAGCGAAACAGCCGGTGAACACTAAATGTCGGCCCGGAGCAGAGTGACTCCAGCCCGGAGCCGATGTATCTACGTGGGCGCTCCGCGTCTCTCTCTATCAGTGGCACGAGCAGGATCGGCCACCCAGGTGTCGACTGCACGCGCTACGGCGAAGGAGAAGCCGGTGCCGGCGCAGGGGAGATCACATGGCGGCTAGCCTTGAGCGCGCACAGCGGGGAGCTGACCCTGGCGGTGTGTCACTGGCCAGCATCAGTGCTTTTTCCGGCGTTGCTGGTGTGGTGGGCCACAACGGGGGGGTGGCGACGGCTGACGATGTTGACTGGCTCGTTGCCCACCTGCGGGCGGTGGTCGTGGCCAGCCCCGCCGTCTGGGCCGGCCGCGGGATGACGCTGTTACAGCTCTCCGCGCTGCACCTCATCAGCGCGCTGGCACCGGTCACCGTCACCAACTTGGCCCAGGCCCTGGGTACCAGACCGGCGGCTACCTCCGCGATGATCGATCGGCTGACCTACGCCGGGCTGGTGTGCCGCACGCCGGACCCGCGGGACCGTCGACGTGTCCAGCTGACCCTCACCGCCGACGCCGAACCGATAGTCGGCGACACCGACCCGGGCACCGCCAGACGCCTGCAGGCAGTGCTCAACGGCATGAGCCCGCAGGCCCACCGGCACCTGATCGACATACTCATCGACACCATCCGACGGTCCGCCGAGTAGCGCTCATCATTGGCCGGACTCGGCAGGGAGGATGCCGCGGGCGACGGCGCCTAGCAGGGCCTGGTGGTCGCGCTCGAACCAGAGCAGATCCATCGCAACGGTGCCGACCGCTCCCGCCACCGCGCCTCGCCCAACCACGCCGAGTGGCGTCAAGCAAGCCGGCAATCCCCTGAAACCGTAGAGACTTCGATTAGTGGGATCTTGGGCGTCGCGCTGCGTGCCTACCGGGGCAGGCTCTCTGGCCTGTGGGGTTCCAGAAGTCGACCAACTACGGTGAGCAGCGGTTTCATGCTGCCCGTTCGTACTCGTTGATCAGGCCGCCTAGAACTGGTTGACGCTTGATGCGTTCGTGGATGAGTCCGTTTCTGTCGACGACGTAGGTCCGGACGTTGGTCTCCGGGAAGGTGGACAACCCCGGGATGGCGGGAAACCCGGGCGGGCGAAAGTCGCACAGGAGAAACGGCGTGAGCCCCACCCAGGCGACGCCGTCATAGGTGTGGACGTCGAGCCCGGAGGTGGAGTAAGCGCTGCACGTCGGCCGGGTCGTAAGCCCAGTGATGGAACGTGAACGTCCGCCAGCGCTGGTAGATCAAGGGCCACGCCACGCGCTCCTCGGGGTTCACACCAGCCACGGCATTGAGTATTCCGCTCAGGCATCGGGCGACAGCGTGCAGGCTCACACGAGTCGGACCCGGGCTGGACGGCAGCCTGCGAGCATCGCGGGGTGAGCTCGCAGCCGGGCAACCCGTGACCGAGGAACTGTGCCGTCACGTCACGACCGTGGGTGCGATGCGGACGCCTCGCGCGGCGCGCCCGCGTTTGTTTCATCCCGTGGGGTGGTAGCTATGCGGGGCCTGGAGCATAGCAACGTGATCGTTCACGACAAGGAGTGCGAAGTGATGGAGCAGTGGGACTCGCCCACACCGCCACAGGACACCGGGCCGCCGGACTCCGTCGAGCGTGACGGCGCGGCTCTCAGCAGTGCTGAAGACCTTGACGAGGACCGGTTGCGGGTAGATCCCCTGGAGGCGGGCATGGACCCGCCTGAAGGGTGGGCAGCCGTCGACAAGTACGGCGTGACGCCCTTCGAACAGGCTCACCCCCGGCCGCTGAGTGACCGGTTGGCTGAGGAGCAACCTGACGTCCAACCCGAGCCGACCACCGCTTCTGAAGCGGTCGAGCCCCCAAGCCACACCAATGAGGGTAAGGTCGAACCGCTCGACGAGCCGACCGGCACCGAGGAGACGGACGTGGACCCGGCCGCCGATCTTGACGCGGAGGCGTTGGCGGAGGCGGTTGGCCGCGGGCAGGTTGCCGACGAGGCGGGCGGTTCCGTCCCCAGCGCAATGCGGACACCACACTGATCGGTCAGCGCACGGATCCTCGAAAAACGGGCGGTTCGATCGGCGATTTCATGACATCAGCCGGTGTGGAAGGTGTCCCAGAACGCCGCGCGCACCGCGCTGGCTCCCCACGCATTGGGCTCGATGACATTGCAAAACCACAGGTCCCGGTTCGCTGGCCGGGACTCACTCTGGGCTGGATTTCCGGCCCGCAGCCCGTGACCGAGGAAGTAGTCGTGGATGTCGGCAACCCGTGCCCCATGTTCCCCGGCGACCCCACGGAGCTCGGCGTTCAGCTCGGCCAGAACGTCGACAACCTGCGGCCACGGCGGCAGTCCCACCCGCGAGGCGTCGCCCGTGCCGTCACTGGGGTCATAGACGGTGCCGACGATCACTGGATCGCTGGGCCGCCGGAGAACACTGCGCAGTCTCACCAGGGCCTGCCCCACGCGCGTGCGCACCACCGACACAACCTCTCGGGCGCGCCGGGTGTCGCCGTATGCCCCGAGCAGGTCGTTGCCGCCGACGGTGAGCGTCACGACCGTGGGCGCGATGGCGGACCTCTCGAGCCACCGAAGTTGCGAATCCAACAGCGTGCTGGTGGTGCCACCGTCTGTGGCGAGCAGGTGGTAAGAGAAGTGGGGATCGAGTGTCACCAGGTCCCGACCGCGCCACTGGGGGAAGTCGTCGTCGCGGTTGCGCGCCAGCAGGCTCGCACCGCCGCGACCCTCGCCACCGGCATAGTGATCGATGGAGATCGAGTCGCCAAGGGCGACATAGACCACAGGCTCATCGGTTTTGTTACTGGGCGCCACCGTGTCAGAAGTTTCCCCTGCACGGTGATCCGAAACGTGCCCGCCGTACCCGCCAGCGATTGCTACCCCGGTGGCGAGCAGGAAGGCCCGCCGACGTAATCGCTGCATGACGAACACCTTGTCCCGACGAGCCTGCCAGCGCTCGCCACCCTGCTGACCTCACCTGCAAAGGTTGCCCGCCAAGGATCCCTAGCTGTGGGTGACCAGCAGGACGGGGGCGCGCGAATCGCCGGCCAGCCGTTTGCCCTGCCGCCGCTCGGGGTATCGCCCATGACCGTGCGACGTACGACGCGTGACGAGCTCCGGCGGGTGGCCGCCGAGACCTTTGGCTGGTCGCAGCTGCGCGACGAGCAGCTGCAGGCGATGGAGCAGATGATGTCCGGGCATGATGTGCTGGTCGTGCTGCCTACTGGTGCGGGTAAGTCTGCGATCTACCAGGTGCCTGCGCTGCTGCTGGATGGCCCGACCCTGGTGGTCTCCCCGCTGATCGCGCTGCAGCGGGACCAGCTGGAGGGCATCGAGGACACCCGGGCGCCGGAGGCGGTTGCGGTGAACTCCGCGCAACGCGGTGGTGAGCACAAACAGGCATGGGAGGCGATTCGGCAAGGCGAGGCGGAGTATGCGTTCCTCTCGCCTGAGCAGCTGGCAAAGGAGGATGTCGTCGACGCGCTGGCGGATCTGGGTGTGTCGTTGTTTGTGGTCGATGAGGCGCATTGCGTCTCGGCCTGGGGGCATGACTTCCGGCCCGACTACCTTCGCGTGGGCCACGTGATCGAGCGGCTCGGCCATCCCAAGGTGGTCGCGCTGACGGCTACCGCGGCACTGCCGGTTCGCCGCGACATCGTGCGGCGACTGGGCCTGCGCGAGCACCGCGAGGTGATCGCCAGCTTCGACCGTCCGAATCTGCACCTGGCCGTGGAGCGGTTCACCGATGACCCCGACAAGCGGCACTCGGTCGTCACTCGGGTACGCGCTCTGACCGCGGATCCCGCGACCCGACGCGGGCTGGTGTACGTCGCCAGCCGCAAGGACACCGAGTTCTACGCCGATGAGCTCGCGCGGTCCGGCGTAATGGTGGCGGCCTATCACGCCGGGATGAAGGCCGCCGACCGCGAGCGGGTGCACAAGCAGTTCCTGGCCGACGAACTCGATGTGGTGGTGGCGACCTCGGCATTCGGCATGGGTATCGACAAGCCCGGCACAGCCGAGGAACAACGAGCCCGCGACGACGAGTTCCCGCGGGGCAGGTCGGTGCGACACGCCGAGTGGGGGCACGCCATCTGATGAGCGGGTCCGCACAGTGCGGGCGCTCCACCTGATCGTGTTGCGGCAGCGGTAGTAGTCACCGCTGAGCGGGACCTGGCGACTTGTGCGAAGGAGGCTGGAACCCCATGGGAGAACTGGGAGCGTTCGTGCTCGCTCGGCTGGCCGAGGACGAGCAGCGACTTGCGGAGGGAGAGCTGCCTTATCTAGACGAAGCTGAGCGTCGCGGCAGGCTGCGGATCATCCGTACGGACGATGGGAAAGGCCTCCTGCTCCTTTCGGGGCAGGTGCCGCAGGAGCACGTTCCCGTCCCCTTCCACGAAAAGGCCGAATTCATCCGCCGCGAGGTGAACGACCAGCAGGACGAGAACACACTGAAAATGCTCGCCTCGGCGTACGAGACCCATTCTGACTGGCTCGAGGAGTGGCGGATGGGATGATGTGGAACCTCAGCACCTCACCCTGGTGCTGGGTGAGACGAAGCGACGTGCCCAGCGCCGCCTTCCCCGCCGGCACGGTGGCCGCCTTGGCGGGCCGCTGCGCCGGCACCGCCACGCCCACCCGGTTCGAGAGCGCCGTGGAGGGGATCGTCGCGGTGCACCGCAAGAGCACCACCCGATGATCGAGAACCTCGCTCACGCGGCCGGCTATCGGCGCGACGTAGGCACGATGCAGTCGCTGATTATGTTCACCTTGCTTACCGTCGGGGTACTCCCCGGTATCGAGGGTTTCCGGCCACGCGGGTCAGATGACGCACTCGTGGCGGCGGCGCCCAGACAAGTACCTCAGGGAGGATCTGATGGCAGCCGCAGAACGGGTTGATAGGACGTCCGGTGCGAGAGTCGTGGTCGTTGGGGCCACGGGGAATGTTGGTACGAGCGTTGTCGAAGCGCTCGGCCGGGATCCGAAGGTGGGTTCGGTGCTCGGCCTTGCGCGCCGGCTTCCGGAGTGGACGGCACCCAAGACAGAGTGGGTAGCCGCAGACATCGTCGACGATGACCTCGTGGGTCTTTTCCGGGGGGCAGACGTCGTCGTGCATCTGGCGTGGCTCTTTCAACCGACACACCAACCGGTCACGACGTGGCGCACGAATGTCTTGGGTAGTATTCGCGTCTTCAATGCGGTCGCCGACGCCGGTGTATCGGCCCTGGTGTATGCCTCTTCGGTGGGCGCCTACTCGCCCGGCCCCAAGGACCGTGCCGTGGACGAGAGCTGGCCAACAAACGGCTGGCCAGCAGCGTCCTATACCCGTGAAAAGGCATATCTGGAGCGCGTTCTCGACAGCTTTGAATGCAAGAACCCAGACGTGCGGGTGGTGCGGCTACGACCCGGATTCATCTTCAAAGAAGAAGCAGCCAGCGAGCAATGGCGATTGTTCGCCGGACCACTGGTGCCCCCCCGGCTCGCCCAACCCAGTCTCGTCCCGGTCATTCCCGATATGCCAGGGTTGCGGTTCCAGGCGTTGCACACCGCTGATGCTGCCGAGGCCTACCGGCTGGCTGCTCGGCACCCGGTACGCGGCGCGTTTAACATCGCAGCTGACCCTGTGGTCGACGCGCAGATGCTGGCCGGTTGCCTCCAGGCTCGTATCGTGCGAGTGCCTAGCTGGTCGGTCCGTGCGGCGCTGGCCGCCGGTTGGCACCTCCATCTTCTCCCCGCGTCCCCTAACCTGTTCGACGCGGTCCTTCGTCTCCCGATCATGGACACCGCTCGGGCCCAGACCGAGCTCGGTTGGTCAGCTCGCCACAGTTCAGGCGAGGCCATCACCGAATTCTTGCAGGGCCTGCGGCGCGGCGCCGGGATGCCGACCCCGCCACTGTCTCCCCGAGTCCCCGGCGGCAAAGCCGGTGAGATCGCCACCGGCATCGGACAGCGACCCTAAGCAGTCCCCTCTCGCCACGGGGTGAGGATGCGACGGACCAAGCGGTCGTCCACGGCCATGCGCTGGCGCTTTGACGGCGAGATCGCCGCCTTCGGTACGACGACGGGGCACCGCGTCGTCGTCGGACGATGGCCGGTGTCGCCCTTCGGCCCGATCAGCGATGTCATGCTCGAGGAACCCGACGGCACCAGGCTGCTGATTGCTCCGAGCGACGAGGTCGCCCGTTTCGTCGCCAGCACGTACCGATTCGATTCCCTCGACGTCACGCCGGTCGAGGTGATCCGCCAGCCGGGGCGGTGGGAAGTGGTAGCCGGGCAGCTGCACGCCACTTTGATCATTGGGCAAAGGAGCTGGCTCGGGCTGCTGCTGCGAGCCGTGCCTCGCCCAGTGGCCACGACCCCGGCCTGGGCGGCTCTGATGGACCCGCTGGTCCGTGCCATGCTCCCCGGTGTGCGCACCCGGGGTAGCGCCGGTGGTGGGCGAAGGGAGTGGTACGGAGCCTGGGACCTCCATCTGCTGGTGTCCGTGACCGCCAACTGGCGGGGGGCGGATCTCGGTGCCATGACCGACGTCTTTCCGCCCGTCCGATTCGGCTTCGGCTCGGCGCCACGCCAGCCCTCCGTCGTGCGCCTGACCACGACGGTGCAGCTATAGGCAGCCCTACACTGATGTCAGTTGTCGGTCGCTTGCATCGCGCGGGTGTAGGCGAGATGCAAGAAGTCGGCACCAGCAAGCGCGGTGAATGTGGCTGCCGTCATCCGAGTGAACCGCGGCACGAATATCAATCCGATCATGTGTGCGGTGACCACCCACATATCCAAGCAGAATGGGCAGGTGAGGAGCTCGCCGATCGCGTGCCGTAAGCCACTGGAT